>LFTO01000217.1:0-17614 GCA_001513335.1 Clostridiales bacterium DTU086 | reverse complement strand
CAAAAAGCTTCCGCAAGTTACTCTGGGAGACTCAAAAAAACTCCAGGTGGGGGAAGGCGTAGTGGCTATAGGGAACCCCCTGGGAGCCAAATTTGCCCGGTCAGTAACATCAGGAGTGATAAGCGCTCTGGACAGGGAAATCACCGTGGCTACCTCCCGGGGAGGGGCGGAGACAACTCTGAACCTTATCCAAACGGATGCAGCAATTAACCCGGGAAACAGCGGAGGACCCCTGTTGAATATGCAGGGCCAGGTTATAGGTATCAACAGCGTAAAGATTGCTACTGAAGGTGTTGAGGGCATGGGATTTGCCATTCCCATTGCCGATGCCAAGCCGATTATTCAGCAGATTCTGGATAAGGGATATGTAAGCAGACCTTTTATCGGTATCTACAATTTCCAGGAGATTACCCCGGAAATGTCTGAATGGTACAATATCCCCACAGGCATATATGTGGGAGGAGTTGTACCGGGAAGTCCGGCAGCCAGGGTAGGCATAAAGCCCGAGGATATTATCGTGGAAATCGACGGTTCCAGAATTGCTTCCTATGCTGATCTGGACAGCATAATTGCCAAACATAAGGTTGGAGATAAAATCTCCATAGCTGTTGTCAGGGACGGCAGCAGGAGGACCTTTAACCTTACCCTGGGGGAAATGCCAAGAGAGTAAATTTAGTCGGCAGAACTTAATACCTGCTGTAAATGCCTTCGGGCTTCTGCATGGGGGATAGACATGTACGTTGAGATAATTTGTGTTGGTAAATTAAAGGAGAAGTACCTGCGGGATGCGGCGCAGGAATACATGAAGCGGCTTTCACGCTATTGTAAGGTTGAGGTTATTGAAGTAAAGGAGGAAATTGTCCCCTCCTGTTTTTCTCCCGGTGATATGGAGAGGGTTCTAAAGACGGAAGCTGAACGCATAAAAAAGAATATGAAGGAAGGCTCTTATATTATCGCTCTGGACATCAGTGGGGAGCAGGTCAGCTCCGAGGATTTGGCTGAACGTATCCAGGCTTTAATGCTCCGGGGCAGGAGCCGCCTTACCTTTATTATCGGGGGCAGCCTGGGACTGCATTCCTCTCTTCTGGAAACTGCCCACTGGCGACTCTCTTTCTCCAAAATGACTTTTCCCCACCAGCTCATGCGGGTATTTCTGTGCGAACAGCTATACCGGGGGTTTACAATTATGAAACACGAGCCGTATCACCGATGACTCCAAAGGTTTTTGAGTAGTCTATTGGTGCCTGTCTATTAAAAGGCGAATCCTTTGAGGAAAGGCAGCATTTTACCTATCTACCGGAGAGTATTAATCGTTCCAAAATACCGCCATGTTGGAGAAGATGGCTGCATCTGTGGTAATATATTATGGGCGCGTGTTTTAACTTACCTTCTAAATAAGAGACTAGGAGTGATAACAAATGCAGGAAAAAATTAAAATGAATGTTCCCCTGGTTGAAATGGACGGGGATGAAATGACCAGGGTGATCTGGAAGGATATTAAGGATGTCCTTATTACTCCTTACATAGACTTAAAAACTGTCTATTTTGACCTGGGAATTAAAAAAAGGGATGAAACAGAGGACCAGATTACAATTGAGGCTGCAGAGGCGACAAAAAAATACGGTGTAGCCGTCAAATGTGCAACCATTACTCCAAATGCTCAGCGTGTAGAAGAATATAACCTGAAGCAGATGTGGAAAAGCCCTAACGGGACAATTAGAGCCATATTGGATGGGACAGTTTTCAGAGGACCTATTCTCGTAAAAAATATCAAACCCTTTGTTAAGACGTGGGAGAAGCCTATTACTATTGCCAGGCATGCCTATGGAGACATATACAGGGATGCAGAAATGATTGTTGGGAAAAAGGGAAAAGCGGAACTGGTTTTTGCCGGGGAAGACGGACAGGTGCAGAAAGAGCTGATTCATGATTTTGAAGGGCCGGGTATCCTGCTGGGGATGTATAACCTGGACAAGTCTATCGCCAGTTTTGCCAGGGCATGTTTTAACTATGCCCTGGACCGGGAAGAGGACCTTTGGTTTGCCACAAAAGATACTATTTCCAAGAAATATGACCACCGCTTTAAGGATATTTTTCAGGAAATCTACGACAAGGAATACAAAGAAAAATTTGAGGCTGCGGGAATTGAGTATTTTTACACCTTGATCGATGATGCGGTAGCCAGGGTCATCCGCAGTTCAGGCGGCTTCATCTGGGCCTGCAAAAACTACGACGGTGACGTAATGTCTGATATGGTGGCCACAGCTTTCGGAAGCCTGGCCATGATGACCTCGGTATTGGTTTCACCGGAAGGGTATTACGAATATGAAGCAGCCCACGGTACAGTAACGAGACATTACTATCGCTACCTTAAAGGGGAGAAAACTTCCACCAACCCGGTGGCAACTATGTTTGCCTGGACGGGGGCTTTGAGAAAAAGAGGGGAACTGGATAAAAATGATGATCTGGTCAGGTTTGCTGACAAGCTGGAAAAAGCAGCGTTGAATACAATTGAAGCTGGAATAATGACCAAGGACCTTGCTCTACTTGCGGAAGGGGACAAGCAGATAGTCAACACTATGGAATTTCTTGAAGAAGTAAATGAACGCCTGAAAAAAAGCTTGTAACCCGGCTGGTTGCTTTTTTGCCTTTGGCCGCTCAATCAATATTAAGGAACTTGTGGATCATCATGTTAACTCGGGCATCCCGGGAACACCTCCACTCATGCTGGCATAATATGTAAAAGCTGATATGAGTAAGGAGGTTTAATGGGTGGACAGCAATGATTTAAGAGACAGTTCCCCCCACCGGGGTTGCCACGACCATGAAACTGTAAAGGTACAAGTATTCGGTTCAAACAGGCGGATTCCTGTTAAGAATGATGCTCATGGCCGGTTGGAGACGGTTGCACAGACCCTGGGACAAGGTGTGGACGGGGTTCTCCGCACCACACAGCAGGATATTCATGGGACTACCAGTACAATACCTAATGCAAGCGCCTACGCCCAGGCAGGATTACTGTTTGGTATCAGCCAAGAAGACCTTATTAGTCCGGGGGACCAGGAATTCACCGTTGCCTTTAATAACCCAGGGCCCAGGGTAATGTATCTAAATACTGTTTCAGGGGGTGTTCAGTTAGAGCCGGCGCTGCAGCGCGGCTACCATGAGACTCTACACGTTACAGTTTCTTCAGGCAATGTTACAGGGGGCGCAGAGGTGTTTTCCGTAAATTACAATGTGGGTTCTCCTATCACCAGTACGGTTTTGGTAACCCTGAACCCTGTAATACAATCTGAAGTGCGCCTTTCAGTCACTCGTCACCCGACAGGGGAGTTTTGGTTGAATTTTAACGGGCAGATTGTTGTACCCCCGGGGTTTACCCTTATAGTTAGGATTGAGGGCAATTTGGGGGAAGGTGTTGATAATATAAGTTATACTGTAACCTGGTACGAACTGGACACCTGAGGTGGAGCACCTGTCCAGGGATTAAAGTAAAAGGCCTCGCCCTATGTCTATACGTGTGTGGGGCCTTAGGTTTAATGGGGCGGCTTTCAATTCCTGGGTCAAAAAACGCCTTGAGAACCTCACGGTTCTTTTCTTAAGCCCGGGGCATTACGTTAAAGATGAACAGATTGTGGAAGCTGTGGAAATCTACCCCGGCAAGTGGATGCGCCATGTTATCATTCAAAATCAAGTCGATTCGAATGAGGACGTGAACGGCTGGTTTTGTGAGGCCTGCGTTATTTTTCTAAAAGGATTTGAAGAAACAGTGACACAGCATGGTAGGACAAGCGGGGGGTGACACCGATCCTTCATAAAATTGAAATCAGGACCGAAAAGAGAAGCCAGATGGTTGATATTACCCGTCATGTAGAGGCAGCTATCCTGAAGGAAAAGGTAAAGGATGGGGTGGCAGTTGTCTACTGCCCTCACACTACAGCAGGGATTACTGTCAATGAGAACGCTGACCCTGATGTGGTAGCGGATTTGTTAATGCGCCTGGATGAGGTCTTTCCCTGGGAATACCCCAAATACCGCCACAGTGAGGGCAATTCCGCGGCTCACTTAAAAGCCAGTACTGTTGGGACTTCCCAATCTATTCCTATCCGGGAGGGAAAGCTTATTCTAGGAACCTGGCAGGGGATTTATTTCTGTGAATTTGACGGCCCGCGGCGCAGGACCTTTTATGTGAAAATCCTGGATTAGGAGTACTGAAAGAGTAGGGCAGGAGCTGGGCAGTTCGGTATAATTCCCGGGTTTGCAACCCGGCAGGGTGAGCAGCAGCCTGCCGGAGTGGGAATATGGATATGAGAGAGCAGACAATAAGGGTAATATGACTAAAATTTTTTCCAGGGTGCTTTCTATGTGGAAAAAACCTTCATACCTGAAACTTGCTAAAAGTGGAGAATTAAAAGCCCGCGCTGAGGCTGCAGTGAAAATGCTGCAGGACTGTAAGCTGTGCCCTCATTTATGTGGTATCAACCGTGCCCAGGGGGAAAAAGGTTTCTGCCGCGCAGGGGAATTTGCTGTGGTTGAAAGTGTAAATCCTCATTTTGGTGAGGAGGAAGTATTGGTAGGAAGGCACGGTTCCGGGACTATTTTTTTCGGCCACTGCAATCTCAAATGCGTTTTCTGTCAGAACTATAAACTGAGCCAAAAAGACCACGGGTTTGGGATCTCTCTTGAAGAACTGGCGAGTGCCATGCTTCAACTTCAGGATCTTGGCTGTCATAATATCAATTTTGTTTCTCCTACCCACTTTGCTGCCCAGATAATCCAGGCGGTAGCCATTGCCGCGGAGAAAGGCCTGCATATCCCCCTTGTGTATAACACAGGAGGATATGATACGCTTGAGACACTGGAACTCCTGGATGGGATTATAGATATTTACATGCCTGACATTAAATTTATTGATGAAGAAGCGGCTGTTAAATACCTGAGGGTAAAAGGTTACCCCAAGGCTGTAAAGACCGCTATTAAAGAAATGCACCGTCAGGTTGGTGATTTGAAGCTTGATGAGGATGGCCTGGCCTATCGGGGCCTCCTGGTGCGGCACCTGGTAATGCCTGGGGGACTGGCAGGCACTGAAGAGATTATGTGCTTTTTAGCGGAAGAGATTTCCCCTTACACTTATGTTAACATTATGCGCCAGTATTACCCCGCTCACCTGGCAGAGAATTACCCGGAACTGAACCGGCGTATCACAAGGCAGGAATATGCTGCAGCTGTCCGGGCGGCAGAGGATGCCGGGCTGGTAAAGTTGGAGATACATTAACCCATAGCACAGGCAGCCAACAGCACCTGCGCAGAGCCGCCGTCGTCAAGCTTTCCCAAACAAATCTCCCGACAAGAGTTGTAACCCGTTCACCATCTGCCTTCAGGAAAGGTAACTCCAGGTAGAAATAGCCCGCCTGCATTATATGCCTTCCCATTTGACTGGTAAGGGAGTTCCGTTTGGCCGTCAGGTAGGCAGGTGCCGGAGTAAGCAGTAGGAGTGCCGGCGAGACAAAGCTTGAGCCGGACCGGTGGAAGATTGAGGGCCGGTCCGGCAGGTTTCAGCAATAGGCCGGCGAATTTGCCTTTTCCGTAAAATGAAAATTTACAGGAAGAGGGAGGTAAAGGCTGCCGCACAGTTAGAAGAATGTTATAGGGAAAATATAAATTGGTTTATGATGTGTCCACTATGTAGAACGGGGGTTTTTGATGGAACAAAAATCTAAAGCGGTACTGGTTGGCGTTGATTTTAACGATCAGGAAAACTTTGCGGAATCAATGGAGGAACTGGCCAATCTGGCAGCCGCCTGTGATATTGAAACAGTGGGTAAAATTACCCAAAAATTGGACCATCCAAACAGTGCCTATTACATTGGCAGGGGAAAGCTCGGGGAGGTACGGGCGCTGCTTGAAGTCATGGATGGTGAAATAGTGATTTTCAACGATGAACTGTCCCCCTCTCAAATCCGTAACTTGGAAGCGGCTCTGGACTGCCAGATACTGGACCGGACTGTCTTAATTCTGGACATATTTGCTCGAAGGGCAAAAACCAAGGAAGCCAAACTGCAGGTAGAAATAGCCAGTCTGCAGTATATGCTGCCCCGTTTGACCGGTAAGGGAATTCAGTTGAGCCGTCAGGGAGCAGGTGCCGGAGTAACCAGCAGGGGCGCCGGGGAGACAAAGCTTGAGTTGGACCGGAGGAAGATTGAGGACCGGATCAGCAGGCTGAATAAGGAACTGGAGAACCTTGTAGCTCAAAGGCAGAACCAGCGGAAAAAGCGTAAAAAAACGGAAGTACCGGTAGTTGCCCTGGTAGGATACACAAACTCAGGGAAGTCTTCGATTATGAATGCCATGATAGACATGTACGATTCACCCTCTGACAAGCAGGTTTTTGAAGAGGATATGCTCTTTGCCACACTGGAGACTTCGGTAAGGCGTGTAAAACTGCCGGATAACAAGGTTTTTTTGCTGACGGATACGGTGGGATTTATCAGCAAACTGCCTCACCAACTGGTCAAAGCATTCCGCTCAACGTTGGAAGAGGTGGCTGAAGCCGATTTGCTGGTTCACGTTGTGGATTACTCCAACCCAAATTACCCTCGGCAGGTGGAAGTAACCAGGGAGACATTAAGGGAGCTGGGAGCGGATAATATTCCCGTTATTTACGCTTACAATAAAATAGATTTGATTGAGGAGGAAATTCTTGAAGTAGAAAAAGACAGCTTCTATATCTCTGCCAAGACAAAAGCCGGTATGGAAAAACTGGCTGATGCCATTCGGAAAAAAGCTTTTAAGGAATATGTTTACTGCGAAATGCTTATTCCCTATGACAAGGGGGAAGTTGTGTCTTATCTTAACGATTATGCCAATGTTAAGTCAACGGTATATAAAAATGAAGGGGTATTGATTTTCCTGGAATGCAGGGAAGCTGATTTCCGGAGATACAAACAGTATGCAAACAGAGTCACTTTATAGACAAAGTTTGTTTTTCTAGCTGCCTTTATCTTTCTTGAAAAATTCCCCACCAAATAGCTTTTTACGCTGGGCGGCAATCTTTGCTCTTTTGTGTTTATACATTAAAGAGTCAATGTGCTTTAAAAAGGAGTGTTCATCCATAGAAGACTCGTCAAACATGTCGTAGCCCATACTGAAGGCCAAGTTAAAAGGCTCACTATTTGTAAGGTTATATTCTTCAACGTTGTCCTTTATTCTTTTCACAATTCCTTCCAGTTGGGACATATCCCGGGCATTAACTATAACTATGAATTCATCCCCCCCAAAGCGAGCAATAAAGTCTTCTTTACGCAGACTTTTTCTTAGAAGAGCGGCAGCTGTTTGGAGGACTTTGTCTCCTACAGTATGCCCGTAAAGGTCGTTAATGCGCTTAAAATTGTCAATGTCAATGATAATTCCCGCAAAGGGTTCTTCTTTTTGGCTCTGTATTTTATTTTTGAGGTACTGCTGGAAGCCCATTCGGTTGTACAGCCCCGTTAGATAATCTGTGTTCAGTTTTTTGGCTTGAATATTGCTATATACAATTATTAGAGACAGAGTTATGCTGCTGTGCGTAGTGAAAGCCCCATAAAAAAGAATCTGGATTATACTGCCTATGACAGGGGGAACGGGAAACCCAATCAGGGGGAAAAAATATTCTTTTCTGATCCGGTGCTTATTGCTGATTATTAGGGCTAAAGCGTACAGCAGGTAGAAAAACCCAATTGCCACCAGCAACGGAAACAAAGGACCCCGATGGAAGAAATTTTGACTGTCCAAATAAAACATGGAATGGGTTACTGGGTTTAGTAGCGACAAAACAGTGTTTGCCAACAAAGGGATAAGAAGGGGGATAAGTATTTTGCGGGTCCTGGCCTGGTCATTGAAAACTTGAAAGTGGGCATAAAGTGCCCAGAAAAATGCCGGGGCAGGGACAAAAACAAAATGAAGTACGTTCAGTGCTGAGTATATGAAGGCTAGAATACTGCCAGGGTGACCGTCCAATGCCCATCTAATAGATTCCAATAAAAGCAGAACACTGTTGGACACTACTACAGCAATAAAGAGCCTGTACTCCAACAGCTGCTTTTCTGCCCGGATGTAAGCGTCGTACAACAGCAAGCTGCACAATATTAGGGCAAAAATATTAATGTCAATGCGAACGAAAAGATGCATTTCCACCACTTAGAAAAGGTTCTTTCTAAATATTTCGACATTTTTTTAACCAGTTCCTACTTTTGGAAAACTTTATTTTTTTTCGGGGGAATCTGGTTCAAAATAATTGGCTCGGTTTACAGGTCGGATTTTCTTTGGGAAATGATTGATTAAATTGATATAATAGAATACATGATTTGTCGGAGTCAGTTAGTCTGCAGGTTCCACACGGGAAAGTCAAGTTAGCTTCTTGCACAGGCCCGCTGTACATTACACTGGAAAGAAGAAAGAGACATGTCTATAATAAGGAAAACCCGTAATTTCTTAAAAGGCAAAGAATTCCTTCTCAGCAACTTGGCCATGCTGGTCACAGTAATATTTTGGGGTGTTTCTTTTATTAGCACGAAGATTATTCTTAGAGAACTTCCTCCTTCCACTATTGCTTTATTCCGATTTACTATTGCTTCTTTAATTTTGGGGCTGCTGATGTATAAAGTTGAACCTGACTTGAAGAGGGTGAAAGCTGATCTGCCCTGGATGGCCGTCGCGGGACTTTTGGGTATTACCTTTTATTATTTTTTTGAGAATAACGGGATTAACCTTACTACAGCAGTAAACGCTTCCCTAATCGTGACTTTTGTACCGCTGGTTACTATCTGCCTGGATATAGTTTTTTTTCACAGTAAAGCTTCGGTGCTAAAAATTACGGGAGTGGCAATTGCCCTTGTGGGGACTTACCTCTCAGTCACTGCCAACGGCCAGATTTCTTTTAGTTCCACCCATTTTAAAGGGAATCTGTTTATGGTTGGGGCAATGCTTGTCTGGGCTTTTTACACTTTGGTAAATAAATTTCTTCAGCGGAAGCATTCCGGGCTTTACCTGACAACGTTCCAGACAGTTTTCGGGACAGTGTTTTTAATCCCCCTTGCCCTGCTGGAAGTTAAGGAATGGAAAATGTTTTCTTGGTTATCCTTTTTGCACATTTTATTCCTGGCTGTATGCTGTTCTGTGTTGGGTTACCTGTTCTACATATACGCCTTGAAGCACCTGGATGTGGCCGTGACGACAATCTATCTGAACTTGATTCCCGTTGTTGGGGCGGCCAGCGGTTTTGTTTTCCTTAATGAAAGTGTGCTTCCTATACAGCTTGCGGGCGGCCTGCTGACATTCCTGGCAATAATCGTTGTAAATTATGAGGTCAATCGTGAACCCCGGTTTGAGCCTGCAAAAAAAATGGATGTCTAATTTTGTGGGCAATTGCTGCTTTTTTTCCTTATAACTGGAATCGAAACCCCTTCATTTTCTATTTCCGGTTGGCTTTCTCCTTTCCCGGAAGGAATCTTCGTTTCAAACAATGGGATAAAAAAGCCAGGTTCGGTAAAGGCCTGGGTTAGTAATTTTTGGGCTTCATGCTTAAGCACTTCCTTAAGAATCAAATTGGACGAAAATATTTTTTCTGTTGTGTCCAATGGGTCAGATATGTACACAATTGGTATAATTAAGAAAATGAGAAATTAATTATACGGAGTTGGAGGTTGGGTTGAATGAACGAAACCCTACAGGTAATTGCCAGTAGAAGGAGTATTCGAAAATATAAGCCGGAACAGATTGTCGGTGAAGAGATGCAACGAATAATGGACGCGGCTATTTTTGCACCCAGTGCCAGGAACCAGCAGAAGTGGCATTTCACAGTGGTACAGAATAAAGAAATAATCGATAAAATGGCCCGGATAATTCAGAGTAATGCTTTAAATTCCGGTGAAGGTCATGCAGCCAGATTCATGAGCACCCCGGGTTTTCATGTTTTCTTTCATGCACCTACGGTAGTCCTAATATCCCATATTACTGGAGGACATTTTATTGAAGTTGACTGCGGTATGGCGGCGCAGAATATTCTTTTAGCTGCCGAGGCTTTAGGAATCGGTTCCTGTGTGATTGGTTTTTCCAGGTTCCTTCTTATCTCCCAGGAAGGTATAGATCTCCTGCGGGAACTGGGTATGCCGGAAGGGTACAGCCACCTTTGTGCAATTGCTTTAGGATATCCCGACGGCACACATCCTTCAATGCCTCCCCGAAACAGAGATGTTATTAACTACATCAAGTGAACCTCTCCTACTTAAAAAATTGAAAGCATAAAGTCTGACAAAGCCCCCCTCTTTCGATGGCACCGGGGGGCTTTCTATTTGCAGATTTGTCGCATCTTGTTACAGAGGACTCTGACCCCACGTGCCACGGAGTTCCCCAATGGGGAATACGCCAAAAAAGTTTGTTTTTTCCTTATTAAAACCCAATCTTCTATGAGTGGAGAAGGTTTTCTGTGTTACTAAGTAATTCATAACGATGGTAACGGAACAAATAATCCTCTTTAACCGTCAAGAGAATTGTAAGTATTGTCAGCTTGGGAAAAACATGAGGGGTGAGATAATTGAAGAAAATATCCGTGTTTGTGCTGGTACTTTTAATTTTTGCTTTAGTTGTTACAGGCTGCTCTCAACCCGCGGAAGAGTCCACAGGAAATAAGGCCCCCCAATCCAGATCAGGGAATGATTTGGACCCGGAAGAACCTGACTCCATTGACTTCCAGACCGCGCAAAGCAGGGAAAGCCTCGGGGGTGTGCGTTTAGGCATGGGGGTCGAAGAGTTGGATAAGCTCTTGGGTGCCGATTTTACCGAAAACCCTTTAGAAGAAGGCGGGTATTTCGGGGAGAGGGTAATTATGCGCCATTACCAAAACGGGTGCAATATTGTAATTGGCCAGACTACCGGGGAAGTTCTGCAAATTGACGTTTCCTCCCCGGAATATCCAACTGAATTGGGAGTTAAGGTAGGTGCCCCTGCACTGGAAGCCCTGGAGAAATACCGGGAAAAGTATCCTGAGTTTGTCGGTAACCAGAGCCCCGATAAGCTTGCAGGTTGGTTTGAAACTGAACCGGGAACCCTCTTGATTTTTTCCTGCAAGGAGAATGGTGAACGTTTCAATGAAAACCTTACGAAAGAGAGTAAAATCCATGGTATTACCCTGGGTAGAGTAAAATTTTTTGACTGATTGTTGAAAAATTTTGAGCAGGATTACTGCTTTTGCCGGGTAGAGGACGACTACAAAGGTTGGGACTCATCACTAAAGTTCCAAATTTCTAAAGGGCCGGACACTCATTATTTCTGAGCTTATCCGTTATCTTGGAGCGGTTTCAACTGCATATTAAATTAGCCGCAGAGGGTAGAACTGCGGCTCTTTTTGTAGGCCTTTCCCCAGGTCCCCCCAAAGGTAAATTTGTTCTTTTTTAGTCCAATAAAATCTAATATCCCCGACTGCAGCAACCGATATCTATAATAAAGGCTTTGAAATAAAAAATATGGGGGGAGCTGCAATAATGAACGGATTAAAAGTAATGATAGTGGATGACTCTCCTTTTTCCCGCACTCTCCTGGGTGAAATCCTGGGCAGTATCGGCTGCCAGGTTGCAGGGGAAGCCGATTCCATTGACTCTATGATTGAAGCGTACACATCATGCAAGCCAGACATTGTTACAATCGATTTAATCATGCCTGGTTCAGACGGATTTGAGTGCAGCCGGGCACTGCTTCTGCATGACCCCGACGCAAAAATAGTCCTCATCAGTTCAATAAAAGATGAAGAGACTGCAGCCGAGGCCAGACGCCTGGGAATTTCCGGTTATATCCAAAAGCCGGTGGATGGAGAAACACTCCTGCGAGTTTTTAAGAACGTAATGGCTCCCGACGCCCTGTTCCTAAAACTAAAGGACACGGCAGCTGAAGTTTTTGGGGAAGCTCTGGCCCAAACTATGACCCGCATGACAAAAGCTCCCGCAAACTTCTCACCTTCCGGCACCATTGGCACCCAATTCCTCTCCCAGGGGATTACAACTGTTATTGGCATTATTGGAAGGCACTCCGGCACTATGATTATGGACTTATCCCTTGAAACCGCCGAAAGAATCGTGTTTTTGTTACTGCACCGGCGGCCGAAAAACCCGGAGGAGACGATTGCCATGGTTGCCGAGCTGGGCAATATTGTTGCCGGCACAGCTTGTTCTATGCTGAACAACAAGGACAAGGCCTTTGGCCTGCGGGTATTCCCACCCAGCTTGTTTTCCGGAAATACGGCTCAGGTAGCCAGCCCCGGTATGGAGCTGCAGGGTGGGTATGCCGAAACAGAATGTGGACACATTTTTTTGGGTATCGGATTTAAGAAAGGACCAGTGCTATGGACGTAAAAATAATCAATCCAATTCTTGCTGCTTTTTCTGAAATTCTCCCCCAAATAGGTTTCTGCTCTGTAAGAAAAAAAGGCGTTTCTCTGGTAGAATCGTGTGTTGCCTATGAAGGGGTACTTGTAAATATTGCCCTCCTTGGTTCAATCAAAGGTGTGGTTCTCATTGGAATGAGTATGGACTCAGCAAAACAAGTTGTCTCCAAAATGATGATGGGAATGGAAGTTCCAACCCTTGATTCCCTGGCTCAAAGTGCTTTATCTGAGATGGGGAACATGGTGGTGGCCAATTCCTGTATGCAGTTCAACAAAATTGGGATAGAGGGGCTGGATATATCGCCTCCCACAGTTTTAATCAGCGAATCGGGTACGGCTACCCTGCCGGTGAAAAAGGCAATTAAGCTGAGCTTTTCTGTGGATGACATCGATGTAAATGTATACGTGGGTTTGGAGTAAAGAAAAAAGCTTCCCAAAAATTGAAAGTTTAAATTCACCGTAAACATAACTTTTCATGAAACTGCAAATAATATATAATGGTGTTGTTTCAAAGAGATCAGTTGTTTCCAAAGGGGGGAAGTTGATGAAAGCCCAGGTTAATAATGCTGACAACAAGGCCTATTATAGGTTTTCATTGACTATTCCCAAAATGAGCGGATAAAATCTCCCGAAGCAGGAAAATTCGGGCTCTTTGGTATTTGTGCCCTGGGAGTAGTCAATTTCAAAAACTACTTCAGGGCTGTTTTTATGCCCAAAAACAGGAGGGCAAACATTTACAATGGAACGAACCGAAAAGCATTTTTACGACTTAAGGGATTTGGGTTGGGATAAGGAATATGAAAATGAATATAAGAGATGCAGCGGCACTTATGATGTCGGCAGGGTTGCAGTGCAGTATAAAAACCTTTACAAAGTGTACTGGGCCAAAGGGGAACTGCTGGCCTCGATATCCGGGAAAATGAATTACGAAATTGCTGACCGCCGGGAATATCCTGCCGTGGGTGACTGGGTGCTCCTTTCGGGGATCGGGCAAGATGAAGAAAGGGCAGTAATACAGGGGATAATGACCCGCAGGAGCAGGTTTTCCAGGAAAACCGCCGGAAGAGTAGTAGAAGAGCAGGTTATTGCGGCGAATATCGATATTGTGTTTATCTGTATGTCCCTCAATCAAAACTTTAATCTTCGCAGGCTGGAACGATACATTACTGTTTCCTGGGACAGCGGGGCGACACCTGTAGTTGTGTTGACAAAATCAGATTTATGCCCTTACGTTATGGAAAAGATGGAAGCAGCACAGAATGCCGCCTTTGGGGTGGATGTTTTGGCTGTAAGCTGCAGGAACAAATCAGGATTGTCTCAGCTCAGGCAGTATATTCAGCCTGGGAAAACTGTAGCTTTTCTGGGTTCTTCGGGTGTGGGCAAGTCAACTATTATCAATGAACTCCTGGGGGAGGAAAAACAGTATACACAAGCTGTCCGCCAGGATGATGACAGGGGCAGGCATTCCACCACAAACCGGGAACTGATTCTCCTTCCCGGAGGAGGGATTGTCATCGATACACCGGGTATGAGGGAACTGCATGTGCTGGATGTGGAGGAAAGCATCGGTTCAGCTTTCGATGATGTGGAGCACTTTGCTTCCGGGTGTAAGTTTACCGACTGCTCCCACACTGTAGAACCGGGGTGTGCGGTGAAGGATGCTATCGAGTCAGGATTGTTGAGCCGGGGAAGGTATGAAAACTATATCAAATTAAAGAAGGAAGCTGACTTTATCGAAAGGAAGATTGACGAAAAAGCCGGTAGGGAGTACAAACAGTTCAAAAAAAAGTTGAGCAAAGAGATAAAAGAAATAACGAAGGGAAGGCGGAGGTAGGGTTAAGGATAAAGATACAGCTTAAGGCGGTGTTTCGGCCGCCTTAAGCTGCTGCAAGGGGGTTAAGAGACCGTATCACAACAGGAGTGAGCTTTTTAATGATACGCCGGGGGAAGGGGTAATGATAAGCAGCAACAGACCCGGCTTAACGCTATTCCTTGTGTCCTCTGACTACCATGAGAAGAGCCTGTTAACCTGTGCATGTGTGTCAGGTTAAAAATATGACACCTCCGGCGCATGCTTTTCTTGAAACCTAAATTAGGCTGCTCAAGTATTGATTTTAGGGGGACTTGGCACTTTGCCCAGTTTCATTCAAACAGACTTTAATTTACAGGTCGCCGGAGGCCTTCATCAAATATTTGTTAACACTTGTTGTACTTCCTATTTTTGCACCCATTATCAGCAGCATTTTCTTAATACGGGGAAGCAGGTTGGGCTATCCCCTCCAACAATCAACCCCTTTTTGGCCATGAACTTGACGTTTTGCGGGAAATAGGGAGCAACGGAATATTTGCTTCCATGTCCGTATCATAATTTCCGCAGTTTTTGGTGAACTGACCCGAATAAGGTCTTCATCTTATTTCAACAGTGTTATGGAGCCAATAAGGGGAAGGGGCTTTACCTTGCCCTGTACTGCGTTGATAATTCCCATTATTGCCAGAATCAAAATAAAGGCGTTTCCGAAAGTGAGTATAAAAAACCACCCAATTATGGGAATAACAGAACCGATCACATTGATAAACACCGCTGCCAGGAACAGGACGATTCCTTGATTGGTATGGTACTTGGCATAAGGGGAATCTTTTGCTGCCAGCAGGGGGATCAAAAAGATAATATAAGCCAGTACTGCCATTACCGTATTTTTTTCGATGTCTTCTTTGGAATATGATTTGTTTTCATTAGTTTGGGTTTCCAAAATATACCACCCCTCGATTAGAAGTTTTACGTGGGAAAAACCAACGGAGAAGCAAATTAATTTTCCCCGGCGCTCTCTGTTTTGATTTCAACGCCGATGTTCATCATTTCTTCTTCAGGGTAATATGTCACGCTGACCCTTGTATTTTCATCAGAATTTGCATAATAACCCAGTCCCAACTCACCTGAATGCTGGGTTACATTATTAACAAATCCTTCGAATTTCAACTCTTCGACATATTCTTTGAAGTCGTTTTCTTTCACTTCCTCTACAGTTATCAAAGATGCTGTCTCAGAATTGATTGCAGATGTTATGGTGCCTTTCTTGAAGGCGGGGATGGCTTCTATTGCTCCGCCTTCCGGCCAGTCAGTGTTACCAAAACTGAATTCACCGTCTGAGCCTTTGATAGTTGCTCCTTCTTCATCCATATCTAATTCCAGTTCCTCCCCGGTTACTTTTTCCAAAGCGCTCTCAACAACTTGTTCACCGATCTTTTCGCCCACTTTCTCTTTTATTCCGCAGGAGCATAAAGATAACACCATTATTAGACTGAGCAAAAGTGCAGTAACTTTTTTCAACACAATACCACCCTTCTTTCCTTATTTTCTTAACTTAAGCATGCAGTTCCGAAGGTCAATTTCCTCCTGCGCATCACCCCCTAGTAGCGTTAGATGCCGGGCTGTAAACAAAAACATGAATGAGAGACCTGTCGTTTGCCTGCGATTTAATGGGCTTTTAGTTACAGCGTTTGGAAATACAAAAGGGTACAGGTGCCAGAGATCCAATTACGGGTCTTTGACTTCAGAGACTTTAATGTAATTACCGTCGCAAAAAGGGTTAAGCCTGGAGTAATCTGTTAACGAATAACGAACTGGACATGTTTGCTTTGATTTTATTGGTAAAAATCCAATAAGGAAATCACTCGGGGAGTGAATTTCGTCAAAAAAGGCAATCACCTCTGGGGTGATTTTTTCAAAAAACCATGGCAAAGTTTCATCCCAAAGGTTAAACTGATAGAGTCTGTGCTATAATTAATGCCACAAATTATCCAAAAAGGAATAAACTGTCGTTGAGTGTAAGTCTGAAGACATAAATCAATGAAAGGTTGGGGTTCATTGAAACGACTTTTTGTTCTTTTAGCCTTATCTTTGCTGCTTGCCACTGTGCTAACCGGGTGCAAGGCTTCCGGAAAAGTGAAATCCTCAAATCCAACAATACTTACTCTCTGGCACAACTATGGCGGCCAGCTGAAAGACACAATGGACCAGATGATTGATGAATTTAATGAGACAGTTGGCGCAGAAGAAGGCATAATCATCAGCATTACATCAATATCTGGCAGCGCTACTCTTCACGAAAAACTGACTATGGCTGCAAATGGTGACCCGGGAGCGCCCTCCCTGCCTGATATTACGACTGCATACCCCAAAACGGCCATTATCCTGGCTGAGAAAGACCTCCTTGTTGACCTTAATGAGCAGTTTACTCCAGAGGAGTTGTCTGCCTATATCCCTGAATTTTTGCAGGAAGGCAGGATTAAGGGAGACGGCCTTTATGTATTTCCCATAGCAAAATCTACCGAGGTACTGTTTGTGAATATGACTATATTTAATAGATTTTCCAGAGAGACTGGTGCCAGTATCAAAGATCTGCAGACTTTTGAGGGTATCAATGAAACTGCTGCCCTTTACTATGACTGGACCGATAGACAGACGCCGGATATTGAAAATGACGGAAAGATGTTTTTTGTGCCTGATTCAGTCTTTAATTTTTCAATGGTAGGCTACAAACAGCTGGGAGCGGAGTTTATTAAAAACGGGGATATTAACTTTTCGGCACCGCAATTTGATAGAATTTGGGATGCCTATTACAAACCTGCCGTTTTAGGCTATACGGCTGTTACTAACGGGTATGCTACTGACCTGGCTAAAACCGGGGACATCGTATGCTCTACCGGCTCCACTGCAGGAGTATCCTTTTTCTCGCCTTCCGTTACTTATGCGGACAATACTTCTGAACCGGCGGAGTTGGCTATCTTCCCTTTTCCTGTGTTTGAAGGTGGGCAAAAGATTGCAATCCAGAGGGGCGGAGGAATGTGTGTCCTCAAGTCTTCAAAAGAAAGAGAACGACTTGCCGGTATTTTCTTGAAGTGGTTTACAAAACCTGAAAACAACCTTAGGTTTGTGTCCTTAACCGGTTATCTGCCCGTAACAAAGGAAGCCTTTGGTGAACTAATGTCCAGCGAGATCGAAAGTATCTCAGATGAGAATATAAAAAAGCTTCTCCAAACAGCCATCGTAATGCAGCGGGAATACGAATTTTATACACCACCGGTATTCGGCGGAGTTGATGACCTGGAGGAACTATTTGAGAGCCGTTTGAAAGAGACTGCTGCCAGGTCCAGGGAAGCCTATGTGAAGGGACTTTCAAACAGCAATAATTCAAAGGCAGT
>LFTO01000229.1 GCA_001513335.1 Clostridiales bacterium DTU086 | reverse complement strand
TTCCTGATTTTAAGATTACTGTTCACTAAACCATTCAAAGAGGTGCTTTCATTGTATATTTCCCGAAAACGTTTTGCTGCGGTACTGGTTTTGGCGTTAGCTGCTCTGTCAATTTTTGCCCTTTGTTATTCCTTTTTGACCTCCGGCAGTATCAAACCGGATATTTTATCTATTGACGACCCCGTGGAATGTGACCTTTTGATAAAAAACGGGACTATTGTTGACGGCTCGGGAAAGGCTTCCTACCGGGCTGATATAGCTGTCGAGGGAGATAAAATTGTGCGGATAGGTTCTTTCCCTGCAGAGGCGGGCCGGGTCATAGACGCTGAAGGCCTGGTGATTGCTCCCGGTTTTATCAACCCCCACTCCCATATTGACCAGACAATTATAGACGACCCGGACGCCAGGGCTTCCCTTTTGCAGGGAGTAACCACTGAAATCATCGGCCTGGACGGGCTGTCCCCCCTGGACCTGGATAAACACTTTGCGAAGATCTCTCAAAACGGCATCGGAATAAACTACGGTTC
>LFTO01000189.1 GCA_001513335.1 Clostridiales bacterium DTU086 | reverse complement strand
AGTAACAATATTAGGTTGTTGCTAATATTTTAGCATACTGGCAAAAAAACACAATAGAAAAATGGAAACTTTGTCCAAAGAATGCAACATTATTTGACAAACATTTTTAAAAGCACCTCAAAGGTTAATACAGTTTATGAGTAGAAATTATGAAACTCCCCCTTGTTTAAGGAAAAAATTTCACAAAACAGAAAAGCTCCCGGGGGAAACGGGAGCCTGGTAATTTTATATCAAGAAAAGGGGGATTTAGTTTCCTGGCAAAATCAAAAATTATTTATCCTTCCGGCTTTGCCTGTACAATCAGCCTGTGAGTTGGATTGCGCACCGGCTCACAGGTCACAATCGTAAGAATTTTTTCTTTTGTCGGGGCCAGCAGGTCTGTCTGCTGGGGCTCAACAATCACTTTATTAAAAACGCGGTACGGTATTTCCTTTTCCTCCGTAACAACCATTACCCGGTCATTTACGTTCACTTCGTCCAACCTGTTCAGCAGCCGTCCCCGGGAGTGTCCCCTGTGGCCGGCAATCACCGAATTGCCCTCTTCCTCAAGCATGGCAGTGTCTGCCAGGAGGGCCACCCCGATTTTCAGGTTGGTATGGTTCAGCCCCTTGATAATGGGTAGGTTCAGATCAATAGC
>LFTO01000182.1:1173-3290 GCA_001513335.1 Clostridiales bacterium DTU086 | reverse complement strand
CAACAGGAATTCCCGCATGAGCAGCAGCCAAAAGGATTACCCCTCTTGCCTGGCCGACAGCCATTGCTGTACGAGTATTCTTATTAAAAAACAACTCTTCCACAGCCATGCAGGACACCGGATTGCTCCTTATAACGCTGCCTACTTTTTCATAAATTTCAGCCAGCCTTGTTTCCAGGGGAAGGGCAGAATCCGTCCTTATGCAACCAAATTCTGTTGCAGTTAAGGAACCTCCCGCCTGCTCCACAATTCCATACCCTGTTATGGCCGTACCTGGATCTATACCCAGTATCAACATTATTTTCCCTCCCCAGGTAATTGTTTCTACAACAGAGTAGGTTATCCTTTCGCCGGCTGTAAACAAAAAAACTTCCAAATCCTAACCCCAAGAATTATTGAATCAGGTTAGGTCTATGGAAGCTCATTGTCAAGACAGCTTTTCAGGCGGTCTATTCCATTATTTCATCCAGTGAATCCAATGCCTCTAACAAGTTTTGAGCACTCGAAAAGTCCAGGATACCCTTTTCCGCCTGTTTTCTAAAATCCTCCGGAAGGCTGGAAAGCTCAATATCCGTAACTTCAATTATTCCACCGTCTATACCTGGAGGACCTTTTATCACAGCAACATATTGTCCAAAACGCCCCAAATGCCTTTTCTTTTCATCCTCAGGGCAAAGAGCGTTTATTTTCTTAGTAACCACCAGCTTTTCTCCGTTATCCGCAATTTCCCATCCCTGTTCCCGGGGAAAATTAGTTTCCATCTGTTCCGGTGTCATCCCACTTAAGTCTCCTAAATGGAGCAATTCCGAATGACCGCAAAGAGTGTACAAGCTTCTGGCTTCAATGCTGCGATACTGCCCCTTTTCCTGCAGACCAATATTTATCTTGGAACCTTCCGCCACATTTACCGTGCCCATTAATCCGGGCTTCAAAGATATGTTGTCTGCCGGATCACCAAAAAAAATATAACCTCCAATAAGACCTATAGTCACAAAAACTAGAGCAAAGATACCTTGCTTAAGAAAATCCCTCGTCTTGCCCATAAAAAATCCACTCCACATGTAATATAGGTAAAGTGTAACCAAATTTATCCATTCCTATACACCTGGAGTGGTCGAAAATACCCGTAATCAGAGGTTCTCCATTATTTCATCCGGAATATTGTAGTTGGAAAACACTTCCTGAACATCATCATGCTCTTCCAGTTCATCCATTAATGCCAGGACTTTTGCAGCTTTTTCAGGTGATTCAATCGTAACCGTTGTCTTGGGAATCATAGAAATTTCAGCAACGGAAAAAGATATGCCTTCCTGTTCCAAACGGGTTTTTACTTCATTGAATTGATCGGTGGTAGTATATATTTCAACTGCGGAATCTTCCGTGTTAACATCCTCGGCTCCCGCTTCAATTGCCATCAGCAGAACATCGTCCTCCTCAAGTCCTGTTTCTTTAAGGTCTACAACCAGCAGGCCTTTTTGTTCAAACATCCATGAAACACAACCTGTCTCACCCAAATTCCCACCTTTGCGGGAAAAAATATGCCTTATTTCTCCCGCAGTACGATTCCTGTTGTCTGTAAGTATATTGCAGAGTACTGCCGTACCCTCGGGGCCATAGCCTTCATATACAATTTGCTCATAATTTACTCCTTCAAGCTCCCCAGTTCCTCTTTTAATGGCCCTTTCAATATTTTCTGCCGGCAGGTTGGCAGCTTTAGCCTTTTGAATCGCTGCATTTAGCCGGTAGTTTGCGTCCGGATCTCCTCCGCCTTCCTTTGCAGCCACAGAGATTTCTTTGGCTAGTTTAGTGAAAATCTTTCCCTTCTGAGAATCCATCTTCGCCTTCTTATGCTTAATATTCGCCCATTTTGAGTGTCCAGCCATAATCTCCCTCCATTCATTACGAAAAATATATAAAAATCATTCTTCTCTATAGTTTTTCTATAATTATACGGTGATCTACAAGGGCCATCTCTTTAATGCGGGCTTTAAGAATTTTTCGCTCTCCAAAAATATTTTCCATAAACAATTCATCATCTTTAGGAATAATTTTATCTACCTTTTCCAATAAGAGAACTTCGCCACCCTCAGAATCATGTATATATACATTGGATTCAC
>LFTO01000182.1:0-1058 GCA_001513335.1 Clostridiales bacterium DTU086 | reverse complement strand
ACCCTGTTAAGTGGAAGCAAAAATTTTCTGGCTTTACATTTTCCTATTGCCTCAGCCATCTTTGGAGTAAGTTCTCCCAACATGGCATCCGCTGCCAATATAGCTACCGAACCCAGAACCACATCAACTTCGGCGACGTTTTTGACAATTGCATTCTCTCCAGTAGCACCTTCATTGGCTCCCGCCTTCAACATAGCATTCGTTGCCGTAGCGTTAGTTCCCAAGGCAATTATCTCCAGACTGTCCGCAAAATATCGCCGGAAAACCATTGTAATGTTTTTACCAATACCACCGCCTTGACCGTCAATTACCGCTACCCGCATTTTGCACCCCTCATCCCATACCTAAAAACTTGTTCAGCGCTTTTTATTATACCACGTTCGAAAACTTACATTAAAACACCTTTACACCAAGGGTTTTTTCCATTTCGTTTAGGGCAAACTCATGAGCTGATGAATCAAAAGAAGCCACACAGTTTTTTGGAACAGATACTAAATAATTCAGATTTCTTGCATCTGCCGCCGTGTATAAAACGCAAATATTCGTACATACTCCCACGAGCACCAGTTCATTAATTCCATGCTCTCTCAGGGTAATATCCAAATCGGTCCCTGAAAAAGCACTATACCTTCTCTTGTAAATTATTAAGTCCCCTTCCTCCGGCTTTAGCTCAGACACTATTCCTGCCCCTTTTGTTCCTTCAATACAATGGGGTGGAAACATCTTAAATTCGGCATCCTCTCTTTTGTGTCTGTCACAAATGTAAATAATTTTTGTTCCTTCAGCTCTTTCCCTTTCCAACAAGTCGGCTATAGGAAATACCACTCGCGCAGGCTCATCCCCAACATAAAGGGCCCCTAAAAAATAGATAAAATCAACTAACATATCAATAACCAGAACAGCCTTGTTCGACACTTTATCACACCCCTGTATATTTTGTTGCAAAAAGATTTCTCCAGAAACCACTATATCTCCTTCTCTTTTGCCCAGGCACAACAACGACATAAAAATAACTCCTTCACGTTAAAGTGAAGGAGTTATTGTAAATTAGGTTCTGG
>LFTO01000219.1 GCA_001513335.1 Clostridiales bacterium DTU086 | reverse complement strand
TTTTGGACCCATACTTCCCGGCGGGAAATATCCTTTCTCCAAATATTCTTTTGCTTTCTCCGGGGTAAGATGAGTTAGAACCTGTTGATTTGGTTTACCAAAATTGATTGCTACTTTTTCTACCCCTGTAAGGATAACCAAATAATCTGTTTTTATCTGTTTGGCTATTAATCCAGCAGCCAAGTCTTTATCAATGACTGCCTCAACTCCCTTTAACTTTCCGTTTGGATCCTTTACCACCGGGATCCCGCCACCACCCAGGGCGATAGTAAGAACATTATTTTCAACCAGCGAACTTATGACAGCTTTTTCCACTACATCTATAGGCTTTGGGGACGGAACCACCCTTCGGTAGCCTCTTCCGGAATCCTCGACAAAGGTTATATTCCTTTCCCTGGCCATTATATCGGCTTCTTCTTTAGTATAGAAGGGTCCAACGGGTTTTGTAGGCCTGTGAAAAGCAGGATCGCCCTCATCAACTATTACCTGTGTTATCACTGTTGCTACATCAATGCCGAGACCTTTCTCACAAATTTGATTATATAAAGTCCTCTGAATTAAATAGCCAAGCATTCCCTGGCTTTGGGCACCACATACATCCAGCGGTTCAACAGGAAGAATACTTGCAGAATTTTCGGACCTAAGCAGAATATTGCCTACCTGGGGTCCATTGCCATGGGTTAATACTACCCGAAAACCCTCCTCAATAAGTTCAATTATCGAGGCACATACGATTTCAATATTAGCCAGCTGTTCTTCTACGGTTCCCCGCTGTCCTTCCTGAAGAATACCATTCCCTCCGATAGCAATAAAGGCAACCGGCCCGTTTTTATTATTGGTTTTACTATAATGTCTGTTAACCACCTGTTTACCCTCCAAAAAACTTAACCGATAAATTATGCAGTTCATAGGCTGCGCTTCGGCTATTTTCCCTTCGTGGATAAGAATTTCCCTTGCGAAAAATCATATTTCCTAAAAAAGGAACCAGCCTAGATTAATAATTCTTTACCAAGAAGTGCAAATGTTTTCCTCCCTATCCCTCTTCCAGGTTGAATTTTTTATGCACTGCTTTTACTGCCTTTTCAGTGTCTTCCTTGTCGATAATGCAGGAAACT
>LFTO01000146.1 GCA_001513335.1 Clostridiales bacterium DTU086 | reverse complement strand
AAAATATGGAAGGAGGATTTTCTTGTGCAGCTTTCAGAAAAAGAACTGTTGATGGTTAGCGAATGCCTGTTGGGGCATATGAGCACCATCGAAAAATTTCGCAGCTATTCTCAGGCATGTACAGACCCTGAAGTGAAGCAGCTGCTGGACTCCCATGTGAGAAAAATGGACCGTCACAGACAGGAACTGATGAACATGGTTCAAACCAGCGCTGTAACCGGTACCACCGGTTATACTCCCTTTTCACAGGCATACCAGTATGGAGGCAGCCAGTATGGAAGCCAGCCCGGGAGCACCATTTCACAGGGGGGTATTGGGTCGGAACATGGCGTAGTAACTTCCCCCGGCCAGTATGGAACCCAGCAGTTTTCACAGGGTCAGTATGGAACTCAAAGCCAGTATAGACCGGGGCAGTATGGAACTCAGAGCCAGTATGGAATAGGCCAACAGTATGGAGCAGGTGCTCAGAGTCAATACGGAACTCAGTACGGCGTAGGGTCCCAAAGTCAATACGGAACCCAGAAGCAAAACGTAGGTACTCAAAACCAGTATGGTGTAGGCTCCCAGAGCCAGTACGGGACTCAGTACGGGGCAGGCACACAGAGCCAGTTTTCACAGGGGGGTATTGGTCAGGAACACGGTGTAGTTGCATCTCCCAGCCAGTCCCAACAGTCACAACAGTCCCAGCAGTACAATGTAGGTTCACAGAGCCAATACCAACAAAAGTATTAAAAAAGGAGGCTTAGGGATATGCAAGGAGTAAGTTTGCAGGCAATGTCTATTGACTGTTTAAATACATCAAAGCATTTTACCTTGGTAGACTGCATCAATACCCTGGAATCATCAAGCTCCCAGGTGCGCCAAGCCTTCAGCCGTTTAACCCAGGAGCACCAGTCTATGGCTGACGACTGGTTCAGGTTGATGCACAACAGGGGCTGGTACCAGGTTCCTGAAGTACGTCCGGAAGTCAGGACCCAGGTGGCCAACTGGATCAACTCTATACAGACGAACATGACAGGCCAACAGTTTACCACTTCCCCACAGACGACCGGTCAGTATAGTATGACCAGCCCGACTTACGGCGGTCCTCAGTACGGTTACGGCCAGGGGGGCTTTGGTTCCCAGATTTACGGCCAGCAGAGTGCAGCCCAGGTCAGTCCTGTGACCGGGACATCATACATGAACCAGCAGTATTTAAGGTAGCTGACAGAAAAAATATTGGACAGTAAAGGGAAAGCCGAGTCAAGGTTTTCCCTTCTTTTCTTTGTTCAAAACGGTGT
>LFTO01000051.1 GCA_001513335.1 Clostridiales bacterium DTU086 | reverse complement strand
TACTGTATCCAAGCGTCTGTAAATTTCTCATCATTCAAATAATCCCAGTCTATCAACCTGGCTATGGTTTCAGCTACTATCTCCTCAGAAAATTGCTTCTTTTGGAGGCGGACAGTAAGTTCATGAACAGACCGGGGCCTATAGGTTAACAGTTTAAGAGCGTATTTCATTGCTGCATCTTCCGGTTTCATAATCAGCCCTTCCAACTGCTTCAATAACCCTATTCCTTTACTGGATTCTCGCTGCTGTCTTCTTGTTTCTGTTCCGGGGCGGGGGTTAAGAGTGCCCGGATCTTTTCTTCAATTTCATCAGCCAGCTCAGGATTATTCTGCAAAAAATCTCTGGTGTTTTCTTTTCCCTGACCCAGGCGGGTATCGTTATATGAGTACCAGGTACCGCTTTTTTGGAGGATTTTATGTTCAACCCCTAACTCTATGAGACAGCCCTCCCTGGAAATACCCTTACCATAAAGAATATCGAATTCTGCTTGTTTAAAAGGCGGTGCAACCTTATTTTTTACTACTTTTACCCGGGTCCTGCTCCCAATCATTTCGGATCCCTGCTTGATTGTTTCTACCTTACGTACATCCAACCTGACAGAGGAGTAAAATTTAAGGGCCCGGCCTCCGGGAGTTGTCTCCGGGTTGCCAAACATAATTCCCACCTTTTCTCTAATCTGATTGATAAACACTGCCGTAGTACGGGACTTACTAATGGCTCCGGAAAGTTTTCTTAAAGCCTGAGACATCAGGCGGGCCTGAAGGCCAACATGGGCATCTCCCATTTCCCCTTCAATTTCCGCCCTGGGTACCAGTGCAGCAACCGAGTCGATTACTACTACGTCAATAGCACCGCTTCTGACCAGGGCTTCAGCAATTTCCAGTGCCTGCTCTCCTGTATCAGGCTGGGAAATCAAGAGATTTTCAATGTCTACTCCAAGGTTTTGGGCATAAGCAGGGTCAAGAGCATGTTCTGCATCAACAAATGCAGCGATTCCACCCCGTTTTTGGGATTCGGCAATGATATGGAGGGCAACTGTAGTCTTTCCCGAAGATTCCGGTCCAAAGATTTCAATAACTCTCCCCCTGGGTATCCCTCCAACTCCCAGTGCAATATCAAGAGTCAGCGCACCAGTGGGGATTACTTCAACGGCCATTTTTGCCGAAGCTTCTCCCAGTTTCATAATGGAACCTTTACCAAACTGTTTTTCAATTTGCCCGAGAGCCATTTCCAGGGCCTTTTGTTTTTCAGACACGGTTATTCCTCCCCCAGGAACAAATGTTCGCCTTCATTATAGGAAAAAATTAACAGGTTGTCAACAAAATTATTAAAATTTTGCGGGAAATGAGACAAAAAATACGTCCCCATGTGTTTCATTTGGCTGTTAAGCATTTTTACTATCGAGGAAGATATTATTTAAATTTAGAAAAAGCTATCTCAGAATATTTGGCACCTTTAGGGGTAAGAATGCTCTCCATCAGAGAAATGCCCTGAATCCAGTCCTCACCGATGAACTGGCATTTTTCAATTAGGGAAATCATGCTTTCAAGATTCACAGGCGAACGCACCCTGCCCATAGTAACGTGGGGGGTAAATTTCTTCTTTTCCTCAAATCCCAGGGACTGAATTACAGGTAATATCTTTCTATGTACCTCAATAATTTCCCTTTTCCCCTTTTTCACCCCCGCCCAGATCACTTTCGGCTTCCTTAAGTTTGGGAAAGCACCCATACCATAAAAGCTTACC
>LFTO01000055.1 GCA_001513335.1 Clostridiales bacterium DTU086 | reverse complement strand
CGGAATAATACATATGGGCTTCCCGAAATACTATGCTAACGGGCAACAAAAAACCCCTGCCTTATTAAAAGCAGAGGGTCGTTTAAACTTTCCTACCCGCCCAGATACGCCTTTCTAACTTCTTCACTCTCCTGCAGTTCGCGGGCAGTACCTGAAAGGACAATTTTTCCTGTTTCCAAAACGTAAGCTTTATCAGCAATAGACAGAGCCATATTAGCATTCTGCTCTACCAGCAGGATAGTAGTGCCCGCTTCATTGATTTCCTTGATAATATTGAAAATTTCCTGAACCAGGAGAGGCGCCAACCCCATGGAAGGCTCATCAAGGAGGAGAAGTTTCGGCTGGGACATAAGGGCCCTGCCCATAGCCAGCATTTGCTGTTCCCCGCCGCTCAAGGTTCCTGCCTTTTGAAAGCGTCTTTCCTGGAGTATGGGAAAACGGTCAAATACCCGCTGAAAACTATTCTTGATGCCTTCCTTATCCTTGCGCAGGTAAGCCCCCAGTTCAAGGTTTTCATAAACAGTCATCTGGGCAAAAACACGCCTCCCCTCAGGAACCTGAGAAATTCTCCTCTTAACGATTTCCTGAGCGGGCTTGTTGGTAATGTCTTCACCCTCAAATTCAATTTTTCCGTTTTTAGGATGAATCAGTCCGGAAATAGCTTTTAAGGTCGTGCTTTTCCCTGCCCCGTTCGCTCCGATAAGAGATACTATTTCTCCCTTGGAAACTTCCAGGGAAATACCCCGCAGTGCCTGGATATTCCCATAAAATACATCAATGTTTTGTATGGAAAGCACTATACCGCCTCCTCCCCAAGGTAGGCCGCAATAACCTTTTTGTCCTGTTTTATCTCTTCAGGAGGCCCTTGGGCAATGATTTCTCCATGGTCCAAAACAATAATACGTTCACAAACACCCATAACAAGAGACATATCATGCTCAATGAGAAGAATGGTCATATCAAAATGGTCTCGCAGCCACTTGATCAAACCCATTAATTCTTTAGTCTCATTTGGGTTCATCCCGGCGGCAGGCTCATCGAGGAGCAAGAGTTTTGGTTTGGCTGCAATTGCACGGGCAATTTCCAGCCGCCGCTGTTCTCCATAAGGCAAATTCTTGGCTATCTCGTTTTTGCTGTCCAGGAGATTGAAAATCTCAAGGATCTTTTCTGCCTCTTCCACAATCCCTGCCTCCCGTTTACTAAACCCAGGAAGTCTGAATAAAGCGCAAACCAGAGGGTAGCACCGATGCCAATGCATCGCTATCCGTACATTATCTAATACCGTGAGGTCATTAAAAAGGCGGATATTCTGAAAAGTACGGGCGACACCTAATGAGGTAATTTGAAAAGGCTTCAAGCCGGACAGGTCGTGCTCCTCAAGAAACATTTCACCCTCAGTAGCCTTGTAAACCCCGGTAAGCAGATTAAAAACGGTAGTCTTCCCAGCGCCGTTAGGCCCAATTAAACCAACCAGCTCGTTTTTTTCAAGTACAATATCAATGTTTCTTACTGCTTCCAGTCCTCCAAAGGTTTTAGACAGATTGTTTACTCTGAGCACTGCCATGAGATTCACCTCTTTTCCGGAAGAAAAGGTCAAAGGTCGCTTCCTTGGTTCCCATTAAGCCCTGGGGTCTGAGAATCATAACAATGATCAACAATGAAGCATAAATCACCATCCGCAAAACGGAGAGGTCCTGTAGAGCTGCAGTGGCCACGGTCACAAATATGGCAGCAATAATCGAACCGGTAATGCTCCCCAATCCCCCGAATACGGCTATAACAAGCACGTCAAAAGATTTCATTAAACCAAAAGTATTGGGCTGAATAACATAGAAATAATGGGCATAAATCGCACCAGCAACTCCTGCAAAGAAAGCCCCAATGGCAAAAGCCATAACTTTGTACAAAGTGGTGTTGACACCCATGGCCTCTGCGGCAATTTCATTTTCTCTGACTGCTATACATGCCCTTCCGTGGGTTGAATTGATGAAATTTTTTATCAAGACCACTGTTAATACCGTCCAGACAAACAACCAGAACCAGGTACATAACTGGGGAATACCGATAAGACCGGCTGCTCCGCCCACGTAATCGATATTAATGAGAACGCCCCTGACAATTTCCGCAAAACCCAGGGTAGCAATAGCAAGATAATCCCCTTTAAGACGCAGGGTAGGGGCACCGAGAAGTATGCCCATAAATCCAGCAGCACAGGCACCAGCCAGAAGTGCCAGCAGAAAAGGCTGACCCAACTTCACTGTCATGACACCGGCAACGTAGGCGCCAATAGCCATAAAACCTGCATGCCCCAGGGCAAGCTGACCGGTAAAACCGGTGATCAGATTTAAGCTTACCGCAAGAATAATATTAACGCCTATGAGCACCAGGTTAATCTGCTGGAAGGGAGTAATCATTCCTTGTTTAATGCCAAAATCAACGGCAAAGTAAAAAATTACCAGAGCAGCGGCAACGCAGAGGTTTAATTTCAAACGCTGTTTTCGCATTGATTACACCTTCTCTCTTTCGTCCTTGCCCAAAAGTCCTGAAGGCTTGACGATGAGGATTAATATTAGAATTGCGAAAACAAAGGGATCACGCCACGCACTGCTCCAGTAACCGCTCACCAGTGCCTCTACAATACCCAACAAAAAACCTCCGGCAAAAGCGCCGGGAATAAGGCCGATTCCACCCAGCACCGCAGCAATAAATGCTTTTAGACCCGGCATAAAGCCCATAAGTGGATAAAGTGTATTATAGTATAAGCCTAACAAAACTCCTGCCACAGCTGCAAAGGCTGAACCTATAGCAAAGGTAATAGAAATTGTTGTGTCTACATTAATGCCCATTAAACTTGCAGCATCCTTGTCCCAGGATACAGCACGCATAGCCTTACCTGCTTTGGTTTTCATAACCACATACTGGAGAAAAATTGCCATTACCAGAGTCACGGAAAAAATCAGCAGCTGGTAAGAAGTAACCGAAACCTCTCCACCAAAAAATTTGAACTGGTGGTTCTGAATTATCCTCGGAAATGCTTGAAAATCGGCGCCAAAAACTAACAGTCCTCCGTTTTGCAGAAGGAGTGAAGCACCAATTGCCGTAATTAGAACTGCCAACCTGCTGGACTTCCTCAACGGTTTATAAGCAATGCGTTCAATGAGCACACCCAATATTACTGATGCAGCCATGGCAATAAGTATGGCCAAAACGAAATTAGCATTATAAGCAGTAATTGCAAAAAAGGCAGCAAAGGTCCCCACCATTAGAATTTCCCCGTGCGCAAAATTAATCAGCTGCACAATACCATACACCATTGTGTATCCAAGGGCGATAAGAGCATAAATGCTACCCAGAGATATTCCATTTAAAATCTGCTGAATGAATTCAGTCAATTGCTCTCACTCCTTCACCCAAGTGGAAAAGGACAAAAGGAAGGGGATGTAAAATCCCCAATCCTCTTTATCCTAACTTGATTCTCTAATTATTTTGTAGGAGCTATCTTTGTCTTCAATGTCTGTTCGCCGTTTACTAGTTCAATAATGGCAATTTCTTTAATTGGGTTGTGGTTTTCATCAAAGCTTAGAGTACCTGTAACAGCGTCAAAATCCTTTGTCTCGGCCAAGGCATTCTTGATAGCTTCAGCATCAGTGGAACCGGCTCTCTCAATAGCATCAGCAACTAGATATGCTACGTCGTAGCCCAGGGCAGCAAAGGAACCCGGCTCGGTGTCATATTTTTCTTTGTAAGCTTTAACAAAGCTTTGTACCTTTTCGCTGGGGTCCTTGGAGGAATAGTGGTTGGTAAAGAAACAATTGTTCAAGTTTTCTGCTCCGGCAATCTTCACCAGATCGGGGGAATCCCATCCGTCAGCACCCAGGAAAGGAACGTCTATGCCCAGTTCGCGGCCCTGGGAAACAATCTTGGCCACTTTCTGGTAGTAGCCGGGAACATACACAACGTCCGCACCTGCTTTAGTAAAGCTAGTCAGAGTTGGACGGAAGTCTTCGTCATCCTTGCCGTAACCTTCTTCAGCTACAATAGTTCCGCCCAGAGCTTCAAAGTTGGCCTTAAATTCTTTTGCCAAACCTTTGCTGTAGTCGTTGGTGTTGTCAAAATAAATAGCGGCTTTTTTGGCACCCAGATCATTATAAGCAAAATCTGCACCTACAATTGCCTGAGGCGGGTCAGTAAAGCAGATTCTGAAAACGTAATCTCTTACCTTACCGGTTTCAGGATCAACAGTAACATCAGGATGAGTTGCAGAAGCTGTTAACAAAGGAATTTGATATTGTTGACAAATAGAAGTTACTGCCAGAGTAGGACCTGTGGTTACCGGCCCCATATGGACAACAATGTTTTCTTCGGTAATCAGCTTGGTGGCAATACTTACGGCTTCATCCAATTTCCCCTGGTTATCTCTTACAAGGGGTTCAATTTGTTTTCCCAAAACACCGCCGGCGGCATTGATTTGTTCAATAGCCAGCATTACGCCATCTCTGGTATGAGAACCGAAAGTAGCAGCTTCACCGGATAATACATAGTTAACACCGATCTTAATAGTTTCATCGGCGGCTCCTTCTTCACNNGCCACCGCCGCCACACCCAACGGCAATACCCATGGTAAATAAAATTACCAGGATAAGTACTAAATGCTTGTTCCATCTTTTCATTTTTGCCTGATTCCCCCATTCATAAAATTGTTTTCTCCCAATACTCCCATTTATTCAACACTACACAAAAGAAATCTGCTGTAGTGCAACACCCCCTCTTGCCCAAAAAACAGCTAAAAAACAACATTATACAAGGAAGATTATATACTTTGCTTCATACAAGTGTCAATTACTCTTTTTACTGTATTTAACCAGTAAACAAGTGTCCATGACGGAGAATACATTGGCATGCCCCTATCCATACCTCTAGCGGCTTTCTCGACATATTCTTCAGAATCGGTTTTTTTCCTGCCATACTGCAACAAGTACCATTTTTTCACCTATTGGGTTTTTGAAGGATAAGAATGTACTGGTGCACAATATTGGGAACATAAGCAAAGGGATACCCGTAAGGTCTGAGACGGGACCCTGCCTGGTACCAAACCTTTTCACCCTTGGGTATAAACCCCCTGCCCCCATTTACTTCCTGTGCCACCCTGGCTATATCAGCATGGGTAAAAATATAGCGGCCTTTCTGATACGCATTGCGCAGAATAACCACCATGTAACGGCCGCCTTTCAGCACACGAAAACACTCAGTGAATACTTCCCCCATTGCCCTTAAAAAATCATCATAATCCTTGGAATTGGCAATATCCCCTTCTTCCTGGGAGATCATGTTGTAATCCGTATGCCTGTTGTTGAAAGGGGAATCCTTTCCGGTGCACATGGTGCGCTTTAACTGCAGGTTGTAGGGAGGGTCGGCAGCAATAAAGTCAAAGCTGTTGTCTTCCATTGTTTTCATTACCTGCCTGCAGTCCCCCAGGTGCATTTCCCCGGCGGCAATCTCAGGATGTTCTTCCAAAACCTGCCGGTAGACTTCGATCCATTTGGGGTTTATCTCAATGCCAACGCTTTTCCGTGGAGGTTCACATATGGAAGCTCCCAACAGCGTCCCTCCCACCCCCGCAAAGGGATCCAGCACACGCTCGCCCTTTTTGGTGAAAAATTCAATCAGTTCCTTCATCAGCTGGGGCGGTTTGTTTGCCCCGTGCTGTTTTCGCAGGTGGTGGCCGTAAGCAGAAGGGTAGGAAGTAGTCATTACGGTCTTCGTAAAATACAGCCACTCTTCCCCTGACAGGTGGTTAAGCCGGTTCCGTGGGTCCTCATCTCCTGCTTTATACTCCGGAACCGGGGCAGCTTCCCCTTGTGAATACTTGTCCAGGACCTCTTTCAGGAGAGGACAGGGAGCAAGCTCACAGATAAGGCAATCCCTTACCGGCTTCTTACATGAAAAGCTCTTCTGTGTCATGTCAGGCTCACCCTAACAAGCGCTGTAGCCGCACCCCATGCACAACAGGCACCCTTCAGATTCGATTAAAAGGGCTTTCCCGCACTCAGGACACATTTTAAAAAAGTTGCGCTTTTTCCCGTTGTCCACAGGGCCCCCGTTTTGGGCAATAGTCCGTTCAATAAATTTGCCAATGGCATCGGGAACGGAAGTAATCTGGTTGGGACCAAAACCAATAGTGCTGGAACCACCGATGCCCTTTAGCTGGTCTGCTATAACCTGGGGATCAATCCCACAGCGCAGGCCGATGGAGATTAGACGGGTAATACCCTCGGTAAAGGCATATACATCTGAACCTGCCTTGCCAATCATGCCTAGAAGCTCAATTGGCCTGCCGTCCAAATAATTAAGAGTAACAAGGAGTGTACCCAGGGGCGTTTTCAGCTTGACACTGGGCCCGTCCAAACGCTCAGGACGCTTAATGGGTTTTAATTTCCCAAAGGGCACGTTGATCATATCCTTTTCCTGGGCGGGTGCCTCTTCCTTAACCGTAAGGACACCTTTCCGGCTCCCGGTACGGAAATAGGTAATACCTTTACAGCCCATTTTATAAGCCATCCTGAACAGCTTGTCTACCTCAGCAGGAGTATGTTCCTTAGGTGCATTTACTGTCTTGCTGATGCTGCTGTCCACATATTTTTGGATGGCAGCCTGCACACGCACATGCTCTTCTGGACTCAGGTCAAGGGCTGTAACATAGTAGTCAGGCAGAGATTCCCCTTTTTCTTGAAGCCTCTCAACCAGCCAGTGGTGAACAAAATGAGTTCCTGTCCTGTCCTCCCTCTTGTATGAGAAGCTGAATACGGGTTCGATCCCGCTGCTTACACCGGCAAGAATCGATGTAGTCCCCGTAGGAGCCTGGGTTAAAAGCATGGAGTTGCGGATTCCATACTCCCTTATAGCCGACCTGATATCTTCAGGTAGGGTTTTAATAAAATAGCTGTCCAGGTACGCCTCCTTATCAAACCAGGGAAAAGCACCCCTCTCCTTTCCCAGTTCAATAGAAGCCCTGTAGGCTTCTTCAGCAATCATCCCAAAGGTCTTGTCGATGATTTCCAGCGATTCATCGCTGCCGTAACGAACTTCCTGGAGGAGGAGCATATCGGCAAGGCCCATGGTACCAATTCCTATCCTGCGGGCACCGTTGCGCTGTACCTCTTCATGCTGGGGCATAAAGTAGTGGTTAATTTCAATAACATTATCTGACATGCGCACCGCAGTGTGTACACTCTCCTTAAGAAGGGGATAGTCAATTTCATATTTCCCGTTGACTTCTTTAAGATGAGAAACAAGGTTGATTGAGCAGAGATTGCATACCCCATAGGGGCCCAACCCCTGTTCACCGCAGGGATTGACCGATACAATTTCCTCACAGTAGGAAAGGTTGGACTGCTTGTTATAGCGTTCCAAAAAAACTACACCTGGTTCTCCCGAAGCGTGCGCAGCATCAGCAATTTTCTCCCACAACCAGCGGGCCTTCACCGGCTTGCCACCCTGGACCACATTGCCAGCCTCATCTAGTCCGTATTCAATAACAGGCCAGCCTTGTTCTTCCCACTTTTCAAGGTTACCCGTCCATACCTGGTTGTAACGGGGATGAGTAAAGTCGGGAAAACGGAAAACCCAATCCTCATCCTTTTCTACCGCTTCCATGAATTTATCTGATATGGCCACTGAAAGGTTGGCATGTTCAATTTTGCTCAAGTCCCTTTTTACATCAATAAATTCCAGGATGTCGGGGTGCCAGTCCCAGAGCATAAACATCAGGGCCGCTCTCCTGCTCCCCCCCTGTTCAACCTGGTGGGCAACGGCACTGGCGGCCTCCATCCAGCTGACTGAGCCGCTGCTCCGGCCGTTTACTTTCTTGACATAAGCCCCTTTGGGGCGAAGTACACTCCAGTTAATGCCTACCCCTCCGCCACGGCTTGTAATTTCAACAATTCTGGCTATGGTGTCCATGATACCCTGCCTGCTGTCATTACCAAAAACAGGGTCGCTACTTTCTACCGGTATCACAGTACAGTTGTAGAAAATCAAATCGCTGCCGGTTCCTGCCCCGGCTAAGATGCGGCCTGCAGGGATAACACGAAAGTCCTTCATGGCCTCAAAAAACTGCCCTGCATAATCTGACCGTTTTGACTCTTCTTCAACTTCCGCCACTGCATTAGCTACCCGCCGGGCAACCTCCGGCCACATTTTTTCTATAGGCCTACCTTCACTATCGCGGAGGACGTACCTATCCATTAGAACCTTTTCCCTCTGTTCATTCCATGCGGGTTGTATAAAACTCACCTGCACCATTCCTCCCTTTTATTCCTTGCTTCCAATTCTTGTCCTCTTCAAATAACCTTATTTGTCCATTCCCTACTAATACTATATCCCGGGTTAAAAAACCTCTGCACTTTTTCATAGTTTTTCCATGACAACAGAAGGAATAAAAAAGGAAGATTATGAATCTCCCCTGGAAATATCAACAACATGCCATGTGCTTCTGTACTGCTATCGAAGGCTAATAAAATGGCTGCGCAGTTCCTGAAAAAAACGCCCTGGCCTGCCAATTTAAGACAGTTCCAATCTTTTTTAAGCCCACTTATTTTGTAAGCGGAACTTGTTTCCCAAAATGTAAGCTTTGCCGGCACTAAGGGCGTGGAAGCCTGTCCGCAGCGGAATGATACATGCTGCTTGAAGACAACGGTTGTGCGCTAGTGTCTTTAACCGCAGGGCAAGCTATACAATTGTCTCCACCTACCTCGGAAAGCCAAGAGGGCAGTTGGGAAAAATTAACCTTAAGTCGCCAGGACAACCCTGTCGCTGACAAAAGCCTCTCCCCTGAGGTGCTCAAATTCCTGGAGCAACCCGTTAACTGTCATCTTTTGCTTGAAATCATCTGCCAGTTCCAGTATTATCCTACCCTCATGCATCATTATTAGCCTGTTGCCCAATCTCAGGGCTTGCTCCATATTGTGAGTAACCATAAGTGTGGTCAGGTTGTTTTCCCCAACAATTTTTTCAGTGAGTTCTACAATTTTTTTTGCCGTCTTAGGGTCCAGGGCCGCTGTATGCTCATCCAAAAGCAGCAGCCTGGGGTGAGTCAAAGTGGCCATAAGGAGAGTAATAGCCTGGCGCTGACCGCCGGAGAGTAGGCCCACCTTATCTTTTAGCCGGTTTTCCAGCCCCAACTCCAACAGTGCCAACCTGTCGGCGAAGAACTGCCTCTGGTCTTTTCGGATACCCAGCTTAAGACCCCTCTTTTTACCCCTGGCCATGGCCATGGACAGATTCTCCTCAACTGTCATGGAAGGAGCAGTACCACGCATAGGGTCCTGAAAGACCCTCCCTATTGAATAGGCCCTTCTATGCTCCGGCAGTCCCTTAATATCATTCCCGTCCAGGGTAATGCTTCCTGCATCAATAGGGTATACACCGGCAATAACATTGAGGAGAGTAGACTTTCCTGCTCCATTACTGCCAATAACGGTAATAAAGTCTCCTTCCGCAAGTTCCAGGAAAATTTCGACCAACGCTGATTTCTGGTTGACAGTATTAGGATTGAATATTTTCGTTACGTTTTCCAAACGGAGCAAAGTATCTCCCCCTAACTCAGCTGCCGGTTACACTGGCTTTTTTATTCAGGTTCAGCATATCCTTGACCCTGGGACTGACGAGAGCGATTACAACAAGAACAGCGGTTATCAGTTTAAGGTCAGAAGCTCTAAAGCCCACTAGAAGAGCTACAGCAATAGCCAAACGGTAAACGATGGATCCTCCCACTACTGCTATGGTAGCTCGTGGAATGCTGCCAGCTCCCAGCAGTACCTCACCAATTATTACAGAAGCAAGGCCGGCAACGATCATACCAATCCCCATTCCGGCATCAGCAAAGCCCTGGTACTGTGCTACAAGAGCACCGGAAAAAGCCACCAGACCATTGGAAATAGCCAGGCCCAGTATCTTCATATTATCAGTGTTTACACCAAGGCTCCTGATCATATACTCGTTATCCCCTGTTGCCCTTACGGCAAAACCTGTTTCCGTATAAAGAAACCAGTCTAAAAGCAGCACGATTACCGTTACACAAAGGGCAAAGAATACCAGCGTGGCAATAACCTCAGGTATAATTCCTTTAACCATGGACACAGCGGTTTCCGTTCTCAGGAGGGGAACATTTGATTTACCCATAACCCGCAAATTAATCGAATACAACGCTGTCATCGTCAGGATACCGGCAAGAAGACCTGAAATCCTGCCTTTTGTGTGCAGCAGACCGGTAATAACACCCGCAGAAGCCCCGGCCAGGATTGGCACGAGGCTTGCTGTTACGGGATGATAGCCTTTTGTAATCAGTGTTGCGGCCACGGCAGCCCCCAGGGTGAAGCTGCCTTCTACTGTTAAATCCGCAAAATCAAGGACGCGAAAGGTAATATACACCCCTATTGCCATAATTGCGTAGACAAGCCCTTGCTCAACGGATTGCATGAAAAATCCAGCGCTCATTTACCTTTCACCTCACAAGGTCAGGCCAAGTGTCCAGGGTCTCTATTCGAAAACCTGATCAGCCTCATTAAGGATATCTTCCGGAATCTCAACTCCCATAGCTTTTGCTGCACTCTTGTTCACATAAAGCTGCATGTTTTTCTGCTTTTCAATAGGCATTGTGGCAGGGTCTTCACCCTTCAGGACCCTAATTGCCATTTCAGCAGTCTGCCTACCCAATTCATAGTAGTCAATTCCCACAGTAGCCAGGGCTCCTCTCTCCACGGAATCCCCTTCACCTGCAATTACAGGGATCTTGTGTTCTTCGGCAACCTGCAGTACAGTTTCCAAAGCCGAGACCACCGTATTGTCAGTAGGCACATAAATGGCATCCACCCTACCGGCCAGGGAGCCTGCTGCCTGGTTAACATCAGCGGAAGTAGCAACACTGGCTTCAACAATTTCCAGTCCGATATCCCCAGCAACTTCCTTAGCAATTTTTACCTGGACCTCAGAGTTCACTTCTCCGGCGTTATAAATAACGCCCACCTTCTTGGCACCAGGAACGAAAGCCTTGATTAGTTCCAGCTGCTCAGCGATGGGGTTCATATCTGTTGTCCCTGTCACATTTGTCCCAGGAGCCTCCATACTTTCCACAAGACCGGCAGCCACAGGGTCTGTAACAGCAGTGATCAGAATGGGAATATCAGCAGTAGCCTGTGATGCTGCCTGGGCAGTAGGAGTTGCAATGGCAAAAATCAAATCCACCTTGTCATTGGCAAACTTCTGAGCAATAGTCAGGGCATTGGACTTGTCATTCTGTGCGTTATTGAAATCATAGATTACATTTTCGCCCTCAACATAACCGCCTTCAGTCATGGCATCAATAAAACCCTGGCGTGCGGCATCCAGCGCAGGGTGTTCAACAATTTGGGTAATCCCTATGGTAACCTGCTCACTGTCAGCGCCTTCTCCGCCACCGCACCCTACAACACCAGCCATTACCATGGCTACAACCAGCAGCATTCCTAAAATACCAACCGTTCTTCTGTCCTTCATTGAAGATACCTCCGTAAAATTATTTTTAATACCTTGGCCCCTCCAAAGGCTCAAGGGCAGTACTGCAACGCTCCCTTAAAGAGCGCCAAAAACCACAAAAATACGGCCATACCCCCCCCGTTTTTAGGATATATTAGGGTTATTATAAGCTAGTTATTTAATGGCGGTCAATACATATCTGTTACACTACCGTTCTTCCCTATCATAAGGCACACTCAAGGCTTTGGGAGCTCCTATACGGTATACCATATTCCGCTGGGTGACCAGTATCAGCACCAATACAGTAAAAAGATAAGGGAGCATTTTCAAAAAGTAAGGCGACATGCTGACATCGATGGCCTGGAGACGGTACCCCAGGGCATCAATACCACCAAAAACATAGGACCCCCACAGGGCATTCAGAGGATTCCATGTAGCAAAGATAACCAGGGCAACAGCAATCCAGCCGCGGCCGGCAACCATGTTCTCCATCCATGTAGGAACATAGGCCATAGAGATATATGCACCGCCAATGCCTGCCAGAATACCTCCCACAATCACACTTACATATCGAATAAGAAAAACATTCACCCCCAGGGAATCCGCAGCCCCGGGGTTATCCCCTACCGCCCTCAAGTTAAGTCCCGCCCTGGTTCTAAAAACAATAAACCAGCACAGGGGAGCAAGGATGTAGCTGAAGAGGACCAAAATATCATGCTGAAACAGTATAGGACCGATTACAGGAATATTTGATAAAACCGGTATATCAACAACACGGAAGGGGTCCGGGAGAGGTGTCCCTACCAGAGACTTACCCAGGTAGCCGCTTAAACCGGTTCCGAAAATGGTCAATGCCAGACCGCTCACTACCTGATTGGCCCGCAGGCTGACACACAAAAAAGCATGAATAAATCCCATTGCGCCCCCTGCAGCCATAGCAGCCAAAAGACCAATCCAATGATTCTGTGTTATTGAACCAGCCATAAAGCCGGTTACTGCCCCAACCAGCATCATGCCTTCCACACCGAGATTCAAGACACCGCTGCGCTCGCTTATCAGCTCACCCAGCGCAGCGTAAAAAATCGGTGTGCCGGCTGTAACTGCCGTTGCCAGAACTGCAATTATAAAACCTGTACTCATGCTGAATCCTCTCCTGCAGACACCGCCGGTTTGGCGAGTCTAATTCGATACCTGACCAGTATTTCCCCGCCTAGGACAAAAAAGAGCAGTGTGCCTTGAATAACCGAAACCAGGTTGGCGGAAATCCCTGATGTCTGAATAATATATCCTCCCGTTTCCAGAGCACCGAAGAGCACTGCAACAACAACTGTAGCTAATGGGTTTAGATTAGCCAGCCAGGCAACGATGATCGCCGTGTACCCATAGCCGGGACTGAAACCGGGGCGCAGCCTGTGCACCAGCCCTGAAACCTCGGACATCCCCGCCAGCCCGCATAGGGCCCCGCTAACAAACATCACCAGGATAATCTGACGGCGGATATTCATTCCGGCGTACCTGGCAGCAGGCTCACTTTCACCGATAACCCGGATCTCGTATCCCCACCTGGTCTTATAAATTACAACATATAAGATAACAGCCATAATAAGTCCAATAATCAACCCAAAGTGAATCCTGGAACCTGCAAGTGCTGGGAGAGTAGCACTTTCGCTGAAAGTCGCCGTAAGGGGGAAATTAAACCCTTCCGGGTCCTTCCACGGGCCGTAAACAAGGTAGTCAACCCAAAAAATAGCAACATAATTGAGCATTAGAGTGGTAATGGTCTCATTTACTCCCAAATACGCCCGGGGAACGGCACACAGCAGCGCCCAAACCCCGCCGGCAAAACAAGCTGCGAGAAACATCAGAGGAAGGACTACCCAGATGGGGTAGTCAGGCATGAACAAAGCAACCCCTGTTGCCGCAAAAGCGCCCATATGAAGTTGGCCTTCACCCCCAATATTCCACAACCGCATCCTGAAAGCCAGCCCCAAACCCAAACCAGCCAGCATCAGCGGAATTGCCTTAAGGATTGTCTCTGTCATACCATAAGAAGTGCCTATTACTCCAAAAAACATTTTGGAATAAGCTGCAAAAGGGTCCTGCCCGGATAACAGCAAAAACAACCCGCAGATTGCCAGTGCCAGGATTACAGCGATTAGAGGGACAAGTATCTGCATGAAGGGGGAGGGAGAAAAATCTTTCTCTATAGTTATCCTGCCGGGTTTAACAGCTTCCAATGCCACCAGAAGCCACCTCCCCGGAAGCGCCCATCATCATCAGACCAAGTTCCTCAATATCTGTATCTTCCCGGTTTACAGGCCCGGCCAATCTGCCTTCATAAAGAACACCGATACGGTCGCTGAGCTTTAAGACTTCATCCAAATCCTCCGATATCAGGAGTACAGCTGCGCCCTTTTCTTTTTCCTCAATAATCAGGCGGTGCACTGCATCAGTTGCCCCAATATCCAGACCCCTGACAGGGTAAACTGCTACAATCAGTTTAGGGTCAGAGGAAAATTCCCTTGCCAGAAGGAGTTTCTGCAGGTTGCCCCCGGACAGCATGCTTACCGGGCTTTCTAAACTGCTGGCAAAGATGTTGAACTTGGAGACAAGTTCCATTGACTTGGATAATGCATCCCGCCGTTTCAGGAAGGGTCCCAGGCTGTAGGCAGGGGTATGGTACCCTTTGAGGATTACATTCTCCACTATTCCCAATCCGGGGACCAGTCCTGTTCCCAACCGGTCTTCAGGAACGTAACTGATTCCTGCAGAAATCCTCTGGCGAATACTGCTGCCTGTCATATCCACTCCGTTTATATAGATTGACCCCTGGGATATCCTGCGCAGTCCGCTGATAACCTCAGCCAATTCTCTTTGACCATTGCCTGCCACACCGGCAATCCCAAATATTTCGCCTTCCCGCACACTTAAGGAAACCGATTCCAACCTGCCGCCGCTGTCATTAAAAGCAGCAACTTTCTCCAGACGCAGGACTTCTTCCCCGGCGTTAGACGGTTGCCTCCTGATACGGGAAATTATTTCTTTACCTACCATGGCCCGTGCCAATTGGGCTTCACTGAAGCTGCCGCGAGTATATTCAGCAACTTTATGACCTTTTCGCAGTACCGTCACCCTATCAGCTATCTCCATTACTTCCCTGAGCTTGTGGGTAATCACCACGATAGCCTTGCCCTGGTCGGCCATTTCACGAAGGATTGAAAACAGTTCCCGTGTTTCCTGGGGAGTGAGCACTGCCGTTGGCTCATCAAGTATTAAAGTTTCACAGCCCCGGTAGAGCATCTTTACAATTTCAACCCTCTGGCGCTCACCAACGGAGAGCTGCCAGACCCTGGCCTTTGGATCTATAGCCAGTTTGTACCGCCTGGACAAATCGGCCAAGGCAGATTCTACTTGGTCCATATTAGGGACAAAAGACAGCTTGCGATCACCCAAGACAATATTCTGGGCAACTGTAAAGGTTTCCACCAATTTAAAATGCTGGTGGACCATACCGATACCTGCCCTGATGGCGTCCCTGGGAGAATGGAAGGTAACAGGAGCACCGTGAATGAACAGCTGGCCTGCATCCGGCTTATAAAGTCCCGACAAAATGGTCATTAGAGTGCTCTTTCCCGAACCGTTTTCCCCCAAAAGGCAGTGAATTTCACCGGCAAAAAGCCTCAGGTCGACGCTGTCATTTGCTTTCACACCGGGAAATCTCTTTGAAATTCCGTGCATTTCTACCAGACATGGAGTGTTCATGGGAAAAACTTCCTTAAATGTATTTTGAAAAAACTTGCCGCCCGGCAAATATACCGGGCAGCAGCGGTTGCAGTTCTATATTATAAGGTAATTCCTCTTATTCTGTTATAGTACCTTGAACGCCTTCAACGAACCAGTTAATATTTTCTATTTCCTCATCGGTCAGTTTAGCGCCTTCAGCTACTTTAACGTTACCATCCTGGTCTTTGATGGGTCCGGTAAAGACATCCCATTCTCCGGAGAGAATCTTTTCCTTGGCCTCTTCAACTTTTGCCTTTACCTCATCAGGAACAACATCGCTGTAGGGTGCCAGGCCAACAATTCCTTCAGCCATGGAACCCCAGTAACGGCCGCTTTCCCAAGTGCCTTCCTGTACAGACTTGACTGCATTTACATAGTACTCTCCCCAGTTCCAAACGGAAGAAGTCAGCACAGCCTTGGGAGCCAATGGGCTCATATCGCTGTTGTAGCCAATGGAATATTTTCCTGCTTCCTCAGCAGCCTTCTGAGGACCGGAGGTATCCTGGTGCTGGGCAATAATGTCGGCACCCTCGTCCAGCAGTGCATTGGCAGCTTCTTTTTCTGCTGCAGGGTCAAACCAGGTATGAGTCCATACAACCTTAACAGTAGCATCCGGATTAACGGAACGGACACCAAGAGTGAAAGCATCGATACCCCGGATAACTTCGGGAATGGGGTAAGCAGCAACATAACCAATCAAATTGCTCTCAGTCATTTCCCCGGCAACAATGCCTGAAAGGTAACGAGCCTGGTACATACGTCCAAAGTAAGTACCTACGTTCTCAGCAGTCCTGTAACCTGAACAATGCATAAATACTATATCCGGATATTTTTCGGCAACTTCAATGGTAGGATCCATAAAGCCAAAGCTTGTGGAAAAGATAATTTTACAGCCGCTCTCTGCGAGCTGGGTAAGTGCCTGAGCAGCATCGGCATCAGCTACGTTCTCAATAACTTCACATTTTACCCCAGGTACCTGTTCCTCCAGATACTTGCGGCCCTGGTCATGAGCGTAGGTAAAACCCCCGTCTCCAGGAGAACCAACGTATACAAAACCTACTTTAAACTCCTCATTTCCCTCATCGGTAGCCTCTTCGCCGCCACCGCCGCAACCGGCAGCAAAGATAGAAACTAATAACATAATAGCAAGAAGCGAAACCAGCTTAACGTTTAACTTGCGCAATTACAAACTCCTCCTCTGGTAATATTTACTAATAATAATAGAAATAAAAAAATCGCACCCCTCCCCTTAACATTCAACGTAAGTCTAAAATAACCTAATTATTATTCATTATCGGTATCCCGGATTCCTTCAAGAAATGCAAGAATAACCCTCCCCGAAAAACAGTTTCTTTCCTCTCGGGAACAAGTCCGTCGGTTTCCGCTGACACCGGAAAAGGGTTCTTTAACAACCGAATTATACTCTATTTTGTCCGACTTCGCCAGACTTCCAGGACAATTGATTTTTGGAAAAAAGAAATTCCCCCTCGGACAACCGGCGGCAAGGGTTCATTTGAAGGCTTCTACACCCTGCAGGGGAATAGTAAGCGGCGGCAGACAACCACCGGCGAGACCGCAACTCAAAAACCGGGAGCGAAAGCAGGGCGCAAACCAGCCGAAGTGGGAGACCGGTGTCGCTTTTTGAGCAGCCCGGTTTGACAGGAGGGCGAGACATAGAGAGGTCCGGCCCTTGCCTCTGAAAGCCGAGAAGACGGCAAAAGGCTCTTGCCTGATGACATGGTCAATTTGTGTTTACTTTACCGAATATAACAAAAAAACTGCCCGTGGGAATTTACCGGGCAGTTCTTGATTTACGCACTATTCCTTTTCCTGTTTCTTTTTAAATTTCAGGGCCCCGGAATTTATGCAGTACCTTTTTCCTGTAGGTCTTGGCCCGTCATCAAAGACATGTCCCAGGTGTCCCCCGCATTTGGAACAGAGGACTTCAGTCCGGTTCATACCGTAGCTCCTGTCCTCCCAGGATTCAACCTTGTCTTCTCCAATGGGTTTGTAAAAGCTTGGCCACCCTGTACCGGATTCGTATTTACTTTCAGAGCCAAACAAAGGAGTCCCGCACCCGGCACAGGTATAAGTGCCCTCTTCCTTGTGATTATAATACTTTCCGGTAAAAGGAGCTTCGGTGCCCTTCTCCCTAAGAATCCTGTACTCCTCAGGGGTCAACTCCTTCTTCCACTCCTCTTCTGTTCTTTTCACAACAGGTGTCACTCCTTGCCTTTTTCCCCTATTCTTCCCCTTCTTGTTCTTCTACACAACAAATCCTGCCCTTTCGCCAGAAAATTGAGCAACCATTCCTGTCAGGGGCTTTTTTCCCCCACAGACATACGGCTCATTGCCGGCACCAGGGAATTCGGAAACCAGGGTACGCCAAAAAATCAAAGCACCCGCCCTACAAGGAGACTCATTCTAGACGGGCCATGGAAAGGAATTCCCGGTTCAAGCGTCGAACTTTCCATGAAATAACAGCTGTTATTTTGAAAAACTCCCACCTTTATAGGTGGCGAATAATTAACCAGTTATTGAGTACAGTCTAATCTCTCATTGAGAGAAAGCCTTGAAAAATACACGGTTTGGGAAGTAGATTTGTCGTTGCAAGCACGGACCAAAACCGCAGAGGAAATACACCAAAAGGATTCAACTTCGTGATATGAAGAAAGGAGCCGCCCCGTGTCAAAAAACATTCGTTTTCTCCATAGTGCCGACCTTCACCTGGGAAGCCCTTTAAAAACCGTGGGAGCAATGTCCGGACAGCTCCAGCAAACCCTCAGGGAAGCAGCTTTTACGGCTGTTGAAAGGCTGGTAGACAGGGCTCTTGATTATGACGTCAATTTTGTACTGATCAGCGGGGATATCTATGACCGTGACTCTCGCTCAGTAAAAGCCAATGAATTTCTGTCTCAACAATTGTCGAGGTTAAACGAAAAAAATATTCCCGTCTGCATAATATACGGAAACCATGACCCCCTGGGTGCCGCCCCGGAACTTTATAAAATGCCGCCAAACGTAATCGTATTTCCTTACGAGCATGCAGAAATGGTCACGTTGCCCGATGAAAGGGGCATCCCTTTAGCCAGGGTTTACGGACAGTCATACGGAAACCCATCGGATACGAGGAAAATGTACGCCGACTTTGTTTTCCCCGACAGTGATACCTTCAACATCGGTATGCTGCACACTTCTCTTTCACCTGCAGGACGGGCTTATGTCCCCTGTTCACTGGCAGACCTCCGCAGTGTACCCCATATCCACTACTGGGCCCTTGGCCACATCCACCGGGCGGGACTATGTAGCGGTGAGACTCCCGTTGCTGCATTCCCCGGGATTCCCCAGGGGCGTGACCCGGGGGAACCAGGGGTTGGGGGATGCTTGTTAGTAGAAGCAGGTAGTGACCGCATTCCCACGGTAGGGTTTATCCCTCTCTCGGAAATAGTCTGGCTTAATTTGAGTATACCAATCAGTGAAGAATATCCTGAAGACCTGGACTCCCTGGAAGAAATAATGCTCAACCAGGGACAGGAAGTCCTCTCTCAAGGCCCGGAAACATTTCTCCCTGATATTAAAAAAGTACCTGAAGCACCCTGCAGCGCAAGGGGTTATGTTGTACGTTGGGAAATTACAGGTCGGGGAAGGCTCCACGAAGCTATCGCAGCCCAGGAAAGGGAAGAACTGCAGAGTTCTCTGGAAAACAGGCTGCGCCAGTCCCTGGGGACAGGCACCCCTTTCTTGTGGACCGAGTCAGTATCTTTTAAAACTGCCTCTCCCCTCCCCGAACTGAGTGCCCTTACTGAAAACGACACAGTTTTCCGGACCCTTGTTGAAGAGCGAATAAAAGCTGAAACTGAGCCGGGACTGAGAAAAGAAATAATTAAAGCCCTGGGAAACGTCTGGTACGAACAAAAAGACCCGGAAGACATTCGGGAAGACAGTATTCCCCTCACAGACGCTAAACTGAAAGAACTTTTAGACAGGGCCCAGGACCTGGTTTTTGACAGGATAATTCAGGAGCGTGAACACCTTGATTATTGAGAGAATATGCCTTGAGGATTTTGGGATTTTTCGCAATCAAATCATGGAAGACATTCACCCTAGGCTGGTGGTAATTGCAGGCGGAAACCGGGCAGGAAAAACAACCCTGATGACCGCCCTCCGTTACTTGGGGTATGGGTTGCCCAAAATCCCCTTCCTTCCACCATGTTCGGGACCACAGCATGTTTTAAGTGCTGACGCCCGGCTCCATGACGGTTCTAAGTACACCATCCAGCTCACCGGTTACGGTGCTCCAAAAGTCTCGCCTCTGAATAGAAGCAGAGAACTCTCAATTGAGGAAATATACAACAAGCTTGACAGGTATACTTATAGACAGGTTTTCACTATTAGCCTGGATGAACTGCGCCGCATCCCTGAAGGTACTTCCTCCACCGAGGAACAACACCTCCAGGCTGTACTCCTGGGTGGAGGGTGGACTGATGCCCTGAGGCTGATGCAGATTAGGAAGGAGTTCGGGAAAGAGGCAAATGACATCGGTGGCAAAAAAGGGTCAAAGACAGTTGGACAGTTTAAACCTTACTCCAAATCCATTAAAGAAGGCATTGACCTCAGAGATGAGGCGAACAGTCAGTTGGAAGAATTCTATAGATTAAAAGATGAGATATCTTCAAATAAAAAACGCCTGTCCGTACTTACAGAGCATTTAGAGGAAAGAGAAAAACAGTTGTGGCTTTTTGAACTGCTGCGGGACCATTTTGATGTCAACAGCCAGATCAGGCAATTGGAAGAAGAAATGGCTGCCCCTGAAAACAGAGAACTCCTTGAAGATTTCCCTGCTGACGGGCTGTCTCGGAGTGAAAGGCTCCTTGTACAGTACCGCCAGGTTGAGGATAGACATAAACTCCTGTGCAGTCAATTTGACGCTGCCGTAGGATTGGACAGGTTAGATCCTTTAATATTGAACGGCAAAATTCTTGACACTTATGAAAAGCAGCTTTCCGGGTGGCGGCAGGGTACCGCATCCCTGTCTGAAAGTTTAAGGGACCACAAAAAGGAATATAACGATTTGGCAGTGGATTTGCGGAATCTCAAGTCTGACTGGGGAACGAATCCGGCTCAACTAAATCAAGTAAACCTGGACATGATAAATGAGAAACATTTACTGTCCCAGGTTAGCGCCCACAGAGAAAAGGTACAGAGTTTGGAAAACTGCACGAGCCAAATTAAGGAAACACAGGAAATCCTGGATCTAAAAAAAGAACAGGCCGAAGGGGCGGAGACAAAACAGGGATTCCCTAAAAGCCTCTTCCTGTTTGCTGCAGCAGGGCTGGTTGCGGTACTGCTATCGGCTGTCCTTTTTGACCCTTTGACGGCTTTATCCTCAGGGGTTGTTACAGGTGCTGGGATAATCGCCTATTTGCTGTATAAAACCCTGGGAGCTAAAGAATCACGCAGGGACTTTTTAGCCGAACAAATACAGGAATTAGAAGACAAGCTCAGGCTCCTTGAAAAGAAAAAAAGTAACCTGGAAAAGGAATTGGCAGAAAGCACCCAACTACTGGAACACCTGTTGGAGAAGGCAAACCTTCCCCGGGACCTGGAGCATAAAGATATTCCCGATTTTATTATAAAGGTCCAGGACCTGAAGAGGAGGTACAACCAATGGCTGTACAAAGATGAAGCACTGAAAAAACAAGAAACCCAGCAGAACAAAGTAGTAACAGGCCTGGAAAAACTGCTGACTGGTATTGGACTTGCACCTGTGAAGGGAGCAGGTGAAACTTCCAATCCAAATATCCTGTATGATGCAGTGGAAAACGCCTGCACCTATTTACAAAGTGCCCGGGACCTAAAAGCAAACCTAACGGAAAAAGAAGACCTGGAAAAAGACATCCGCTGCCTTCTTTCCGAGGAAAACACATCTATAAATGATTTTGAATGGTCACCGGAGGATTATATTGAGGCTCTTAATGATTTTACTAACAGGGGGCAAAGATACGAAGAGCTCCAAAAGAAAAGGCAGGACCTCAACGCTTTGAAAAGTGGTTTGACAAGGACCCTGGCAACACCAAGAAACAGGACCCTGCTTGACGTACCGGAAGACACACAGGATAGTGAACTTCCCAGGATTTTTAACGCCCTTTGTTCTCCATTTAGTTCCCGTGAAGAATTGGAAGAGAAATGCACCAACCTACAGAGTGAGAGACAAAAACTTTCCGACGAAATTGAACAGATTAAAAGGGAAATACCGGCCCAGGAAAAACAGCTGACAGACCTGGCTTCAGAAGAAAAACTAATTAAAGCTAACCAAATAATTACCGAGGCCAGACACCAGTTGGAAGAAAAGGCCGAAGAATATGCAGTAAACAGGCTGGCAGAACACCTGGTAGCCCGTGCCTACAGCCAGCTGCTGGAGGAAACAAAGGGAGCAGTCTTGGGCAATGCCGGAAAACTGTTGGGCAAAATCACTTCGGGGGAATACTCCGCAGTTGACCTTGCCGAAGAGGGAGAAGAACAGGACTTCGTCGCCGTCCCCTCAGGTAGTAAAAAAGGATTGAAAACACCGGCTCTAAGCCGCGGAACACGGGAACAGCTCTTTCTATCTGTCCGCTTAAGCCGGATCCAGGCAATAGAACCGCCACTGCCGGTAATCATGGATGACTCAATGGCCAATTTCGACCCTTCCCATACAAGGCAGGCTATGGAAATATTGGCTCAACTATCAGAAACACACCAGGTATTCCTACTGACCTGTCACCCGGAACTCCTGGAGTGTATCAGGGATATAGGCTGCCCGGCACAGTACTGGAGCCTTGACAGGGGAAAAATAAATCGGAGTCAGACACCACTAGTCAGCATTTAGTTCCAGGATCCCCGGTGTAACCTGTGTTACGCCGGGAAAATCCGTAAGCCCCTTCACCAGTTCAAACATGGCTTTATCCTTTTGCTTGGCCTCAACCATGACATCCAGGCAGTCTGTGTGCCTGACGGCAAGGGACAGGATCCCAAACAAATCAGCGGGGTCAACGAAGTCGTGGTGACTGCGTATATCCGTTGGGCTCTTGGGACTGGATATGTGTATTTTGGGAGGCAGCCCTGTCCCCTCCCAGGTAGCAAAAACCGGGGCCAAGAATTCTTCTATTTCCTCACCGTTATTGTTGCACCTGTGGTGGTGGATATCCAGCACCATGGGTATGTTCAGTTTTTCACAGAGCTTCAGGACCTGGGAAGCAGTATAAGTGCGGTCATCGTTTTCCAGAACAAGCCTTTCCCTGATAGTTTCCGGCACCTTGTCCCAATTCTCCCTGAAGCGCTCCAGTGCCTTCTCCTTATCCCTGTATCCCCCTCCCACATGAGTAACCAGCTTAGCCCGGCTGTCCAACCCCATGGCCTCCAGCATATCATGGTGGTGCTCCAGGTCTTTAATGGAAGAATCCAAAACATCCTCCCGGGGAGAATTAATCAGGGTATAGTGATCAGGGTGGAAAGAAACCCGCATTTGGCTCTCTTTCACATAGTCACCGATTTCCGAAAACTCCTTTTGGAGGTCACCGATATAGTCCCACCCGGCAAGTAAGGGGTGGGTTGCAAGGGGTACAAGTTTGGAAGAAAAACGGTACACTTTTACCCCGCTGAATTTGCAGTGCTTCAACAACCGCAGGGTATTGGCAAGGTTCTCACGGGATACCCTTAAGACCTTATGGAGTGCCGCCTCTTCATCCTTTTCCGCCAGTTTTTTGTAGCTTTTTAATGTGACTGTCTTCGACGGCGAAGCCTTTTCCAAGGTAACCGACATGGCAACGAAACCAAATCTGATTTCCACAGAAAATCCTTCTTTTACACTTTTGCCTTTAGTCTGCTCAATAAACTTGATGTTATTTATTCCACTGGAAAGCCTATAAATTAACTCCCGTTATCTCCCTATTTTGCTTCTTTTGTATTTTTCCCCTCATCACCGGTTGGTTCTGACGGCAGTAAGAAAAGATACTACTGCCCCTCAAGAAAATCCTTAAGTTCCTGCCAATCATGGACAATCACATCGGGGCCTTCCTTGAACAGCTGTTCCTCAGTTGACACCCCCCAGGTCACCCCAGCCGTAGCCGCACCCGCATTTTTCCCGCAGCGGATGTCGTAAGGACTGTCCCCGACATAAAGTGCCGTTTCCACAGGAACGCCCAGTATATCAAGGGCTTTCAAAACAGGCTCAGGCTCAGGTTTATGAGCCTCGGTATCTTCCAGAGCCACAACCACCTCCACGAATTTGTCCAGGCCGGCAACGGCCAACCCCCTGTGGGCAAGAACTTTTCGTTTGGAAGTCACTATCCCGATATGGCAGCCCTTTTCCTTCAGATATTCAAATAAATCAGTGGTACCGGCATACTCTTTCACATACCGGTCATGAATAGTCTCCTGGTAATCAACATAGCACTTGAACAGTTCTTCGCCCCTGTCGCCTGCAAAACCATAGCAGACATCAATAAGGGGAAGACCTATTGTATTCAAGATCTCTTTTTCTTCTGCTTCAAGCCCCAATTTCCCCAGAGAATAACGGAAGCTCTCCAAAATCAAAGAAACCGTATCCACCAGAGTTCCATCCAGGTCAAATAATACAGCTGAAAAGCGCATAAACAATCTCCTCCCGAAAGGCCCCAAAAACAGACTTATTTATATCTGCCTTAGTATACAGCCTATTATACCAGGAAAAAAAATACCGGGACGGATCCCGGTACCGGACTGACGACGAACCTTTAAACTTGCTTCCTTCCCTTTTGCGAACTTATGAGTTTGAGGCAAAAGCTGTCCCTTTTCTTCCCTTTAATTTAGGATTTCAAACTCCGGTCGGAAATGGTCCTGCAGTATTTGATACTCAACGGCAAATTCAGGAATACCCGCTGCATAAGGCAGGTATTCATATGCCTGGAAATAAACCACAAGAGCACCATTTGTCAAATAGAAATCCTGATCAGGCCTAATGGCATTAAAGGGATTAAGCAGCGATTCGGTTATCCCTTGCTTCTGCATCAACTTCTTAACTTCATCACTGATCAGAGAAACATGATCAGACCCTTCTGAAAAAAGGTCTTGAAGTTTGTACTCCTTTCCCGTTGCCAAATCAAAGGTAGCAGAACTCTGCACCGTTATTCCGTGTGCTCCTCCCGCATACTGATAATCGCTGAAAAGGATACTCAACAACCCGTTTTGATTGTATTTTACAGCATAATCAAAATATGTTTCGCACCGGTGGGGACTACCGTAGCCGGATTCCTTAAATTTTCTCATTTCCTCCGCGTTTTTCAGGCCATGGTTTTTAGCATCCTCAGCTTTTTTCTTAAAAAACTGGTTCAGTTTGTCCTGAACGGAATCCTCCAGCCCCTCAATTTGTGGATAGTGCAATGTAATAAGAATCTCATCAGTGTCAGAAATATCCGTTATTTTTTCTATGGATATTGGGTTTTCCTTAATTGAAGAAACCAATACTGTTCCCTCAAGCTGTTTTACCTTCAACCCCAGGTCTTTTTCAAAAAACCTTTTGTTAACATACGTCCTCCCCTTTTCAGTTTTATATAGATCCCCTGAATGATACTCGTACTGATTGTAACCCTCAAGACTCAGGTCTATTGTAAAACCGTCATTATTAATCTCTATTGTATTCTCCTTCCCGTGCCAATCTACTTTATATCCAAGATGGCTGCAAATTGTTCTTAGAGGCAGGTACAGGACCCCGTCGGACTCAAAGGCCTGCCCTTCAATTTTATTGCCTTCCAGCTCAACAGGATACCGCATTTCCCCGGCCAAGATAACCGAACCAGCCAGCAATATTGTAATAAAAGAAAGAATTACAATACAGGAAACCTTTTTCATCAGCCTCACTCCTTTGATGTATTTATTGGTTAGACGACAGGAAATCCCTTCCTGTTCCGGGATAATGGGGAAAAAGGACGATACATATATTCACCGGATAAAAGGTGCGCCGTTGGAACATAGAGCATCTGCCAGCCAGCGGGGATGCATCGCCAGTATATTCTTTGGCAGACAGGATGGGGAGAAAAACTTAACATCCAGCGACTCCGGAGAAGTACAGTCCAAAGCACCTCCGACAATTTCGGCCTCAAAGCAAGAAGTGACGAAGTGCACATTTTTACCGTTAGGATAGCAGAATACCTGAGACGCCGGGTCTGAATAAATACCTATCAGCCTCTTTATCCTCACCTCAAGTCCTGTTTCCTCCATTACCTCCCGGACAGCTGCATTTAACAAAGTTTCCCCCGGCTCCACATGACCTGAAGGTATCCCCCAGAGCCCAACGTCAGCACGCTTTTGGAGCAGAACCCTCTTGTCCGCGTCAAAAATGATTACAGCAACTCCCGGACAGATCTCATCTATTCTTTTCAAAGTTCACCCTCCCACCATAAGTATTTCGGAAAAATAAAAAAGCCCAATGAGAATCAGCAAAAACTGCTGAACTTTCCCCCTCGGGCTTTTTATGCCATTAGGTGCCTTTTGAAAAAACAAAAGCTGCAGCGCTCGGTCACAGCCCCCAAAAAAGTTTCGAGCGGAACCCTAGCTGCCTGATCCCAGTTCAGATAGCGTCTAAATTTTACTTATTATTATTGTAGCATATCCAACGTTTATTCCTCAAAGGGTATTTCCTTATAACCTAACGGAATATCCAGTACTTCTGAGGTAAAAGTATCCAAAGCAAACAAATCATCTTTATTTACCTGTTTGAGACTGGTCTTCCCCAGGGCACGGATACCTTCCATTATCTCCTCATTACAGCCTATTAAGAAGTTTCCTATGTTTTTTGCACCTTTTTCAAGATTAAACTTTCTTCTCGACTTCCCTGTGGCGAAAACAACTGAAGTCGGCGGCTCCAGTGGAATTGCCTTTAGTACTTCAGTATGGCTTACAGCAAAGAGGGCAATGGCACCCACATAAACGGCGTCGGCCCCCAAGGCCAGTGCTTTCAGCATCTGACCCGGATTGTAAAATCCCCCGGATAAGATCAAGCTGATTTTATCTTTGTATTTATGTTTCTCCAAATATTTGGTCGCCCTTGCCAGGGCAAATAGTGTCGGCAATCCAAAGTCATCCTGCAACATGGGGGGAGATCCTTTCGTACCTGCTTGTGCTCCGTCCAGGACAATATAGTCCACCCCGGCACCCAGGGCAATCTCCAAATCCTTTTCGATATACTTGCTGGCTGCTATTTTTATGCCTACAGGTACTCCCCCGGAAACTTCCCGCAGGAGAGAAACCAGTCGGGGCATCTGGTTCTTGTGCCACATGCCGGGAATAGTGGAATGTATAAAGGCCCGTTTCCCCCACTTTACACCCATGGCCCGCTTCGATGTCCAGGTTAATTCCTTGCTGGGAATAATGCTGCCAACTCCTGCCCCGGCACCCTGACCCAGGTGTATTTCCACGGCATCCGCCTGCCTGAATACATCCTCAGACTTGGTCCACTCTCCCCTGCTGTATTGGATTATCAATTTGTCAGCAGCTTTTCGCTCAGCGGGCAAAAATGCCCCTTCCCCCGTATTTGTTGCGGTTCCTGCCAATGAACTCCCCTTGGCCAGGGCAATCTTCGTTTTGGCAGATAAGGCCAGGGCATATGCCATTCCGGAAATCATGATCGGCATCTTTATCTGCAGGGGTTTTTGGGCATTGGGACCGATGGTTACAGCAGTATCAATTGGCTGTTTTTCGTCAACGGGCAACCGGTGCAGCTGGGCAACATTAAACATCACATTCTCAAAATCAGGAAACTTCTTTGGGCTTCCCAAAGGGCGTTTAATGACTTTCCCGTACTGACTCCTAAGATTAGCCTCTACAATATTTTGGACACCCACTTTTCTCGAGGCAGAAATAGGCTCCCACAAATTTTCGTGGTAAGGATCAACCATAATACGGTGTATAAAGTTGGTGCCTACTTTCTCAATCCCTTTACGGATAAACCAGGTAGAACCCATATAACCGGTAATTGCCAGGGCTGCAATCTTGCCTATTTCTTTAATCCAGTTATCCTTTGAGCCCATAGTCCCCATCTTTCCTTGTAAGTCGTTTCAAAGATATTGTGTGAAAGAAGGGAACATATTAACCACAATTCCTTGCAGATGAAAAAGCCCTTACTGTTTTTAGTAAGAGCCAATTGCTGAAGCCTTTTCAAAAAGAAAGCAGCGGTCAATCGGTTCTTTAATGCCAGGTTATTACCGCTAGGGGTGTATCAAATAAAGAGTGATAAACCTGTTCGTTATTTTTGGATTAATAATCTAAACAGCGGACAGTTTTCATTCTTCCTTAGATTACAACTTTCTCTTCCATAAATTCTTCAAAACTATCTATATCTTCAAATCCTACTTCAGTACCTAAAGCCTCAAAGTGTTTCTTCCCGCATTCAATTTTAGCGCTCTCTGCTGGTCTTAGGGCATCAAACATAATATCAGCCTTGGTTTCAATTACAAAGTAGAGCTTATCCTTACCATCTGCGTCAATTAGTACAGCCCAGTCAGGGTTATAGCTGCCTAATGGAGTGGGTATGGTAAACCAACTCGGAAGTTTTGCATACAATTTAACGCTGCTATTGTTTTCGAAGCTTTTAGCAAAGCTTTCTTCGGTAGCACTGTCGTATACCACATATTCATATACTGACTTTTTGCTTTCTATCATGTTTTTATTCAAATAACCTACGAGTTCCTCAGTTTCAAAAAGTTCTTGAGCATAATATTCATCATCACCAATTTTAGTGTATTTAATACCATCTACAATCATATGCCTCATTTTAGCAGTTATTATTTGTGCTACCTGCTCCATATACCTCTGAGGATTTTTCTTAAAAAGATGGAGAGTATTGCTCCTTATTAATATTTCAACAATCGTTTTTCTTGTTAAATTAGTTTCGTTCTGAAGATAAGCAATAATATCAGGTAAGTTTTCCTGTTGGTTATCCAAAACTACAGCATATCTATCTGATTCTTCCGCTACAACACCGCCAGCATTAATATCAATCCCAGCTTTAGTATATATAAGCTTTGGAGAGCTTACAGATAGACTCCTCTGCATCTCCCTGCAGCATTCATCAATTAACTTTTCACTATCAAAATCTACAGAATAGGTAGTCTTGTATTTTATCTTGTCCCATAGTTTTTTAAACTCTGGATCTAGATAAACCCGTTTATTTAGTTTAATAGTTTTCTTATCACTGTTATCTCTAATTTTAATACCACTGCACACTTTCCTAGCTAAAGCTATAATCTCTGTTTTTATATCCTCATATTTTTCAGGTACATTTAATTTGTTATCTTTTATGGCAATTTTCAGCTTGTCTTGCACTTCACCAGTCTCATCAATATATCCATTGTCCAAGAATGCATTATATATTGCCTCGGAAGCTTTCTGTCCTAAGTATTTTATGCTTCCATCTTCTTGTTTTACCGGAATATTAGCAAATAAATGAGTCTCAATAACACCAAATCTTATGCCGCTTTCGGTTTCGTATTCTTTTTGAAGGGCAGCTGCAAATTCCTCATAGCTTTCATTAGCGATAACCGTCAGTGTGTTAATAAAAGAACCATACTGACGTTCTCCTTCCTGATTAACACAAAGGCGCAAGCCTCGGCCAATTTCTTGACGCTTTTTTACCTCACTCTTGGTTTCATTCAGGGTACATATCTGAAATACATTGGGGTTATCCCAACCTTCACGTAATGCTGAGTGTGAAAAGATAAACCTAAGCTTAGTATCAAAAGATAAGAGTCGTTCCTTGTCCTTCATAATCAAGTTATAAGTGTCTTCATCAGCTAATGTTGAACCACTTGTATCCTTATAAACACCTTTTTTGTCTGCTGAAAAATAACCATTATGAACTTCTTCGGCAGCAGTTTCTAAGTCAATATCCTTAAATAGGGTATTATACTTAGGCCGTTTTATCAGATCATTATAGTGCTTCTCAAAAAGCTTTGCATAGATTCCTTTCCGAGGGTTCCCATCTTCATCATAGTAGCGATAATTAGCCACACGGTCTATAAAAAACAGACTAAGAACTTTTATTCCCAGTTTATTTAATACCAGTTCTTTATTCAAGTGTTCCTCTATTGTTTTCCTAATCTGCTGCTCTTTTATGGCCAGGTCGTCCACATCTCCTATAGGTACACCTATACGCAAAATATCCGGCTTACTTGTAAAGGCAACATATTCATTTCCTTCTTCGCAATAAATCTCGCTGACAATATATCCTTCATAAACATCACGCCCGCCAGATTTTTCATAAAGATCATCTCCACGTTTAACTGTTACTGATTTCCGTTTAACCACACCATTTCTATTTTTGACGTCTATCTCGATTCTTGCAGTTATCGGGGTTTTTTTATTATTTACAGATAAGAGCTTCAAGTATGCTTTGTTGTGGTAATCTTTAGTTGTAAATCCTGCAACTTCTATCTGCTTTACTAAGCCTAAATTATAACTGTCAACTGCATCCAGCTTATAAACCAGGTTATGCCTTTCCACATGAGTGGCAGAATAACGTAATATACACAAAGGATTAAGGGACTTAATTGCCTCTTT
>LFTO01000008.1 GCA_001513335.1 Clostridiales bacterium DTU086 | reverse complement strand
ATACTTGGGAATTTTATAACGGGCGATTTTTCCCCGGCAGAAGTCCCGGATATCACTGGGCTCGAGGGAGGCACCTTCCTTGACCTGGACGTAAGCGGCAACTTCTTCCCCGTATTTTTCACTGGGGACCCCGACAACCTGGACATCTTTGACCCCGGGCACTCCATAAAGGAAATCTTCCAGTTCCTTAGGGTAAATATTTTCTCCGCCGCGGATAATCATGTCTTTCAGCCTGCCTGTAATCTGATAATAACCGTCATCCCGGCGGACAGCGATATCCCCGGAATGGAGCCAGCCATCCTTATCAATAGCCTGCGCCGTTTCCTCCGGCATTTTGTAATAGCCTTTCATAACGTTATAGCCGCGGCAGCATAGTTCCCCGGGCTGGTTGTTGCCAAGTTCTTCTCCGGTCTCAGTGTCCACAATCTTTACTTCGATAGCCGGCAGAGGTTTGCCAACGGTGGATACCCTTGCTTCAAAGGGGTCGTCTGTTGATGTTTGGATAAAGACAGGAGAAGCCTCTGTAAGCCCGTAGGCGTTGGTTATCTCGGTGCAGTGCATTTTTTCTATAACCTCCCGCATTACAGGTTCCGGGCAGAGGGATCCGGCCATGATTCCTGTCCGCAGTGATGTAAGGTCAAACATATCGAACATGGGGTGGCTCAATTCAGCAATAAACATTGTGGGCACGCCGTAGACTGCCGTGCACTTTTCTTTCTGCACCGTTGCCAGTACCTTCAGGGCATCGAATGTTTCCAGGAGGCAGATTGTCATGCCGTGAGTGAAAGCTGCCATTACCCCCAGGACTATTCCAAAACAGTGAAACAGGGGAACAGGGAGACAAAGGCGGTCTTCATGAGTAAATTTCTGCCTTTCTCCGATGTAAAAACCGTTGTTGATAATATTGTAATGAGTAAGCATGACCCCTTTGGGAAAACCGGTGGTACCGGAGGTATACTGCATATTTACCACATCATGGGGATCCACAGAGGCTTTGATTTCCTGAAATTTGTCTTCTTCAACGGTACAGGCCAGGGCAGTAATTTCATTGATGCTGTACATCCCCCTGTGCTTTTCCGGTCCCAGGTAAATGACCTGTTTTAAGTAGGGGTATCTTTCGCTTTTCAAATAGCCCCTGGGTGCCCTTTTAAGCTCAGGAATGAGCTCATAGACAGTCCCTACATAGTCGATATCCCTAAACTGGTCAATAATGCACAGGGCTTTTGCATCTGACTGCTTGAGGATGTAATCCAGTTCTGAAGAGCGGTAATTGGTATTGACCGTAACCAGAACGGCCCCAATTTTTGCTGCGGCAAAGTTAACTACCAGCCAGTCAGGCACATTTGTTGCCCAAAGGGCAATATGATCACCCTTGCCCAGCCCTATGGCCAGGAAACCTTTGGCAACATTGTCGACCCGTTCATTAAATTCAGAAAAAGTATACCTTAAATTCCGGTCTGAGTACACCAGAGCTTCATGGTCCGGGTACTTGTCAACATTGTCCTCCAGGAGTTGTCCCAGCGTTATATCAAAAAATTGGCACATTTGAGAACCTCCTAAACAGGTGTATAAACTACGGCTACAAATTTTGCCGGTTCCGCCCCTCCCCGTACATTGTGGGGAACTACGGAGTCATAATAGATGCTGTCGCCGGGCTCCAAAACATAAGTTTCCTGGCCATAAGTAACGATTACTTCGCCTTCAAGGACATAAAGGAATTCTTCACCTTCATGGGAGGAAATCAAAGGGTCTTTGGATTCTTCAGGGTCGATTGTAATCAGAAATGGTTCCATATACCGGTCGTTTTTGTTATATCCTAGAGATTCAAAATTTAAGTCCCCTACCTTGGTTTCCCTGGAGGGGAAGCGCACAGCCTTGCGGTGTTCATCTTTCCTGACCAGGACACAGTTGCTCTGTACATCATCATCGAGAAAAGTCCCTAACCTGACGCCCAGTGCCCTTGCAATTTTAATCAGAGGGCTCAGGGAAGGGTAGGCCTGATCTTCTTCTATCTGTCTGATGAGTTCTACTGAAAGCCCTGATCTTTCTCCTAGTTCTTCTACAGTCACATTTTGAAACTCACGAATTTGTTTGATTTTTTCCCCAACTTGTCCATTGCCCATATACAGCCCCTCCTTTTTCTTTTGTGTTCACCAGACAATTTATTTTTTAATTTTAGCCTGTCCATTGTAAAGTAATTCCAGGATAATAATGGGAGACATCCGGTAAAACCCTTTTCAGAAGGCTCCCTGGTGACGGTTGAGTAAATCATGCTGCTCACTTGTTCTGTAAACAATCCGTGTTTTGCTGTAAGGCTGTCTTCCGGCAGCTTATCCGGCGCTGAGACCCCAAAAATCAATTCAGGACTATAATAAGTCCATGAGATGTACCCTTTTTAGATATAAGTGCTTTATATTCTCTCCAAATATACAAATTCCTTCCGTGAAAAACAACCAGGCGGCCCAATGAGGGGTAAAAGGCGGGGGCTGAAGGGTAAAAAGCAAAAAAAGAAGGGCGAATAGTGAAACTTCCCCCCTCCTTTGGTCTTTATATAAAATTACCCAGAGAAATCAACTGGTAAACAGTTAAGCAAACGAGACATGCTACCCCTGTGGTCAGAAGGGCGGTAAAAACAGTCCATTTCAGTGATTTGGTCTCTGCCTTGATGGTCCACAAAGTGGTACCGCAGGGGAAGTGGAGCAGGGAAAACAGCATTACGCAAAGTGCAGTTGCCCAGGTCCATCCATTGTCCAACAGCAGTTGCCCTAAAGATTGGGCTGAATTGAACTCCAGCATGGCACCTGATGAGATATAGCTCATGATGATTATGGGGACTACGATTTCGTTTGCCGGCAGTCCAAGGATAAAGGCCATCAGAATTACCCCGTCCATTCCCATTAAACCTGCTGCGGGGTCTATGTATCCGGACAAAATTGCAATCAGGTTCTGCCCGCCGTAAAAAGTGTTTGCCAAGATCCAAATCACTGCGCCGGCGGGCACTGCTACAAGGATCGCCCTTTTCAAGACGAAGAAAGTCCTGTCCAGGAAGGACCTGACCAAAATGGATTTCAGCTGTGGTTTTCTGTAGGGGGGGAGTTCCAGGGTAAAGGAAGAAGGCACCCCCTTTAAGACTGTTTTCGAGAGCATGTAAGACACCAGGAGGGTAACTGCTATTCCAAAGAGAACCAGGCCCACTACGGCAGCGCTGGCTGCAAATTGTCCCAAGGTGCCGGTGCCCAGGAAAAGTGACGCCAGAATGATTAAAGTGGGAAATCTCCCGTTGCAGGGGACGAAGTTGTTGGTGATGATAGCGATCAGGCGCTCCCTGGGGGAATCTATAATCCT
>LFTO01000002.1 GCA_001513335.1 Clostridiales bacterium DTU086 | reverse complement strand
GTGGACCCCAACTATTTGACCCGTACTTTTCCAGATATAACGGCCACATTAGGGTATGACTTCAAGGCAAAGTTTACCGAGGGTACCATCAAGATGCTTGTCTATCCCGATACCCTGCTCCCCCGCAGGATATACTCCATCTATAGGATAGAGGATAGAGAGACAGGGAAAAATTACGAATTTTACCTGGACACTTATTACAGTGAAAATGAGGATTATGAGGACATGGAAGAGCCGGTAATTCCCCGTGACATTATTGAAACGGCTAATTAAACGGCATTAATTGCCCCTTTTTTCTTTATCAGCAATTTCCCTCTTCAGGTTTTCAAATACTTCTTAGGAAAAAACCGTTCATCAGTAGATTTTGCTTCCATTTCTACCTTTAAGCCTGGAATACATTTCACTTTTAAGGGATACGGTCACCCCTATTAAATTGGCAGCATTACCTGGGCCCCGTCGGCGGAAGCTGTATCCAGCCGGTAAAACCCGCTTTCCAGAAGTTCCGCCTGCATTATCTCTTTGCCGTAAACACTGCGCAGCTGCAGGCTGTAAACTACAGGAAAGCGTTTTAGAATATCCTCCTGCTTATGGGCAGTAAGGCAGATTAATTGTATTCTGTTGGCTCCGGCAATCTGGAAAACCGGTTCCCACACATGAGAAGACGAAGCTCTTCCAAAGGGATTGTCCGCTAACAGGACTTTCCAGGCATTCCTCCGCCCCTCCGACTGCTGTCGTATATAAGTGAGCACAATCATAAACATGGTCACGTAAACGCTGTATTCTTCCCCTCCCGACCACTTGGGTACTTCATCCCAGGGTGCATATTCAGGCCTGCCGTACCTAATCATGGACTCTTTCCGGGGTTTATAGACAGTAACCCGGCAGTTGTCAATAGGGGCAATTTG
>LFTO01000214.1 GCA_001513335.1 Clostridiales bacterium DTU086 | reverse complement strand
GCCCTGAAGGAGGCAGGAGTGGTTGATTCCGGTGGGTGCGGTTTTGTTATCCTTTTTGAAGGGTTCCTCAAAGTTGCCCGGGGTGAAACACTATCCCCACCGGAGGAAACTTCTGTTCCTTACAGCCAGGAGAAAGCCCAGGCTGCTGGCGGTGAAGAAAAACTGCTGGCTTTTAATTACTGTACCGAAGCCCTTGTTAAGGGGACAAACATCCGGCTGCACAGGCTGAGAGAAGACCTGGAACCCCTCGGGGATTCCCTTATCGTGGTGGGGGATGACAAAATTGCCCGGATTCATATTCATACCAACCATCCCGGGGAGGTACTGGAGCTGTGTCTTAGAAGAGGCACCCTGCACAAGATTAAAATTGATAATATGCTGGACCAGCACAGGGAAGGGATATCCAGTATGCAGGTCTCCCAGGAGGAAAAAAGGGATGAACAAATCAGCCCGGGCCTGGGTCTGATTGCTGTATGCAGCGGGTTCGGACTGGAGGAGATTTTTCGCAATCTGGGCTGCAGCAGGATCATTGCCGGCGGGCCAACAATGAACCCTAAGGTACAGGACTTTGTAACTGCTATCAGAGAGTTTGAGGACGGGGTGCTAATCCTTCCCAATGACAAAAATATTCGTCTGGCTGCAGAGCAGGCAGCCAATATGGTCAACCGAAACGTAGCGGTAATTTCCTCAAACAATATACCGGAGGGGATAGCTGCTGCCATGGCTTTTGATCCGGATGCCGGCTTAAAAGAAAATCAGGAAGAAATGGTTGAGCGTATCCAGGATATTAAATCGGCGGAAGTAACTTATGCTGTCAGGTCCTCAACTGTTGGCGGCCTTTCCTTTGAAAAAGGAGATATTATCGGGTTGATGGATGGCACTGTGGCTGCGGCAGGAAAATCAAAAGCAGGCGTCCTCTTTGAACTTTTGGAGGTTATGGTCCAGGAAGAGGA
>LFTO01000101.1 GCA_001513335.1 Clostridiales bacterium DTU086 | reverse complement strand
CAATAATCCAGGTGCGAAAGGGAGGAAACCATATTGAGTTTGCCCGCCATAGCCCTGATAGCTGTAGCGTTAGGTATGGATGCCTTTTCTATGGCAGTGGGGTTGGGAATTACCGGAGTTAGGCGGAGGAATATCCTCGTTATCTCTGTTGTTGTCTGTCTCTTCCATGTTTTCATGCCTCTGGCCGGCTGGACTCTGGGAGCAATTGCCGGAAGTGTAGTTGGCCGGTTTGCCCGGATTTTTGGTGCTGCTGTCCTGATTTTTATCGGGGTAAGGGGGCTTCTGGAGGCATTAAAAAACCGACATTCCTGTGTGGAGAGAGCTGCCTCAACCCGTCAGGTTAGGGGTGGAGAGTTTGGCCTCATTCCCCTGGTGGTGCTGGCCGGGAGTGTGAGCCTGGATGCTCTTTCTGTGGGATTTGGTCTTGGGACTATGGGTGTTAATTTATGGCTTACGGTAGTCTTTTTTGGCACTGCAGCAGGTCTGATGACGGCAGCCGGTTTTTTATTCGGGAAAAGGCTTGGCCGCTGGTTGGGCAGCAAAGCTGATTTTGTAGGGGCGATAATACTCCTGCTGATTGGAATAAAGATGCTTTTTTAGGGAAAAAAGAGTTTCCCGGAGGAGGTGTATCAAATCTTTACAATACTTTTTGTTTGCACGGGTAATACATGCCGGAGCAGTATGGCTGAAGGGTTGGCCAGGAAAATTCTGCGTGAAAAAGGGGCAACAGATGGCATTAAGGTGATTTCTGCAGGCACTGCAGCTTTACCGGGTGCCCCTGCCACCCCTGAAGCGGTGGAGGTAATGAAGGCTAAGGGCGTAGACCTGACAAATCACAGGGCACGGGAGCTTACACAGGAAATGGTCAGGGAGGCAGACCTGGTACTGACAATGACACAAGCTCAGAAGAATTTTGTTATGAAACTCTTACCTTCTTCCTGCAACCGGGTGTATACTCTTAAAGATTATATTTTAGAAAAGAGAGAGGGGTTGGGAGACCTGCAAAAAGTTGCAGAACTGATGAAAAAACTGGAGGA
>LFTO01000242.1 GCA_001513335.1 Clostridiales bacterium DTU086 | reverse complement strand
ATCCTGTTTAGCCACTTAATATTCTACTTTACCTCAGTCTTTTCCTCCTGGAGATTTTTGCTTCTGCGTTCATAACCGGAGGCCCCGGTGCTGATAATCGGCTGCGTAGCCTGATCCGAAACAATAGTAACCAGCAAGTTGTTTATCATTGCTACTTTTTGCTGTTCATCCAAATGAAAGGAATTGTCCTCCAGGAGACGTTCAATGGCCATTTGTGCCATTCCCACAGCACCGTCCACGATGATCTTTCTGGCAGCCAAAATAGCAGACGCCTGCTGTCTCTGGAGCATAGCCTGAGCAATTTCGGTGGCGTAAGCCAGGTGTGTTAGACGAGCTTCCAGAACCTCCACTCCGGCTAATTTTAACCGGTCATGTAGTTCCCGGGTTAACTCCCCGGCTACTTCATCTGCGTTCCCTCTAAGGGAATACCCCCCGTTTTCGAAATTATCATAGGGATACTTTGTTGCTATGTGCCTGAGGGCAGTCTCACTCTGAATTTCTACGAATTCTTCATA
>LFTO01000097.1 GCA_001513335.1 Clostridiales bacterium DTU086 | reverse complement strand
GTCCCGTTCAATTCTTGATTGTACAATTTCTGCCTGCAGCCCATTAGCTGATGACATGTTGTTACCCTCCACAACCTTTTTTATATCTTACGTTTTTCGGCTGAACCGTGTCACTAATCTCCCTATTGAACAGGAAAGCTATAATATAGTAGGCTTATGCTTAGAAAAACATTGGGAAAGATACATCCCAACTGCAAAAACAAAGGAGAACCCCCATGTTCCATCAACTTAAAGAAATCACAGAAAAACCGAAACTTTACTCTGCATATACGGCCGAAACACTCTGGAACGATCCTTACATATCCCAACAGATGCTTAAGGCTCACCTGGATCCCGCTTCGGATAAGGCCTCAAGGAACCACAGATTTATCGATTCTTCCGTGGCATTTTTACAGGCCAGGTTCAACCTGGGGGAAGGGAAATCTGTCATCGATTTTGGCTGCGGACCGGGACTTTACACCATACGTTTTGCCCAACTGGGCTGCAGGGTTCTGGGATTGGACTTTTCCTCCAACTCCATTGCCTATGCCAGGGCTGAAGCGGAGAGGTCTGGATTGGACATTGAATACCTGGAGCAGAATTACCTTGTATACCAACCATCAGATAAATTTGACCTGGCGATCATGATTTTCTGCGACTACTGTGCTTTGAGTGATACCCAAAGGAAAAGGCTCCTCAAAATCGTGAAAAGCAGCCTAAAGGAAGACGGGCATTTTTTTCTGGATGTCTGTACGGAACATATGTATGAAAGAATTGAAGAAGGTACAAGCCTGCAGTATTTCGAAAAAGGCGGATTCTGGTCCCCCTCTCCCCACTTCGAATTCACCTCAGCTTTCAAGTATGACGAAAACCGGGTCTCCCTGGAGAAATACACCATTGTAGAAGAAGACAGAACCTTTGAAATCTACAACTGGCTGAAACATTTTACTACCAATGAACTGGAAAGAGAATTTGATGAGTGCGGTCTGGAGGTAGTTGAAATGTACCCGGATTTTGGAAGCCCCTCCGGCAGCGGGGAATCAGAAATAATGGCCGTGGTAGCACGTTGACTTCAGCCGGGTTCATTCAGAAAGGAAAATAATGAAAGGGCGTCATTAGCCTCTTTTGTTACGGAATCACAATGTTCAAGCAATCATCCAGGGGGAGCATGGAATTAATTAAACTTGCGGTTTACAAATACCTGGGGACTTTTTTGCAGTATTCCAGGTACTCTTCGCCGTATATCTTTTTTAACGATTCTTCCTCGCGAAGGACTTGGCGATTAAAAAGCCATAGGCCGGCAACCAAGAACAGCAGCAAAATCCAGTTAGGGAAAATAAAGAATATCCCAATTAGAATTAATCCAAATGCGGTATATAGAGGGTTTCGGCTGATTGCAAAAGCTCCTGTTGTTACCAAAGGGCCGGGAAGGTTTTCGTCTATACCAACCCGAAAACTCCTGCCAAAAGAAATCAGGCCTGACAAGAATAAAATTAATCCCAACATGCACAACCCCGCCCCAATCCAGCTAATAATCTCACTGTAAAACAGATCAAACCCGGGTAGCGGCCAGCCCAGGGCACTGGCAAGGACAAGGTAAAAATAAAAGAAAGCAAAGGGCGGAATTAGGAAATCCTTCTTATCCTTCTCCCCAAATCTCATGGCTTTGATACCCAATTTCCGCATCAAAATTATCCTGGATACAACCAGAATTACAATTAAGGGCAACGTTAATACTGCCAAGTAGCTCTGCATAGCTTCTACTCCAAAAAAATATTCATTTAATGAAATTCAGCCAATAATAAAGGATTCCTTTTTTGTTAATCTACACGAGTAAGTATCTGACTATGCAAATTTGCCGGGTACTGTCTTGATTAGCAAGAGATTTAGCACAGCTGACCCTGCCAGCAATCCCCTCTTAACTAGACGGAAACAATCCTATACTATAATAAACAATCCAAGGAGGAACGGATATGCTGGAAACCTTTGAGCCCGGGAGAGGGCTAAACGTAATTAAAAGCCGGCCGTTAAGAATACTTTTTCAAGCATTATTAATCCTGTTTACTATGGCATTGTTTATATCCTTTTTTGGCGCCACAAGTTACGAAGTCCAAGGGGTTTCACTAAAGGCTTACGTAAAACCGTCCCTTGACGGGCAGAGCTATTTAAAACTCCCGCCCCTGGGGGACTTAAGCGCCGATACTCACAAAGGGCCCCTAAATTATTATATTGAATTGACCGGCATCCACCCTGAAATTATTGAAGAAGGGTTCACTCTGGCAAATTCCCAGGAAGAGTGGATTGGGAGCGTTCAATCGGAAGCAAAGAGGCACCTGACTCTTTTTTTGCTGAAACAGGTCCTGTTAGGTGCCTGCGGAGCCGCCCTGGTTTACTTCATAGTTTTCCGTCCCAAGTGGAAACAGGTCCTGTCTGTCTTTTTGTTAAGCTTGGGATTTGTGACCCTAATCTTCGGGTATTCCGTATCCACATATGATATGGAAGCTTTTAAACAGCCCCATTATGAGGGAGTAGTTGCCGCGGGCCCGGAAGTGCTGCACCTTGCAGACCAATTATATGACAAGTTCCAGAACTTCAAAGGCACAACAGATGAAGTGGTCAAAAGCATTAATACCCTTTTTTCCAATATTGACAGCCTTTCAATGCTAAGCAAACCTGACGAAGAAGAAGTACAGATCCTTGTTGTGTCAGATATTAGCAACAACCCGGTGGGGATAGAACTGGTTGAAACCCTGGTCACCAGCTTTAAGGTGGATATGGTAATTGACGCCGGAGACCTGACCGATTTCGGGTCACCCCTTGAGGCACAGACGTTCGGTAAAATCGGGGCCTTGGGAGTACCTTACCTCTTTGCCCCGGGCAACCACGATTCCCCGGAAGTAACAGCCTTTTTGGGCCAGTTCCCCAATGTAAAGATATTGGAAGGTTCAGTGGTGGAATCCCATGGTTTGTCCGTCCTGGGGGTACCGGACCCCTGGTCTTTTGGCCCGGCAGTCAATGGTTATTCCGAAACTGAAATACAAAGGGCTCTGGAAGAGCAGGCGGAAACTCTCCGGTCAAAGCTTGAGGAAAACAATGAGGTAGACATTGCTGTTATCCATAACCCCGCTAAAGTTGACTCACTGGAAGGACTCGCCCCAATCATTATTTCCGGGCATACTCACAAGTTATCTGTCAAAAAAACGGACAGTTCCTTATTTCTGAACCCGGGAACTACCGGCGCCTCCGGTTTCAGAGGACTTCAGACTGAAGATATGTCCTACTGTGCTTTGATTCTGCACCTTGAAAGTAGCGAGGGCAGTAACATTGTTGGCGGCTCTACCAGCGGCAGCAGCGGTGACCCCAGGAGCAAATTGGACAGCAACAACAGCACCAGCAGCAACATCAAAAACCGTGTAGTAGTTGACATTATCCAGTATGATCCCCTGTCCAGCAGCTTTACAGCACAGCGCCGCCTGTTTTAGGCCTGCCACGGGGAAAAGCATACTGAAGGGGTCGCTGGCCTTTTCTCCCTCAGGAAAAAATAACCTCCAATATAGGTACTAAGGTTGGAAACAATAATAATAATTTAATAAGCCTTGGAACCAGGTGATTTGGGTGGTATTTTCTCTCGATGGGATAAAAGCAGCAAAACAGAAGGAAGTAATCGATGTTGAGGAAGCCTACAATTTGTGGGACGCTTGTCGGTCAATGTATGGGATAGTCGAAAGAATACAAATCTGGCAGAACTTTGCCCATGATTATGAGTTTCGTTTATTGTTCAAAAGGCCCTTGATGATTTCAATGAAGAAGTTCAACTCATGGAAACCCAGCTCAAAAAATACTTAATTCAGGGTCCAAAGGCAAACAGGGCGAAAGTCAATACCTCCGTGAATTCTGAGGTACTCCTGGACCAGTTTTTGGCTCACGATTATTTCTTAATTCTTCAGGAACACTTGGAGAAATTTTTGAGGGCCATTGTATCGTCAACTACCAGTGAAGGCATCCGAAAGCTGTTTCTAAACATGCTGTCCCGAACACTAAATCGATTAGACAGTATTGCAGCGTATCTTAGATTAAAGGGATGGATTGAGACGCCCCCTCTTTATAAAAAAATTCCTGAAAACATAACGGAAAGGCTTGACAGCGGAGAGGCTTTTCATCTCTGGGACCACCTAACTTTCCGTTACGATAACGTTGCAAAAACAGAAGTCTTTTGCAACCTTGTTTTTGACGGAGACTTTAAGCTGCTGTTGAAGGTCGGACTGCAGGGGCCGTTAAAACAGCAGACCCGGATGCTGGAAAAGGAGTTGGAGCGTTTTGGAATTCCCATGCCCCTCCATCCCCCTAACGTTGTTAGTCCGCCGGAAAACACAGAAATCGTTCGGGATGAGTTTATCTTTAAAGATCTTATGTCCGGTATGCACTGAGCCGCAATCACCCATGCCCAAGCGGTCAAACAATGTACAACCAATGACCGGATACGGGGTATATTCAAGAATCTCTTATTGGCAGAAGTCGATATGCTTGACAAACTGCTCAAGCTTGGGAAGACCAAGGGATGGTTAAACCCCGCCCCCCTTTATCAGAAATAATTTACATGACGCAAATACTCTGCGTCTTTTTTTTTATCAATAGCCGTAACAAGCAGCGGGATATTTTTAAAGGATCGATTAGAATACTTTCAATTATAGCATATCCGGAGACGAATGACCAATACTACCATAAGAAATAAAAGATTTGGTCCTGGTTTTATTGCGCCATAAAACCAAGGGGTGTACAATTTTTGGAAAACCATAGGGAGGTAATTTTATGCCGGTAATCACTGTAGAGGCATCCAAACTGACCAAGGAGCAAAAAGCTAAAATTGTAAAAGAATTTGTTTCCAAAGCCAGCGAAATTATGAATATTCCTGAACAGGCATTCGTCACTATAATCAAAGAAAATGAATTTGACAACATAGGTACTGGAACAGAACTATTATCCACCAAGACTAAAGCCTGAGAAAAAGAATCAAAAGCCACCGTGAGTGTTCTCTTACAAACACGGTGGCTTTGTTTTGTACCCGGAATTTTGCTTATTTACCTCTTATGATCTTATTTCAAGGCATAGTCTACAGCACCTCTGGCGTGGATCAGAGTGGTATCAAAAATCGGTACGTTGGCGTCCTCAGGTTTCACTAACAAGCCAATTTCTGTGCAGCCCAGAATAATACCTTCCGCACCCTGGGCAATTAAATCCTTAATAACTCTCTTAAATTCCTCTCTGGACTTGTCCACAATCTGTCCCAGACAGAGTTCGTCAAAAATTATTGAGTTTATTATTTCCCTGTCCGGTTTATGAGGAGTCAACACTGTAAGGCCTTGCTCTTCAAGACGTGAACTATAGAAATCCTGTTCCATGGTATATCTTGTTCCCAACAAGCCAACAGTTTTTATTCCCTGGGACAAAACCTGCCGCCCTGTAACCTCTGCAATATGAAGGAGGGGAATATTGGTCCCCGCCTGGATATCATCTGCAACTTTATGCATAGTATTTGTACAAAGGATAAGGAAATCCGCCCCTGCTGCCTCAAGGCTCTTTGCGGTTTTTGTCAAAATATCAGCAGTCCGGTCCCAATCTCCGTTTCTTTGACATACCTCTATTTCATGAAAATCTACACTGTACAGGATGCACCTTGCCGAATGCAGACCTCCCAGCCTCTTTTTTACTTCCTCATTAATAATGCGATAATACTCCGCAGAGGATTCCCAACTCATGCCACCGATTAAGCCGATTGTCTTCATTTTTTGCCCCCTCCACCAATTATCTATCTTCAGTTGTATTCAAGTCCATATTCTTCTTACCCTCTTTCTGCGCTTTTTAAAATAATTCAATCACCCAAAAGGGGGACAGCTCTCTCAAAATAAACAAATGAAGAAAATGCAGGTTTAGGTCGGTTTTGGTTTTTTCGCTATAAGGCAGACTGGTATAATGCCATAAATTTCTATATTTTAGAGGAATTTTCTTTATGATGTCGAAATTTTTTCATGATATGGATAAAAATTACACTCTTTAGGGAAGGAAAACACATATGAGCCTATTTTATTATTTCATTCAATCAATTCCTGAAAGTATGGGACTCTTTGCTCTTAGTTTGGCTTTTGCCAGAGTGCCACTGCGGTGGGGACGAATTTTGATAGGCGGGGCTATTCTTTCCATCATTAGTTATATCATTCGTGCCCTGCCCGTTACCTTTGGGTTCCATATACCTATAATGCTATTTTTGCTCTTTATTTTTATTGTCAACTTAACCAAAGTGAAACCTTCCTCTACCGTTCTTGCAGTTTTCGCCAGCTTTTTCACTCTGGCATTACTGGAATATCTGGTCAGCAGTGCATTTTTTGCCTACACCCATATGGAACCCAATGAAGCTCTTGCCAATGAAGCTTTGTGGGCTAAAGTTGGAGTATTCCAGGCCGCCATACTTAACCTTTTAGCTCTGTCCGCTTCACGTTTTCTTAAACCCATCCGGGGAGCATGGAGAAAATGAGTTATATGAATTTTAGTAAAAAGTGTGCCGCTTATTTGGGAAGAATTCATGGCTTAAATAAAGAAAAACAAATTGAGCTGACTTACGTCATCGAAGTCCTTACACTTAATATTGTAAATATCATTTTAACACTTACTCTGGGTTGGATTTTAGGTGTTTTCTGGGGTACCTTAACCTGCTTACTTACTATTGCGGCTTTCAGACATAATGCCGGGGGTGGTCACTCAGAATCCCCCTGGCGGTGTGGGCTGGTTACCGTAATAATATTCCCTTTACTGGCTTTGGCGGCAGGCCAAGTCAGCACATGGGAAGTTACTTATACAAATTTGTTATCTCTGGTATCCATTTTTCTTGGCTTTACATTGATTTTTAAATATGCTCCTGTTGATGACCCTAAATCACCTATTGTCTCCCCTATTAGACGAAAAAGATTAAAGAGGATTGCTCTTTTTGTCATGTCTATTATTTCGACAATTATCATAGGTTTGAAATTTGCTGTATGGGAAGACGCTCAAGAAATAAGGCTCTGTTTAGTCCTAAGCGTTCTTTGGTTTAGTTTTAATCTAACCCCCCTGGGAAAACGTTTATGGTGTTTCATTGATAGCATATAACCAAAGGGAGGAGGTGAACAAAGTGAAAAAGATAATGTTCCATTTTTCCGGCCTTCTGGCAGCTGGCTTACTGTTTATTGGACCAATACTCCCTTTTTGTCTAATTACCCATTATCAAAGTGAAGTACCCGAAACACTGAGAAAATAGTAGCCAAGGGGGTGGTGTTAACCGCCCCTTTTTGCTTCACAACCAGAGGTGAACTTCATGAAAATTCTCAAAAGCGAAATAAAAAGGCGCAGGGAAATTCGGGAATATTTAACAGTAACCCATATGTTTTGCATTCTTATTATGCTGTTTTCGTTAGCTTTAAGCCGCGATTTTTTTGATCTTGAAAAATATGAAACCACCTACCCACGTTTTCTGGTATTTTTTGCTGCAGGTTTTGTGATATTTGGACTTATTACCTTATATAACAGTAAAAATTGTGCCCTCGAACCTGGTTCTAAGTTGTCCTTAATTGACCTATTATATATTGGTTTACCTCTTGCCATAGCAGCTTGTACTTTTTTTATAGCAGACAATAATGCTTTTTACATCGAGGCAATTCTCCTCCTTCCCGTTATCATTTCTGCCTCTGTTATGGGCAAAAAGGCAGGAGTAATGATTGCAGCAGTAGGAACCGTTTTAATCTACCTTCAAAATATCCTTACGGGGATATCGGCTGATTTCTTCATGTTTCTGGAAGGCAATGTGATATTAATCGCTGTTATGTTTATTGTCGCCTGGTTCATCGGAGCCCAGACTGATCTTGATAAACAGCACCGTTTGCACTTAACCAAATTAGCCAGTACCGATCTTCTCACCGGCTTATATAACTATGGTTACTTCCAGGAAAGAATCACTGAGTACGTTCAAAATGCTTCCGCAAGTAACCCGCTGGGGCTTATTATGCTGGATATTGACTACTTCAAACACTACAACGATATTCACGGACACCAGAAGGGTGATTTACTAATCAGTAACATTGGAGATATCCTAAACACTAAAGTAGCTGAAGCCGGTTTTGTATCCCGTTACGGCGGTGATGAGTTTGTAATTGTACTGCCTGGGACAGACAGCGAAGGAGCAAGAAAACTGGCAGAAGACATTTGTATTACTATTAAAAACGAGGATTTTCCAGGGGAGGAATTTCAGCCTGAGGGAAGAGTAACAGTCTCCTGTGGAATTGCTGTGTGCCCAACACACGCTCGTACTACTAAAGACCTGATAAAGTATGCTGATCAAGCCCTCTACCGTGCCAAGAATAAAGATAAGAACAAGGTGGAAATGTATTTCTCAGTATTTGACAACCTGGATGTAGAAGGGGATGAAAAAGAACTCCTCAATTCCATCCGCACCCTGGTTTCAGTTATCAATGCCAAAGACCGCTATACTTATGGACATTCAGAACGGGTAACCAATCACGCTGTAAGACTGGCAGAAAGGCTGGGCATGCCTCAAGAAGCCATTCATTTTTTGGGTTATGCAGCATTTCTTCATGACATCGGCAAAATTGAGATAGACTGGGAAATCCTTAACAAAGTAGATCCTTTGAACAAAAAAGAATGGGAAATGATCCAGCGTCACCCTGAATGGGGAAGCGATATCGTTAAAGCCGTAGAAAAGCTGCATCCCATCGTACCGGTTATTCTGCACCACCATGAGAACTACGACGGTACCGGCTATCCTGCCGGCCTTAAGGGCGAAGATATTCCCATCCTTGCAAGGATCATTCGTATAGCCGACAGCTATGACGCCATGATTTCCCACCGCCCCTACAAAAAACGCCTCGATGCCTCAGCTGCCCTGGAGGAAATCAAGTCCAATTCAGGAACTCAATTTGACCCTGAGCTGGCAGCTGTTTTCCTGGAGATAATCCAGGAGGATATAGAAGCAGAGGAGCAGAGAGCAAACTGCTCCTAATAACTGCCGAACCATTTCTCGTAAATCCTGTCGTATGTTCCGTTTTCTTTTAACGTCTCCAGGCTTTTATTGAGCATTTCCAATAATTCCCGATCTTCCTTTCGAACGGCAATACCCGTTTGTTCAATGGAAAGTAGTTTGCTGGCCATCCGTAATTTGCTGTCTTCTCGATTTTGAAAATAAAAGTACGCTGTATCGGCATGTGGTACTATAGCTGCATCCACAATACCCTCTTCTACTGCTTTCCAAACTTCTTCCAGGGTTCCGCATCCCAGACCCTTTGTGCCGGGAAACTTTTCCTGCAAGGTCATTACCAATTCCTGAGATAAAGTACCATCTTGGTAGGCAACATGTTTTCCTGCTAAATCATCCAGTGTTAGATCAGCGGCAATGTCCTTGGTGGTTATAATTACTTGTCCCCCGGGGGACGTTAAACAAAATCCTCTTCCGAAGCATATATAACCCTCCTAAATAATTTTAACAACAAATACAGGCTCCAGGTACCTAAACAGGGATTATCCAAATATCTGCCTGAGGGAAATCTCTAAGCCTTCAAAAATCATGGACTGTGCCGTTTCAGTTTCCTTATATACCAAGTATTCCTTGATATCATCCTTCTCAAAGGAATACGTATAGACCTCCTTGCGAAAAGGGCTGACAATCCAGTATTCCTGTATGCCGCTGTGAAAATATAGATCCAGTTTTTTCAGCATATCCTTCTGCCTTGTTGACTCGGAAAGGACCTCAACAATCATGGCAGGGGTACCCGTATATCTTCCTTTTTCATTAATGTTTTCGGTATCACAAATCACAATTATGTCAGGTTGGACGACATTCTTGTTATCATCCTTGATTAGTGTTACATCGAACGGTGCCGTCAGCGGCCTGCATTTTTTCCCCTTAAAAAAGTTGTACATTGTGTTTAGTATCTCAACAATAATATTCTGATGGTCATAAGTGGGTGAAGCAAGCAAGTAGACTTCCCCGTCGATATACTCGTAGCGGTTTTCGCTTTCCTCTGTAAGTTTGAGGAAATCCTCATAGGAAATTTTTTCACTTTTCCAATCGTACGTTTCAGCCTCTTCGGCTGCAGTTAAAGAACTCTTATTTGGTTCTTCATACTTTTTTATCACCACTGCTTTTTTTCCGTTTTTTGTAACGATTATATCCTCGAACTGTGCCAGTTTCAGGTAACGGCCAAAATTATTTTGTGCTTCCGTAGATGATATTTCCATAGAACGCACCTCCTATTTAGCTAATATATATTTTTAGCTAATTCGATTTTAATAAATAATTCGGGTGCGGTCAATCAGGAATGGCATATTATGTAGAAATTTCTATTCCCAGCCTTTAGATACATTTACCCATTCACAATACCCTGAATATTTCTCTAATTCCGAGATCGTCAGCTCAATTGCGCTATTCCCACTTCCACAAGCAGGAAACACCGTTTCAAACCTCTTCAATGAGTCATCTAAATAGACTTTTACCCCTTCTTTAATACCAAAAGGACATACACCGCCTACAGGGTGTCCCACCATCTCAATAACTTGATCAGGGGTCAGCATAACTGCCTTTGTATGAAAAAAAGCCTTAAACTTCCGGTTATCCACTTTTGCATCCCCTGCCATTACGACCAAAATAGCCGCATCATTGACCAAAAATGCCAGGGTTTTTGCAATCCTCTTTTCTTCGCAGTGCAACGCCTCAGCCGCTTTTTCCACTGTGGCACTGGACACATCAAATTCCTGAATTCTGTCCTCAATGTTCCACTTCCTAAAATGTGCTCTTACAGCTTCAACCGACATGACTTTCCTCCCAGCGTAAACATTTTTTGTTTGTGTTCTCAAAATTTAGCCTTCCGCATCAAAAATATATTTCCTGCCCGGTTTGTACATCCAGGAGGCACTACTACCGCGCTTATCTATTTTGATTACCATAGTGCAACTTAGCTGTTCTGAAACAGGGGAATATTTAAGGATTAGTTTTAAAAATTAATGGATAAGAAGAATGCCATTGCTGAGTCTCAATGATGCAGGAAAAACTGTCCCCCGCATCAATTACGGATTGTCCCCTGATAATGCCGCATCTGCCAGTTCCACCAGGTTGTTTCTCCCAATACCGGGTACTTTATTTCCTTTACCTCTTTTAGCCGCAATAGCTCTTTCGTGGGTCCGGTAATCACTGCTCCGTAAACTTTTAGTCCGTTTTCCCGGACATAATCCAAACGTTCTCTAAGCATTAATTCCTCTTCCCTGCCGCGGTAGGCTTTTTTAGCCCAGTTTTCGTGCTCAAGCAAAAACTCAAGACCTCTAATAAAGGCAGCTTCCTTTTTATCGCTGTCGCCCTCATCTTGTAATGAAAAATTCCCTCCGCTGCCCGGTTCATATTCAAGAGTATGTGCAAATTGCGGCAGACCAATCAAATTATCAACAACACTCAGCAGTGGACCGTTTCTCTGATCTGTTTCAACTCCAGTGTTAACGGGAAACCACAGCAAGTCAACATCGTATCCCGAAAAAATATCGTAAACTTTATCTAATGAGTATAACTTATCAAAGGAAACTGCCATCTCGGATACAGTACCTGCAGGTAAGATTTCAAGCGTACCCCAGGTATCGTCTACTCCGGACCTTTCTCCTCCTTCCGGGTGAACAAAGTACAGTTTCAAATCTAAAGAACCATTCGCCCATTTTCTGACCACGTTCATGCGGTCAAAAATCATCTTTGTCTCCAAATGCCCTATTGTGTATTGTTCCCTGCCAATTTGCTTTTGCAGTTCAAAACTGCTCTCCATCCTAAAAAAGGTCTTTACTCTGCCGCCGCCGCTTCTGGAAAAAACATTTGGCATAGTAAGCTCAGTTACCATTTGGGAAACTCGGACGGCATTTTCAACACGGTTGGGTTCTCCTATTCCATAATAAAGCCCGGAAAGAAACCCGCTTATAATAGTAATTGCCAATACCAGTAAAACCGCAGAAACAGCATTGGAGATTCTGCTTTTCCATTTCGCCCGTTTGAGTATCCTGGCTTCTTTACTCGCATCCAGGGGACCGTCTGTGTCATACCCAAAAGCCGGATCTTTTTCAAGTTCCTCATTTAGTCTATTACTGCAGGTTGTACAGTTTTTTATATGGGTTTCTATTTTTTCTTCTTCATCACCGGATAGGATACCGTCCAAGTACTCCTGCCACTTTTTCTCTATATCCGAACAGTTCACTTTTCCCCCTCCTTTTCAAGCAGTTCCCTAAGCTTTTTCCTTCCGCGAAAAAGACTTACCTTCAGGTTTACCAGGGATATTCCCAGGATTTCCGCCGCTTCTTGGTATGTGAACCCGTAGTAATCGCAGCAGAGAACCGACTGTTTCTGTTTAAGGGGTAACGAGGATACAAGTATGAGCCATTCCTGTAATGCCTCCGCAATTATGAATTTTTCTTCGGGCCCGACCCGGCTCTTTTTTGCCAGCACCTCTAGCGCAACAGGGTCTATGGGCAAATGGCGTTTTTCCCTGCGATACCAGTCTATAAAAGTATTCCTGGCTACCCGCAAAAGCCACGGCTTTACCTTTTCTCCCTTGTAGTTTTCCAGGTACAGATAGGCCCGGTAAAATGTTTCCTGGGTTAAATCTTCAGCTGTTTGAGGGTTTTTTGATAAATGGAGCAAATAGCGATATACATCATTCAAGTATCGCTTGTAGATAGACTCTACATTCTGCCTTTGCTCCATCCTTACCACCCTTTTACCCAATACACGGATTTACCACGAAAAAAGTTACACTAACAATAAAGAAGTTTCGCTCAATTATTAAACAGGATTTAGATTTAGGCACCCGTTGCAAGCCTTTAGGTGTGCTGCATTCAGTGCCTGTTCGTTTTCTCTCATTAACTTTTCCTCTCCAAAAAGTATATTACCTTCTTAAATTGCTACCTCCTCTCTAAAGGAGATAGGCTTAAAAGACAATCCTTTTTTGATTATTAAATACATCTCCCGGAAAAAATAAACCCGGAGGTGGTAATGTGCGTATCGTAGGGAGATTTCCAGACCAAGACCAAGTTGGTACTGTAGTAGACAGCCTGAAAAACCTGGGTCTGGACCGCAAAGATATGATTATAAGTGATTTGGCAAAAGGATCAATGACAGATGAACAGCGGCTTAGGGATGAGATTATGATTAAAACCGAACGAGACAGCATTCGCCTGGGAGAAAATGAAAGCTTTGCTGAAGGATTTGAGGGATTACATGGTCGGGAAGGGATACTGGTTGCGGTGGAAATACCGAAGAATATGAGCCAGAGCGTTCGTGAAGTAATGGAGCAATCCGGCGCTTCGGAGATCATTCAAGATTAATAATTTTCTACAGCAAAGGGGGGTAATTCTGCTCCGCCCCAATTAGGATTTCTATGTATTCCTAAAGAGACTGAATAAGACAAAACTTGAGCTGTTCCTTATTGCCTCTACTGTTTAGCTGGAAACTAATTAGAGGTACGTCCTAAAACCGTGACGTACCTCTTTATTAGTTGAAGAGCATTTTCTATATGAACAGGTACCATAAGCCGTTGAAGAAATAGCCAATAATTACAATTCCCACAAACACAACTCCCACAAAAATTCCCAGCAGCTTGTTTTTCAGCACTCTTTTAAGCATGATTATTGAAGGTAGAGATAGAGCAGTAACCGCCATCATAAATGAAAGCACTGTCCCTAATCCTGCACCCTTTCCCATCAGGGCTTCAGCAATAGGAAGAGTCCCAAAAATATCTGCGTACATAGGAGTGCCAACAACAGTTGCCAGGGGCACGGCATAAAGCTTATCATTACCCAAAAGACCGGAAATAATATTTTCGGGTAACCAGTTATGGATTCCGGCACCAATTCCTACACCAATAAGAATATACAGCCAAACCCTTTCCACAATTTCCCTTACCTGATATATGGCATAGTTTACCCTGTCCCGCCTTGTCAATTCCCCCTGCTCTGCATCAATTATTTTATTGGCGAAAACAAAGGGTTCCACGTAGTCTTCCAGATGAGCTTTACCAATAACCGTTCCACCTACCACAGCCAGTACAAAGCCTACCACAACGTAGGCAATTGCAATTCTCCAATAAAAAATACTGGCCAAAAGTATTAATGAAGCCAAATCCACCAAAGGCGAAGAAATTAAAAATGAAAAAGTAACCCCCAAAGGCAGGCCAGAGCTGGTAAACCCAATAAACAGAGGAATAGAAGAACAGGAACAGAAAGGAGTAACCGTGCCCAGTAAAGCTCCCAAAATGTTAGCAGATATCCCGTCAAACCTGCCCAGAATTGCCTTTGTCCTTTCTGGCGGGAAATAACTTTGGATATATGAGATAGTAAAAATTAAAACGGACAGCAGGATAAATATTTTTATCACATCATAGATAAAGAAATGAATGCTTCCAGCTAACCTGCTGTTAATGTCCAGATTAAATATATTGGTTACCAATAAGGTAACCAAATCATAGAGCCATTCCATTTTGAGCAATTGATTGTTTAGCCATTCAAAAATGATCAAAGTATCATCTCCTGGGGAATATTTCCTTTGCTGACAACAAAATCTTACTTTACTGCTTCGATAACATATGAAGCAACATAATCTTCAATGTTCCCGCCAGGTATCCATGAGTTTAAAATTTCTTTACTGTTGTCTTTCGGTGTCAATTTAATCTCTTTGAAACCCGCATTTTCCATCATCAACTGAAGATTTTCCACGTACTCAGCTCCGGCAATGCACCCAGTCATCATTTTCAGGTCCTTCCTAATATGCTCCGGCAATTCTGCCGTAGCCACAATATCTGAAATAGCCAATCTGCCGCCTTGCTTAAGAACTCTGTATGCCTCTTGAAATACTTTCTCTTTTTCCAGGGATAAATTGATCACACAATTTGATATGATAACGTCAACAGAATTATCAGCAACAGGCAGGTGCTCAATTTCCCCTAATCGGAATTCCACATTAGAATACCCGCCATTTAAGGCGTTTGTTCTTGCCAAGTTAACCATTTCTGGGGTCATGTCAACACCAATAACGAGTCCTGTTTCACCTACCTGCCTTGCGGCAATAAAACAGTCAAACCCGCCGCCGCTTCCCAGATCAAGGACTGTATCACCTTTTTTTATCGATGCTATAGCAATAGGGTTACCGCAGCCCAATCCCATATTGGCTTGACGAGGAACATTTTCAAGGTCACCTTTCGAATATCCAATTCTTAATGAGGCTTCGGCAGCATCCGTTGGGGTACCTTCGCAACTGCAACCACCGCTGCAGCACCCTCCTACAGAGCCTTCTTTTGCAACCTCCGCATAATTTTTACGAATTGCTTCCCTTATTTTAAGTTTCTTCTTCATAGAAAAAGCCTCCCGTGTTAACAAACATTTT
>LFTO01000211.1 GCA_001513335.1 Clostridiales bacterium DTU086 | reverse complement strand
CACTGCAATTATAACCTAAATTTTCGGGGAAAAAATAAAAAGCCTGACTCGAATATGTCGGGCTCAAACCGAAGACAAACCATAAATTGCTTCTTTTATTTTTGCGAACCACTTATTTTTTCGAAGACTGCATTTATTTCGGACAGGACTTGTTTCGCTCAGCCGTCGCCGGCTTTGCCGGCGGTAACGGCGCATTATTTTCGTGCCTTTCGCAAACGACTAATGAACACAGGCAAACAGCTTCCCTCAAGCTGAGCTGACACTCTAATAATCAGGCTATCATCTAACATTATTCCCTGGGCCTTTCCAGGTTCATCAGATTTTGTTCCCAAAATCCTGTATTCCGTAGCCTCGCTCCTTAATTTCCACGGGAATACCGGCTATGATAAAAAATACTTTGTCCGCCCGTTGGGCAAGGATTTGATTCACCCTACCCGCAATGTCACGAAAACTCCTGCCTAACGGTTGTCCAGGCACAACACCCAAGCCAACTTCATTGGACACAGCAACAAGTGTCCCCGGGCAGTCTTCAAGTTTACATAACATGTGTGTAACACGACTGAGAATCGATGCTTCAGCTTCGTCATCCCCCAAACCCTTATCACAGTAATCCAGCAAAATATTAGAGAGAAAAACAGTAACACAGTCCCATAATACAAACTGTTCTTTTTTACACGCCGAAATTACAGCTGTATCCGCAGAGTAGGGCGCTTCTACTGTCGTCCAGCCAATGGGCCGTGATTCTTTGTGTTTGGCAATTCGCCTCTCCATTTCTTTATCTATAGGCAGCGCACAGGCCACATATGTCACGTCCAGGTTCTGGGATTGTGCCAGCTTTTGAGCAAATGTACTCTTACCGCTCCTGGCACCGCCTAAAACAAGAATAAACCGTCCCTGTCCTGTCTGTTCATTCATTGCAGCCAATCACCCCGTGGTCCCCATTCCCTGAAAGGGGTACAATATATTCTCCGCTCCTGCTATGGAGAATCTCAACTTCTGTATGATAAACCTTACGGATATTTTCCGGAGTCAGGATTTTCCCTGGAGTTCCAAAGCCAAAAACAGTTCCGTTCCGGAGGATAGCCAAAGAACTACAGTAGCGGCTGGCAAGATTCAAATCGTGGAGCACTACGATTACCGTTATATTTCGTTTACGGTTTAATTCACGGATAAGGTTAAACACCTCAATTTCATGGCTTATGTCCAAATATGAGGAAGGTTCGTCCAGGAGCAGGAGGTCAGGTTCCTGGGACAGCGCTTGAGCAATTACTACTCTCTGTCTTTCTCC
>LFTO01000026.1 GCA_001513335.1 Clostridiales bacterium DTU086 | reverse complement strand
CCCGACATATTCGAGTCAGGCTTTTTATTTTTTCCCCGAAAATTTAGGTTATAATTGCAGTGGTTTTGGCTCTTTCATTCGTCAATATAAGTAGAAGGGAGGGGAGGGTATAGCTGTTTCAAATGGTTTAACGGATGCAGTATTGGTGAGTCAGGTACTGGCTGGAAACGATGCGGCTTTCGCAGTTCTTGTGGAACGCTACAAAAATTATGTGTTTGCATTAATATATCCCATTCTGAGAAACAGGGATGATGCAGAGGACGCTGCTCAGGAGACTTTTCTTAAACTATACCGCTCCCTTGCCCAATATTCCCAAGGCAGCTTTAAGAGCTGGCTGGGGCGGATTTCCATAAACACTGCCATTGATATGAAACGAAAGCGGGAGCGGTTGGGGGAAAACCTCCTGGGTAATCTTCCGGACAGGTATTCAATTCCAGAGCCGAGTGCGGAGGAGAAAGTTGTGGAAGATGAGTTATTCTTGGAAGATCTTTGCTGCGGGCTTCCTGAGAGCTTTAAAAGGGTTGTTTACCAGTATTATGTTCAGGAAAAATCCTGCAGGGAAATTGCTATTGAACAAGGTGTGGCAGTGCGGACGGTTGAGTCCAGGCTTTATCGTTCAAGGAAATTGATAAAAGAAAAGCTGAGGGAGGGGAGACAAAATGGAACACTATAGTGCAGAGATGTGGCT
>LFTO01000144.1 GCA_001513335.1 Clostridiales bacterium DTU086 | reverse complement strand
CATGTTTGTATGTCAATGTTTTTTTGCCAATTCGAGGGTAATATTTTAAAATATTCTGTAAAATTTTTTACTTCGGGGATTACAAATTTCTGTCATATATCAGCTCCTCCCTCAGTTTTCGAAAACCGTCTTTAATCGCCTTAGCCCGAATTTCCCCAATTCCTTCTACCTCTATTAGTTCTTCGATTTCTCTCTTCATAATTTCGGGGAGACTGCCAAATTCATCCACTACACTTTCTACAACATGGCAGGGCATGCGAACAGTCTTGGCAACCAACCGGTAACCTCTGGGGGTTACTTCCCTGTCCAGGCTGGCAGCATTGCTGCCGTAACCCATCATTCTGGAAATATCCGTTGTATCCAGTAAATGTCCTGCGGAATAGGCAACCATATTCTCCAGAAGTTCCTCTTCGCAGGCGTTTGATTCATTGGGACAGTAATAGTCCTTTAGCACAAGAATTATTTCTTCTCTTAATCCGCTGTCCAACTCCTTCAACTGCATGTTTACAAGCTTTCCTTCACTGCCCAGCTGGCAGATATATAATTCCAATTCCTCAATAATTCTTAAGACAAGAAGGGCCCGCTGGATCACCTTGATAACATCATATACCGTAACTAAACCGTCCAATTCCAAAATACTCAGGTTATTTAGAGTTTGGTTAAGAATATCTTTATATTTTTCCAGGGTCTGTACTGCCTGATTGGCCTTAGTAAGGATAAAACCGGTATCCTGCAGTACATGTCTTAAATGTCCTTTATACAGTGTAATGGTAGCCCTGCGGTGGGATATGGCTATTACAAGAACACCTGTTTGTCTTGCCATCCTCTGGGCCACACGGTGCCGTATACCTGTTTCCGTAGATGATTTAGCAATTCGGGGGTGGAGGTGAACATTAGCCCTTAATATTTTTTCGGCATCTTCGCTGAGAATAATAGCCCCATCCAATTTTGCAAGTTCATAAAGTAGTGATGGGGAAAAATCACAGTTTATCTCAAAACCGCCCTCAGCCAGTTCCATTACTTCTTCGTTTTCCCCAACCACAATCAAAGCCCCGCTCTTGGCCGATAAAATACTGTCCAAACCCGCTCTTAACTTAGTACCGGGGGCTATGGTTTTCAACAATTCCATTAACTCATTCTTTTCAACCGAACTCATTTCCCTGCCTCCGTAGAACTGCTACTAATTAGTATTTTATTTTTCCCCACACTCAATGCACCGCTTACTTCCAACTTCTAAAGCATATTCAGCACTTCAGAGACTGTTTCCACGCCGATCAAATCTAGTCCCGTTTTTACTGAAATAGTTTTATGATTTCCTTTCGGCAGTATCATCCGTTTAAAACCCCGTTTTTCTGCTTCCATTATGCGCCGGTCAGCCTGTGCCACCGCCCTG
>LFTO01000243.1 GCA_001513335.1 Clostridiales bacterium DTU086 | reverse complement strand
TAAAAGAGAAAAATCCAGCGGAGGGCGGACCGACAGCGGTGAGCTGTGCCGGTTCTGTGGAAAAATTAAAGAGAAATAGGAGGGTATTCAATGCTGCAGGAAGCGGTTTATCGTCTATTGGTAGAAAAGGCCCGGGTAATCCGGAGTCACATCATAGCTATGGTAGGAGAGGCCGGTTCGGGGCATCCGGGGGGTTCATTATCAGCAGCAGATATTTTGGCTGTGCTCTATTTTCACCACATGAATATTGATGCTGCCCGGCCTGACTGGGAACACCGGGACCGGTTTATACTTTCCAAGGGGCACGCTGCCCCCGTATTATACGCAGCCCTTGCTGAAGCGGGTTTTTTCCCTGTAAAGGAATTAAGTAAACTGAGAAAACTGGGACACATGCTCCAGGGGCACCCTGACAGCAGTCGTACTCCCGGTGTGGAGATCTCTTCTGGTTCCCTGGGACAGGGGCTGGCAGTCGGAAACGGGATAGCCCTGGGTGCAAAGCTGGATAACGCCGATTACAGGGTATATGTACTTATGGGAGACGGGGAAATGCAGGAAGGCATGATTTGGGAAGCCGCTATGGCTGCTGCCCACTATGGCCTGGACAACCTGGTGGGGATTGTTGACCATAACGGGTTACAAATAGACGGCCGGATCAGGGATGTCCTTTCCCCTGAACCCCTGGGGGCCAAATGGCGTGCTTTCGGTTGGCACGTCATGGAGATTGACGGTCACGACTTGAACGCTATTGCTCAAGCCTTTGAAGAGGCAGAAAAGGTTAAAGGAAAGCCTTCAATGATCATTGCCGAAACTGTTAAGGGGAAAGGCGTGTCCTTCATGGAAGATGAAGCGGACTGGCACGGCAAGGCTCCCAATAAGGAGCAGACCCAGCAGGCCCTTAAAGAACTTTCGGAGTAGAGAGGAGCAGGAATTATGGATAAGATAGCGACTAGAGATGCTTACGGAGAAAAACTGGTTGAACTGGGTTCTAAGAACAGGGATATTGTTGTGCTGGATGCTGACCTGGCCAAATCCACAAAAACCATCCGGTTTAAAGAGAAATTTCCCGACAGGTTTTTTGATATGGGCGTAGCTGAACAGAACTTGATTGGCACCGCCGCAGGGTTGTCCCTGGCAGGAAAAATCCCTTTCGCCAGCAGTTTTGCTGTCTTCGCCACAGGCAGGGCTTATGACCAGCTGCGCAATACTGTCTGCTACTCCCGGCTGAATGTACGGGTTGTTTCTTCCCATGCGGGGCTTACAGTGGGGGAAGACGGTGGTTCCCACCAGGCTTTGGAGGATATTGCCCTGGCCAGGGTACTGCCCAACATGGCGGTAATTGTTCCTGCAGATGCCGTTGAGACTCATGCAGTTCTGGATCATGTGGCGGCCAGTTATGAGGGACCTGTTTACATCAGGCTTGGGCGGTCCAAAGTACCCGTAGTCTGCAGTGATGATTATTCTTTTGAACTGGGCAAAGGAAC
>LFTO01000110.1 GCA_001513335.1 Clostridiales bacterium DTU086 | reverse complement strand
CTCTAAAGTAGTAAGTATTGACGGTGAATTTGCTGAGGTTGATTTTCAGGGTGTAAGGAAATTGGTAGGTATTTCTCTATTGAATGACGTTAAAGTAGGAGACTATCTTCTCGTCCACTCAGGCTTTGCCATTCAGAAAGTCAATGAAAAAGAAGCCCTGGAAACACTGAAATGTTGGGAGGAAATCGAAAGTGCAGGAGGTATTGGATAGATTCCGGCATCCGCAGCTGGGCAGGCGTATTCTGTCACAGCTTATACCCAAGCTGGAAAGGGCCGGGGACAAACTGGGGAGAAAACCCAACCTTATGGAAGTTTGCGGCACTCATACTGTAAGTATTTCTTCTACAGGTATCAGAGATTTATTGAACAGCTATGTTAATCTTAAAAGCGGCCCCGGCTGTCCTGTATGCGTTACCGACCATAGTGATATTGATGTGATGCTGGCACTAGCCAGGCAGGAAGGGGTAATCCTTACCACTTTTGGTGATATGATGCGGGTTCCCGGCACAGGGGGCAGCCTGGCAGAGGAATCTGCGGAGGGAGCGGACATCCGTTTAGTTTATTCAACCCTGGATGCAGTAAAGATAGCCGAAGAAAATCCAAACAGTGACGTTGTTTTTCTGGGTATCGGCTTTGAAACAACAACTCCTACCATTGCTGCTGCCCTGCAGTTCGCTGAAGCTAGAAAGCTGAAAAATTTCCTCATCTATTCCGTCCATAAAGTGGTCCCCCCTGTGATGCGGGTCCTTCTGACAGACCCCGGGGTTATGATTGACGGTTTTATCCTGCCGGGGCATGTGAGCGTTATCACCGGGCGGAAGTTATGGGACTTTGTGGCTGAAGAATACGGGTGCCCGGCTTCTGTGGTAGGTTTTGAAGCCGTGGATATACTCCTGGGCATTAACGATATTATTGACCAGATATTGAGCGGGCAGCCCAAGGTTACAAATATGTATGCCCGAGCTGTTTCTGAAGAGGGCAATCCCGAAGCCCGCAGACTTGTTGACCACTTTTTCACTCATGGGGATTCCTCCTGGAGAGGCATGGGGATCGTTCCCGGCAGCGGTATGGTTCTAAAAGCTGAATTCGGAAAATTCCGTGCCGAAGAAAAGTATCCTGTCTATATCCCCGACAGTAAACCTCCCAGGGGCTGCGCCTGCGGGGAAGTGCTGAAAGGTAAAATCTGGCCTTATGAGTGCCCTTTGTTCAACAACGGCTGTAATCCTGTTTCCCCTGTTGGTCCCTGCATGGTATCCAGTGAAGGTGCGTGTGCCGCTTACTATAGGTATCACCGGGATCAATACAAAAAACCGATAAGTATGTAAATTATCCTGCTGCTACCGGGGACAGGACCTTCTGGTTTGAGATAACTTTTTGCCTCTCGTTTCCTGAAACGACCGGCTGAAGAAAAGAGGGTGGATAAAGTTGAGTAAGGTTCTGCTGGCCCACGGAGACGGGGGTCTGCTGACGCACCAGTTAATTAAAGAATTGTTCCTGGAGGCTTTTGATGCGGAGATTCTCTGCGAACTGTCGGATGCCGCGGGAATAGCCTGTGCAGAAAAAATGGCTTTCGCAACGGACTCATTTGTAATTGACCCAATTTTTTTTCCGGGGGGTGATATCGGAAAGCTGGCAGTAGCCGGCACAGTAAACGATTTGTCTGTCTACGGTGCCGTACCGAAGTATATCAGCGTATCTTTCATGCTGGAGGAAGGACTCCCCCTGGAGGACCTGCGCAGGATTGCTTTTTCCCTGGGCGAAGCCGCCCGGAAAGCCGGCGTTAAGATTGCTGCAGGTGATACCAAAGTTGTGGAACGGGGAAAATTGGACAAGGTTTTTATCAATACATCAGGTGTTGGAGAACTTTTGGACAACTATTCCCAGGCGGAAAACATCCGAGAAGGGGATGCGGTTATAGTTAGCGGAAATGTGGGTGACCACGGTGCTGCAATAATTTCCCGCAGGGCGGGTATTGATTTGGAAAGTGATATACTCAGCGACTGCGCGCCTCTTAACCATATCATTATTCCCCTTTGGAAAGAATTCAAGTCAATCCGGCTCATGCGTGACCCCACCCGGGGTGGAGTGGCTACTACTTTGAAGGAAATCTCCGAGTCCATGAAGAAAGATGTTGAACTGGTAGAGGAGGATATCCCGGTGGATCCCCGGGTGAGGAGTGTCTCAGAGGTGCTGGGGCTTGATCCTCTATACCTTGCCAATGAAGGCAAGTTTCTTCTTATATGCAGTAAAGAGGAAGCAGGGGATGTACTTGAGTTTATCCGTACATTTCCTGAAGGCAGCAATGCCCGGCAGATTGGACAGGTAGTCCCGGGCAGCGGCTGTGTTCGTCTCCTGACTCCCCTGGGAGGCACCAAGCTTCTGGATATGCTGGCAGGAGCACAGCTTCCCCGGATTTGTTAATTTGGGAAAACATTTTTAGGAGGTAATGGACATGTGTCAAAATGGTATTGATTTTCATGGACTGATACTGGCTTTAGAACAGCTTTCCGGCAGGGAAGAGCTTTTGAAAAAAGACGTGGAATCATGGGCTGAATATTTGTTAGATCAAGAAGTACCTGAGGCGGCGGAGGAGTTAAGAAAAGCCATAGATGCTCTGGACAAGGCCTCCGAAAGTTTTTCCAAGGCACTGCACGAGTTGGAGCACCTGCATGATAATCACGGTCACGACCACCATATTACAGCAACCAGTTTTTCCTAAGAACAGCAGTACCGGTTGGCGTAAGGTCCCAAAACAAAAAAAGACCGCTTACAGTGCGGCCATTTATATTCCCGTCTCTAAACTAATATAGACTGACGGTAGTAACAAATTAGTTCGACATAAATTCCAGGGTAATAGTCATTTAATCTTGGCCAGGGACTTCTGTGCCCTTGAGATTTTATTTGAAATTCTTTTAATCTTTCTGTCATGTTTTCCGTGAATGTTGGTCCTGACCAGGAGGTTTTTCATAGCCCTGCCCTGACTGATATAAGTTTCCAGTTCATTTTTCTTAAGTGCCATACAAAATCACCCCTTAATAGGAAATTGTTTCCAATTGAGGGGTTTTTTATACTTGATACAGAAGTATCCAAAACCTAGAAATTCTCCGGGGCCGTTTTTTGCATTCCCAATGCAGGTAAAGAAGGAATAAGATGTATTTTGGGAAATTTAGCTATTACGACTTTTGTTAGCAGGGAGTGAGAAGAATGAAAAAACTTATTGCAATCTTAGCTTTACTGATTGCTATTTCCCTTGTTGGTGGATGCAGTTCCAACAGTAACGGTGAAAATCAGCAAAACCTTGAAAATACCGGTGCAGGAGAAGATTATTCCATGTACATAGGTGATTGGAGACTAAAGGTACAGGGGGATGAAGAGCTTTATTTGTTAACCTCTTTGGAGGAGTACCTGGGGGCAACAGGTATCAAAATTACAGAAATAAACGAGACGGAAGTTAAAGGCAGCATTTTCTCAGTGCAGGGAGCACCCGGTCACCGCAAGGCTGAAGTATCTTTCAGCGGCAAACTTGAAAATGGGAAAATGATTGCTGCTTACCAGGATGAAGCTTGGGGATATACCGGAAAGATAGAACTGACTTTTGAAAAGGACAGGATTGCGGCAGCTATTACAAGAGATGAAGTTGATCCTGCTCCCATGTGGGGAATTCCTGAAGGAGATTTTACTTTTGTAAGGCCTATCAAAACGGAAAAAGTGGAACTAACGAATCAGGAAAAAGAAGGCCTGGAAAACTTTTTGCGTCCCACGATAAAGGATGCCATAGTGCCTTTTTCTGAAGGAAGCCTGACCGATGAATCCATAATTAAGTTTATCGGTTGTAGCTTGGCTGTAGGATTTATCGATGCCGGTGAATTTGGCGATAGGGTGGAAGAGGGCGTTGATGTTGTATTCGACGAGTCCGTAATGAATGACCTTGCCAGGAGATATTTTGGCGTAGAAGTAAAAAACCACAAAACCGTGGAGATTGTGACCTATGAGAACGGGAAGTATAGGGTGCCGGCCTTGGGCGGAGTGGCAGAATACCCCCAAATCCAGCTTTTCCTCAAGGATACTGAAAACAAAAGTGTTCATTACGCAATCGTGGATTACCTGTTTGAAGGCCCGGAACAAGCAGCAGAGCTGGAATACCAGTATCTAATGAAACTACAAAAGACTGATGGATATACGATAAAGGCAATCAAGGAGATAAAAGATCCGATAAACATGGAACTGCTGCTTAATTCTATATCTGAAAATGCCATAAAAGAAGACTTAATGGCACGCAATGACCTGATTCCTTTTGAGCCAGTTATGGGGGGCACAATGGGTTTCTATTCCAAGGAAGACATTCATCTTTTAGAGGACAACAAGGTCCTGGCCTATTTTGAAGACGGCCACATCGGCGGCCAGATGACTCTCAAATACAAAATAAACGACGGCGACATTGAATGGACCGTATTAAACGCAGAGTTGGACTGAGGTAAAATACCCTGAAAACTGCGCAGCTGCATGGCTAGGGGGTGGTATAGAACGACTATTATTGGCATTTTGTAAGAAATATGACCTCCAATATAAAACTGTTGAGTCGTTTATGGATTGTTTAGATCACAGGTGCCCAAAAACTATCCTTGCATATGATTTTACGTAAAAACAACTTGCATTACTTCCCGCTGGAGCCTCCCCCATAAGCATCAAATTCCTATTGGCCAACAAAGAATCATTTAAATCTCTAAGAATCTTTAAGGAACTCAAAGAATTCTGCGAAATGCTTATAAAAAACAGGTAAGCGCTTCTGGTAGTGAAAAATCGCAAACTATAGCTCAAAAAGCGGTTCGTCTTGGGCGGACCTTATTATTTTTTCAGCCTTGTTCAGCTGCTCATCGGTTCCGGTCAAAGCCAACCAGCAGCTTCCTTCTGCGCCACCAACCCCTCCGGCGGCAACAAGTTCAGCTTCAACCCCGGTCATTATTTTTAGTGCTTCAATTTCTGTAATTATGTTCCCGAAAACAGGATAGTATCTTGGGCCATGAGCGTTTGGAGAATTTAATTTTTGGGCTATCCTGCTTATATCTCCGGAAATTCTTTTTTCCAAACCAACCGGCAAATATAATTCCACACGTCTTCCAATTACAGCCTGCATGGCGGCACCAATAGTACCGGCTTTTGGATGCCCAATATAAATGGCTGCCTGCATGGTGTCTAAGTTGACTGCGTTTGCGCCCTTGATGATAATATCGCCTTCCTGCAGATTATCAACCACGTCGAGTATTGTCTTTCCTTTCTCCCATTTCCCTTTAACAATAACAACATCTCCGGGGAAAAGACTTTCATCAGCAATTCTTCCGGTGTTAGTGGTTGCATGTTCTGGAGGTAATGTAATTCCTCTAAAGAACCTTTTCTTGGAGAACTCTGTATTCTGGCCTATTTTGTTTAGGATTTCTTCGGCCACATATCCGTTTGTAGTTCCTGCAATAATAACAACAGTCCGGTTTTGTAAAGCATCCAAAATTCCAGGTACAAATAACAGAGATTGCGCAATGATTCTTTTTCCGGCTGCCGGAGTCAGTAAAAACTGCTTTGTTTTTCTTTCACTTGTCAATGGAATTACTCCTTTCTTTTTTAGATTGTTTAAGGGTTATGCCAGTCTGTTGCTTCCTGTATCATGTCCGTCCGCTGAAATGTTTTAACTAGAGCAATTTCATTTTCTAATAAATTATTGAAATGCACAACCCTTCCTTGGTCTGTTTCAATGGTTCTATTTCGATTTACACCTTTTCTTAATAGAGCCTTTACCTGTATGATTGTAATAGTCCAAAAAAAATATGTTGATTTGTTCGGACATTAAAATTGAAGGCATTGAGAGAATAAGAATAATCGCACCGGATTATACTGGCTTTCTTGTGATGGATTGGAAAGAGGGTTAAGAGATTTCGCTGGAGGTGAAAGCCTTGAAAATGGAATTGGAACCCATAGGAGTTATTCATTCCCCTTACAAAGAAATTGGGGATGCTCCCCCTCAGGGAAGAATGAAAAAGGATGTAGTTTTCCAGATTGAAGTTTTCCCGCAGTTTGTGTCCGGGCTGAAGGATATTGATACGGCTACTCACATTATCGTTTTGTACTGGCTGGACAAAGCTGACAGGGAGAAACTGGTGGTAAAGACTCCCTGGGACGAAGAACCTCATGGGGTTTTTGCGACCCGGTCTCCTGCAAGGCCCAACCCTATCGCTTTTGATATTGCAGACTTGGTGGAAGTGAAGGGGAATATTCTTTTCGTCAGGGGATTGGATGCTCTGGAGGGGAGCCCCCTTATCGATATCAAGCCGTATTCTCAAACTGATTCAGTTCCAGGTGCAAGGCTTGGATGGTTTGAGAAAGCCGTGCAAGGGAAGAAAAATCCCTTTTAGAACATTGTACGAATAGAAACTGACCATTAGGACAGAAATAACCCTGGCTTTGTATATAAAAAGCAGGGTTTTTCTATGCAACGAAGTTTCCTGTAAGTTAATTTTTTTAACTAAAGTCAACTGCAAATCCCTCGCCAGGAAGTGAGACACCGAATACAATGATGTTGAGGTGATTATAATGAATGAGTTAAATATTAGTAAATGTATTATTCAGAAAAGAAAGGAGAAGGGAATAACCCAGGAAGAGTTAGCGGAGTATATTGGGGTTTCTAAAGCTGCTGTATCCAAGTGGGAGTCCGGACAGAGTTATCCGGATATTGCACTTCTTCCGGAACTTGCTGCCTTTTTCAATGTCTCAGTTGACGAATTGTTGGGATACTCTCCACAGCTTAGCCGTGAAGAGATTAAAAAAATTTACAACTACTTGTCACGTGAATTTGCGGTTAACCCCTTTGAGGAAGTAATGGAGAAGTGTAATGAGCTTGTCAGGAAGTATTACTCTTGCTTTCCCTTTTTGCTGGCTATGATTCAATTATTCCTGAATCATGTTGCATTAGCAAAAACTGAAGAAGCCAAAAAAGAAACCCTGCAGCAATGTATTATCCTCTGCAGGAGAGTAAAAGAAGAATCGGGGGATGTCTCCGACTTAAAAAGTGCCAATTCCATGGAAGCCCTGGCAGAAATGGCACTGGGAAACAGTGAGGGAGTTATTGGTCTGTTAGATAATAAACTGACCCCTTACAGCGGGGATGATGTCATTCTTATTATGGCATATCAAATGCAGGGAAAAAATGATGAGGCAAAAAAAGTAAATCAAATATTACTCTATCAGAATGTAATCAACACCTTAACGCTGTTGAACAATTATCTTACTTTGCACATGACTGAACCGGTCTTGTTTGAACAGATATATTCCCAGGCAAAACAACTTATTGATGCTTTTCAGATGCGGGAAATCCTCACGAATGCGGTTTTCGGGGTCCACATAACTGCTGCCCAGGGATATGTGATGCAGCAGGAGAAAGAAAAGGCATTGAAGGCACTGGAGCAATATGCGGACATTGTCTGTGGATACGAATATCCCCTTAAGTTAAAGGGAAATGAATATTTTGATCAGGTGGATACGTGGCTCGAAGACAGTATCACTATTGGAACCAGCACTCCGCTGGATGATACGACAACGAAAGCGAATTTAATCAAGACGGTTGAAGAGAATCCTGCATTCACTCCATTAAGAGAAGATGAACGATACGAGAGGATTCTTAGGAGGCTTAAAAGGAAGTTGGGTCAAGGTTAAGCTACTTCATCAAGGTTTTTCGAAGAGATTGACCTCCCTGTTCGGGAGGTCAATCTCTGCTTCTACTTCAAGAAATCGAACTTTTCCGGGTCTTCCAAAAACATCTCATAAAGGGTTTTTCCCTTTTCCAGTTCAATTGGATGGCTCTTTTCTTCTGCAGGAATAAGCTTAAGTGACGGTGCGTTTTTGTAATTGGGGTTAGGGACGAATTCATATTCACCCAGGTTGTTTTTTATGTAGAAGTATGCCGGCCCTTTCTTTTGTTCAATGGGCGCATATTCGCTCTGAAAATTGTCAGCTACCAGGTTGGCCATTACCAGGTGTTGGGAACCCGGGTTAATAGTAACATGCCCCCAGTTGGGGTCAACATAAACCTTGTCACCCTCCTTGGCGGTTACGCAAATGGTTTCTTCCACATCTCCGTCGGGGGTGTTTTTCTGCAGCAGGTAAAGGGCTTCTCCGTGCAAAACTTCATAGTATTCCGGGTAAGTAATCTCCTGGCCGGGTTTTTTTGGGTGAAAGTGGCCGACGGTTTTTATAAATTCCTGTCCTCCCATAAAACCTGGGAGGAGGACTGTGATATCATGGCGGATGCCGTGGCTTTCAAATATTTCTCTATCGCAATCCCTGTAGACGCCCCTGTACATATAGTATAAAGGGGTCTTGTCAGGTTTTACTTTTTGGTACGGGTAAAGTACTTTTGAGGCATCCCTGAATCTCCTAATGGCAGGTCTTGGGGCTTTGATATTTTCAGCAAAAGCGAGAGTGCCGTTCTTTTCTATGATAAAGTCTTTTCCAAACAGCATTTCGACAATTCCCTCCTCCAAAGTTCGGCTGTTTTAAGTAAACCTTGCCTTCCGTTATTTTACGCTTTGTGCCGTCTAAATATAATACGGGCGACCTCGAAGAGTCCGGTTATTGATCGGACACATATATATTGTTTCTACTGAGGACGGTCAATTCCTTTGTTTTTGGAAAGTAATTCCTCATAGGCCTTTGTCCTCGCATACCAGGGAAATTATGCTTTTCAAAATATTGTGGATAACTGATTTGCCTTCTTCTGGTACTTACTTCTGTTAGACTCGGTTTCGGCATATATTCTTATGGCCGGGAATATGAGCAGTACCTGCATTTAGTCTGCTGCACCAGGAGGAGAGGGGCATCTGTGGATCTGATCGCCCGGATAAAGAAACATGAAAAAAAGCAGGAAGAGTTGTCCTGGGAGGGGCCTTTCAGGGAGTACCTGGAGCTTGTCCTGGAAAATCCCTCTCTTGCCTGCAGTGCCCATCAGCGTATCTACGACATGATAATCAGTGCCGGGTGGGAAGAAGGGGCTTGCGGGAAGAGATACAAGTTCTTTTCCCGTGAGCTTTTCGGGATTGAGGAGACCCTCAGGAGGTTTGTGGAAGATTATCTGAAGCCTGCTGCCCTGGGAATGGATGTCAAGAGGAGAGTACTGCTGTTTCTTGGCCCTGTTGGGTCCGGTAAGTCAACTATTGTAAACCTAATCAAGAGGGGGCTGGAGACTTATTCTAAGACAGAGGCAGGGGCTCTTTACGGAATCAAAGGCTGTCCTATGCACGAAGAGCCTCTCCACCTGGTGCCCTACGAACTCCGTGGGGAACTAAAAAAGCGGGGAATCCATGTAGAGGGCTCTCTCTGTCCCCTGTGTAGGGTTATGCTTCGGGAAAAGTACCACGGCAGGATAGAGGATGTCCTTGTGGAGAGGTTTTTTTTATCAGAAGAAAACAGGGTGGGGATTGGTACCTTTGTCCCTTCTGACCCTAAATCCCAGGATATTGCCGAACTTACAGGAAGCCTCGATTTTTCAACTATTGCTGAATACGGGACTGAGTCCGACCCCAGGGCCTATAAGTTTGACGGTGAATTGAATAAAGCCAACAGAGGGGTAATGGAGTTCCAGGAACTTTTTAAGTGCGATGAAAAGTTCCTCTATCACCTGCTCAGCCTGGCCCAGGAAGGAAACTTTAAAGCTGGGCGTTTTGCCCTTATTTCGGCGGATGAAATGGTGATTGGGCATACCAACCAGGCTGAATATGAAGAATTTATCCGGAATGGCAGAAACGAGGCCCTGGCCTCCAGGCTGTATGTCATCCCGGTGCCTTACAATCTCCGGGTGTCAGAGGAGGAACGGATTTACAGGAAGCTGTTAAATCTCAGCCAGCTGGGCGGGGTGCATCTGGCACCTCATTCCTTACGTGCCGCCGCCGTTTTTTCCGTACTCACCCGCTTGGAGGATCCCTGCAGGCAGGGGGTGAGTCTGATAAAAAAGATGCACCTCTACGATGGAAAAGGAGGAGATTTTTCCAGAAGAGAATTGGAGCAGTTGAGGCAGGAGTCCCCCGGTGAAGGCATGAAAGGGATCGACCCCCGGTACGTCATCAACCGTGTCTGCAGTGCCCTGGCAGCGGATGACTGCTCCTGCGTGAACGGTTTGGATGTTCTGGATTCACTGAAAAAAGGGCTCCCTTATCACCCTTTAATCTCCCAAGGACAGATTGACGGGTTTGTCCATTTGCTCCTTCTGGCAGGTAATGAATACCGGGCCCTGCTCAGGCAGGATTTGACAGAAGCATGTGTGCAGTGTTTTCCCCAGGCGGCACACCGGGTCTTTAAAGAATATTTTGACTGCTTATCCTTTTATCTGACACAGCCTATTTCCGGAACCTCCCCTACTGCTGATGAAATTGATTTAATGGATAAAATCGAGGGGCACCTGGAGATTGGCAGTTCAAGCAGAAAAGTGTTCAGGGAGGAGCTGTATCACAGAGTAAAAAAATTTTCCGCCATGGGCAGGGACTTTGATTATTCTGCCCACCCGGGGTTAAAGGAAGCAGTAGAAGGGGAAGTACTCCGACGGGTTCTCTTGGAGGAATGCCAGGATAGGGATTTATCATGTGGCGGTCAGAATCCGCCGATGATGCACGTCCTCATAGAGCAGTTCGGTTACTGCCCTGTATGTGCCCACGCTGCTGTAAGGGAAGTAAGTTCTGTTGTCCGGTTTTCCTGATTGAGCAGTGAGAATGAGCTCTGCAAGGCAGAAAATACGCTTGTTTTTATCTACGGGGGTATATAAATGGGACGGCGTTTTACTGTAAAGGAGTACCATTTCCCTATTTATTTTCAAGGCCGTCTGGATGATAAGCGGCACAGGGAAAAGCTCAATGAGGCTTTATCAAGGGAGGACAGAAATGAGGTAGGGAGGGAATTCCTCGTTGTCTGTGAAGAGGGACGGACAACAAAGATACCTTTTCTGTTTCTGAGAGAGCATAGATTCGTTTTTGATACGTTTTCAACCGTATTTGTCGGTTACGGTTCGGTTAATAATCCAACCGCCGAAAAGGCAGTTTTGAAGGGGCCAACCAGGAAGGTGGGTGGGAAAAGCCTCCCAGGGATCAGGGAATGTATTCCGGAGTATGCCGGTATTGACAGTTCAGTTTTTGAAAGATGGGTCCTCCCCGGTTTTGACGAAAAAGCAGGAGATAAAATGGGTAACAGGGCTGATATTCCTGAAGGGTGCAGATCAGGCTGTTTGGACAGGAGGCAGACTCTCCTGGCCAACATGGAGAGGAATGGAAAGAAGGGAAGTGCCGTCATAAAGGATATCGGGCCCAGTGACCTTAGATACCGGCCTTCTGTTTCCGGCGAGGACAGAAACATTGTCCCTGTAATTGTGCTCATAAAAGATGTATCCAGCTCCCTGAGCCCGCACCAGTACGGGCTTTCCAGGGAAGCTTTTTCTACTGCCGCTGCTTTTGTAAAGTCCCGGTACTCCCATGCAAGGCTGGTTTATTTAGTCCATGATGTTGAAGCCAGGGAAGCGGACGAAGGTGAGTTTTTTGCCTTAATGAAGTGCGGCGGTACAAAAATTGCCGCTGCTTACAGGCTGCTGCTGGATATCGCCCACCGGTATCAGGGCAGGGAGTATATGCTTTACGGACTGCATATTTCGGATGGGAACAGCAGGCTTTCAGATGCAATAAACTGCCGGGACCTTTTGGAAGAGGTGCTTACCATTGCCCGTCGTTTCGCATATTTCCAAGTTGAAAATACACCCTCCCGTGTGGGGGATACATTGTACGATGTCCTGTTTCCTTTAGCGGGGGAGGATTTTTTGGTGGAGAGGGCACATACAAAGAAGGTACTGATGGGAGCTTTAGGAAGGTTTTTTAGCAGTTAGAAGGGCCTTGTCTTATGGGGGGAAGCCAATTGTTCGACAGGGCTGTGTTTGAACGAGATGTGTCTACTATCGTTTCCATTGCCGGAGAATGGGGCCTTGACTTTTTAGATGTGGAGTTTTTCCTCTGTCCTTCGGAAGTAATTTCTTTTATTGCGGCATACAGCCTGCCTACAAGGTTTTCCCACTGGAGCTTCGGAAAAAGTTTCAGAAAGCTGGTACTCCAGCAGCGCCACGGTCTTGCCTGCATTCATGAGCTTGTCTATTTTTCGGTGCCCTGCCAGGCTTTTGTATCAGAGGGCAATTCCCCTGTAGAAAATATGATTGTTGCTGCACATGTTATTGCCCACGCCGATTTCTTTAAGAACAATGTTAATTTTTGGAGTGCAGGGAAGCATACAGCACTTGTTGCCCGTACAGCAAGAAGTTTTATCCAGGAATGCATTTCCAGGTTTGGTCCGGAAAGAGTTGAGAGGGTGCTGGATGCCGCCTTGGCCCTCCGGTATTATCCGGAACTGTTGGAGTTCATCGCATGCAATTCACCTGTCCTGGAAGACTGGCAGAGGCAGGTTATTAAATATGTTCGGGAAGAGAGTTGTTACTTTTTTCAACTGTTGGAGACAAAGTTCCTTAATGAAGGATGGGCTGCTTACTGGCACACGCAGATCTTGCGGGCTATGGATTTGGATGTAAAGGAGGCCGTTGAATTTGCCCGGGTAAATGCGGCTGCCCTTGAAGTCAGCTGTAAATCAGTAAATCCCTACCGTTTAGGGTTGGATCTGTTTACAGCAATCAGGAGGACCCTGGGTATACAGGAGCTTTTTGCTATCCGCAGGGGAGAAAACGATTTTTCTTTTTTCCAGAAGTACCTTTCCAGGGACATAATCAAAGAGTTAGGGTTGACAGGTTACAGCTTCGGAAAAGGCAGTGCCAGGGAATTTCAATTACCACCGGAGGAAATAAAAAGGCATTTCCTCCGTGGTTTGGGCAGGTGCGGTTTGCCTGACATTGGTGTTGATAAAGAAAGAACTTCAGGGGGAAGACTATACCTGCGGCACGTCTATGACGGTAGACCGTTGCATGTCTACAGTGCCAAAAAGACCCTTGAGCAAATATCCTTCCTTTGGGGAGGAAGCATAGCCCTGAATACGCGGCAGGGGGGAAGGGATGTAGTTTTTATTTACGACAAAAATGGACACTCATCAGCAGTACTTTAGAATTAATTTTTATTTTCCGGCTTTAAGTGCAGGAAAGAGCCTCAGATGCCACGAATATACAGAAAACCTTTCGATACACACTTGGCGTAAAAGGTTTTTATGCGTAGAATGGTAGGCAAAGGAGGTCAAACGATG
>LFTO01000165.1:494-1535 GCA_001513335.1 Clostridiales bacterium DTU086 | reverse complement strand
TACATCAACAGGCTCAAAAAAATGTGGGCCTAAGAAGCCTTTAATAAATCCCGGTTAAATACAAATACTATTATTGTTCGCACCAAAAATTTAACCAGGAGGGATAGCAATGACTGTAGGAACTAAGCTGCACCAGGCTCTGGCTAACCTTGAAGGGGTTAAAGCTGATTTTGAATGTTTTGCCCTGGAAACAGAAGATGCCCAGGCCAAGAATGAGTTTAACCAGTATGCCCAGCAGCTGGAAAATATCGCCCAGGGCTTTAGGCAGAGGGTAAATTATGTAGAACAGCAGGAACCCCAGTATAAGGTAAAACAGCAGGCGCAGCAACAAGTGCAGCAGCAAGCACAGCAGCAGGCACAGCAGCAGGCAAAGCAGAAAGCCCAGCAGCAGGCACAGCAGCAGGCCCAGCAGCCCCCCAATATGCATTAAAATTTGGCACCCTCCCTTATTGGAGGGTGTTTCAATTTTTTTGCAGGGACCATCCTTTTTCGAATACTGTAAAGGGAGTTGCAGGAAGGGCCCAAGAGGTTCTTGCACTGCCTCCTGCTGGCTCAGAAGTCTGTGCCGGACACACCCATGGCTCGCCTACGGTCATCCAAACCAGGCCACCCAAATCCTGTTTCAAATTGGGTTGGCCCAGGTGTCCTGCCTGTGCCCTCCGGTTTTACCTGCAGTTTCGCCAAGAGTTGTTTTCCGCTGCTCACAATTCCCTTGCAGGAGGCGGTAGAAGCTTCTTTTGGATAATAGTATGCTGCCCCCGGTTTTTCCCTGCGCTTTGCCAAGAGCTGTGAGCCTGTACTCATAAGTCATTCGCAAAAGGCGTGGTAACAGCCGTGAAGGTGCTTTCTGTTTGAGCAAACCTGTACAGTATGACAGTATTCATAGACTTATGCTAAAATTAAGCATAGGGTTTTTTTATTCATGATGTTGTGTAAACTGTGAAATTTAGTGGTGAAGATATGACTCGTGAAGCTCCTTTGCTTGAGGCACTAAAAGCCATGAAAGATACGCTGCCCATGCACATGCCCGGTCACAAGAGA
>LFTO01000165.1:0-463 GCA_001513335.1 Clostridiales bacterium DTU086 | reverse complement strand
CCAAGAGAAACCGCCAGTGGGGACCTGTTTCATCGGGGTTTGCAGGCAGTAATGTTTATGACCTGGATTTTACTGAAGTGCCGGGTTTGGATGACCTGCATGCTCCTGAGGGAGTAATTGACAGGGCTCAAAAACTGGCAGGGGAATGTTTTCATTCCAGGCATACCCTGTTTTTGGTCAACGGTGCCTCGGTGGGGGTCACGGCGGCGATTATGTCCTGCTGTGTTGAAGGGGATACAGTGCTGGTACCCCGGCATGGACACAGGTGCATTTATGAAGGCCTGGTTTTTTCAGGGGCTTATCCGGTCTATTATCAGCCGGAGTTTAATTCTGCCCTGACAGTGCCTATAGGCCCTAACCTGGGGCAAATCGCCAGCTTAATCGACAGTACACATCCCAAAGCATTAATCATGGTGCATCCTACCTACCATGGTGTGGGGTGTGACTTGAGTATTATTAACGA
>LFTO01000140.1 GCA_001513335.1 Clostridiales bacterium DTU086 | reverse complement strand
CTCGGATACAGCGGAAACCCCTGCCGTCTGGCCGTCCATCATGGAAGGCCCCACATTACTAAAAATACCGGTACCCCCCTCCAGGGCTATGTTGAGAGAATTGGCCAGGGCCTGGAATTTTGCCTGGTTAATGGAGCTCATGACGTACATGACGATGAAAAAAATCATCAGCAGAGTAATCATATCGCTGTATGTGAGCAGCCACCTTTCGCTGCTGGGACCGCCGTTTTCGTTCTCACCAGCGTCTCTCCTCATAATCTACCTTCTTCCTCCTCCAACAGTTTGCGTTCTGCATCATCGATAAAGGCCAGGAGTTTTTCCCTCATGAGGGAAGAAGCTTCCCCTGCCTGAAGGGACATAATACCTTCCAGAGCCAGTTCTTTATACAGGAGTTTCTTTTTGTTCCTTACTTTCAATTTTGCTGCTATGGGCAGCCATATCAGGTTTGCCGTTCCGATACCGTAAAGGGTGGCGATAAAAGCTATTGCAATAGAAGGCCCCAGTTCATCGGGATTGGATATGTTTCCCAATACGTTTACAAGTCCCATTACCGTCCCGATAATACCCATTGTCGGAGCGTAACCCCCGGCTGTCTCAAAGATTTCCACTCCTGTTTTGGCCCTCTGGTTTGAGCAGTATATTTCCGTTTCCAACATGTCCCGGAGCCGCGAGCTTTCAACACCGTCAACTACTAACTGAAGACCCCGGCGCAGGAAGGCGTCATCAACATCTTTTAGCTTTTGCTCCAGGCTGAGGAGCCCTTCCCGCCGCGCCCTGTTGGCAAGGCTGACCATTTCCTGAATCAACCCCTGAAGATCATACTTCTCCTCCACGAAAGCTTCCTTTGTAAAAGCCGGAACCTTTTTTAATTCTTCAAGGGAAAAGGAGATTACTGTTGCGCCGATTGTTCCCCCGACAACAATACAGAAAGCCGTTTCTGAAACAAGGGCGTCAATCAATCCCCCCTCAAGAAGAAAACCTCCTACAACTCCGGCAAAACCAATTATGAGCCCTACAATGGTTGCAATATCCATATGCTGCCTCCAATCAATCCCAATCCCTTGACAATCCAGTGCAAAGGCTTTTAGGAAAGGTTGCCATTTGCCTTCCGAAGAAGGCCAATCAACCTATATATCGGCAAAAACAGGAAATAGTTTAATGGTTCGTCATGGCAAAAACACTAAAAAATTCTGCTCATTATAATGATTTGGCGTGGAAACATATAGACAGACAAAGGAGGTGTTCCCGGTGTTTGAAAGAGATATGTCTCACCTGTCCGGTATGGACTGGATAGCTATCACAGCTCTTTCTGCTGCCATGATGGTGCCTTTTCTTGTGATAATGAAAAATATGGCTGACTCACTCCAGATAATTGCCGAGAAGAAATAGCTTTGGCTTGTCCATGACCCCTGATACCGCCTGCTCCCTGGGCGGTTTTTGTTTTCCATGTCTCCCTTTCACGCGGGCTTGCATTTGTTGCAAGAAGTGCCCTCCGGTGTTATCATTGTAATGATACCAAGCTAAAAGGGAGTGAGAAAATGCTTGGAATCCTCAAAAACTTTTTAGATGATAATGCCAAGGAAATAAAAAGACTTTCTAAATATGTTGTACAGATAAACGGGCTGGAACCTTCTGTAAAGGCCTTATCTGATGAGGCTCTCCGGGCAAAGACTGACGAGTTTAAGGGAAGGCTGGAAAATGGTGAACAGCTGGATGATATTCTACCTGAGGCCTTTGCCGTTGTTAGGGAGGCCTCAGTTCGTACTTTGAAGATGCGCCATTTCGATGTCCAGTTGATGGGCGGTATTGTTCTGCACCAAGGTCGCATTGCTGAAATGAAAACCGGTGAAGGTAAAACCCTTGTAGCAACCCTGGCCGCTTATCTAAATGCCCTGGAAGGGAAGGGTGTCCACGTTGTTACAGTCAATGACTACCTGGCCAAAAGGGACGCGGAATGGATGGGGCAGATTTATGAGTTCCTGGGCCTTAAAGTAGGGGTTATTGTCCACGGACTGGACGCCTCCGAAAGAAGGGAGGCTTACGCTGCTGACATAACCTACGGCACAAACAACGAATTTGGCTTTGACTACCTTAGGGATAACATGGCCATATCCAAGGACCACCTGGTCCAGAGGGACCTGCACTATGCAATTGT
>LFTO01000196.1 GCA_001513335.1 Clostridiales bacterium DTU086 | reverse complement strand
CTCTGCTTTAGCATAGCCCAAAAGGGGTATGCGGTAAGAGGTGGCGGATTTTTTGGAGTTTTCCTCAATTACCTTTTTTAGTGTGTTTTCAATAATTTTTTTCATTTTTTATCCCCCGAAAAAGTTTTTGAGACCTGAAAGCTGTATAAAACTTCATAAAAAACTAGTAAAAATCCTTTTTTTATGTACAGAAGTATTTGGCATATTTTCTGATTAAGGAGCTTAATCATGTAATTTAATTACATTGCAACAAAAACAATACTTAACAGTGTTTATTGATAAAGAAGGATTAAAATCGATTAATGTTGAATTAAAGAAACTCATGTGAATCAACTGTGCTCGGGATATGCCCGAAAAAGTCTGATTAATCAAAAAAGGAGGCGAAAAGTTTGAGGAAAAAAAGGTTTATTTTCCTCCTCACAGCATTGCTGGCTGTGGCGATGCTGACTGCCGGTTGCGGTGGCGGCGGTGAGGAGGCGGCCGAGGGGGACACTATTAAGATTGGTTTTCTCGGTGGATTGACAGGTGCTCACTCTCACTACGGCATTGAAACTCTAAAGGGTATGAAAATGGCCGTTGAAGACATTAATGCAGCCGGAGGGGTCCTTGGGAAAAAACTTGAAATTGTTGAGGGCGACCACGGAAGCAACAGCAGTGAGGCAGCAAACGTTACTCAGAAGCTGATTACCCAGGGGGTTACGGCAATTGTTGGGGACCCGACTACCGGAATTACCAAGTCAGCCGCTCAGATATGCCAACCGGCTCAAGTTGTTCTTATGTCTGCGGGGGCCGTTGGCACCGGGGTAGTTGAAATTGGTGATTTTATTTACCGTGATGTTCTCCTTGACGCGGTGGCTGCACCTGCTGTGACTAAATACTTGAAGGAAGAGCTGGGGTGGGGAAAGGTAGCTCTTGTTACCACTACCGGTCTTCCCTACAGTGAAAGCCTGACTTCTATCTTTAAGCCGGCTCTGGAAGAAGAAGGGATAGAGATTGTTGCTGAACAGAGCATTATGGAAAAGGATACTAACTTCAGTGCCCAGGTTACTGAACTAACACGGAAGGATTTTGATGGAGTTATCTTTACCGGTTACTATACCGAAGGTGCTCTCTTTATGAAAGAAATGCGCAAGCAGGGGCTTAACCAGGTAATGGCCGGAGGTGATGGCCTGCTGGGCAAAGAACTTTACGAACTAGGCGGAAACGCTGTTGAAGGCAGTATGGTTTATGCCGGTTTTGCTGTAGACAAAGAGACTGCTGCTGGTAAGACTGCAGAGTTTATTGAGAAATATAAAGCTAACAACGATGGGAATATCCCGGATATGTTCTCTGCTCAGGGTTACGATGCTGTAATGCTTTTAGCCGATGCAATGGAAGCAGCTGACAGCAGTGACCCCAAAGTATTCAAGGATACCCTTGCTGCAACCAAGGATTGGGAAGGTGTCACCGGTACTATTACTTTTGATGAAAACCGTGAACCAATTAAGAGTCCGGTGTATCTGCAGGAAGTCAAAGATAATGCATTTGTCGTTAAAGCAGTTATCCCTATTAGCTAATTCATTATTCCAAAATTTTTAGCGGTATCCGGTCGTAAGTCTGCCAAAGGCCGCCAATAAATAGTTATCAAAATTTTACAGGCCTTTGGCGGGATATGACCGTTGTTCGGGGTTGTGCAGCGATATAAAGATAGCTGTCCAGCCTAGTCGGGGTCTTACTAGGAGGTTATCTAATGTTTTGGCAGCAGCTGGTTAACGGGGTGACCCTGGGTTCTACTTATGCTTTGATAGCCTTGGGCTATACCATGGTTTACGGAATTATTCAACTTATTAATTTTGCTCACGGGGAAGTTTACATGATCGGTGCTTTCACCGGGCTAATTATGGTTGTGGTGTATAAAGTCAATTTTTTTGTGGCCATGTTGGCTGCCATGCTGGCATGTACCGTGGTTGCTGTGGTTATTGAGAAAGTAGCCTATCGTCCCCTGCGCAACTCTCCAAGGCTGGCTCCCTTAATTTCAGCCCTTGGGGTATCTACTTTTCTCCAGACGTTGGTAACCCTTATCAGAGGCGGTCCTAACCCACTGCCTTTTCCCCAGGTAATTCAGGATACGGTTTATATTTTGGGTCCTATCAGGTTTTCCAAGGTTCAGGTGATAATTTTAATTTTGGCCAGCCTGTTGATGGTATTTCTCCAGTGTACCGTCAAATACACCAAAATCGGCAAAGCCATGCGGGCGGCTTCGGAAGATTATGCAACCGCCAGGTTAATGGGTATTAACGTGGACCGGGTCGTTTCCTTTACTTTCGGCCTGGGTGCCGCTTTAGCCGGGGCAGGGGGTGTGCTGGTTGGTATGTATTTTAATTCCATTCACCCCTTTATGGGTGTTACCGTTGGCCTTAAGGCTTTCTGTGCTGCGGTTGTAGGGGGAATTGGCAGCATTCCGGGGGCGATGATGGGGGGAATATTCCTCGGGGTGGCAGAGGTATTCGGCGTTGCCATGGGATTTGATACCTATAAAGAAGCAATCGCCTTTGCCCTTTTAATCCTGGTTTTGCTTGTAAAACCTACCGGTCTGTTTGGCCGTCCGATACAAAGGAAGGTGTAGGTTATGGAAGCAATAATCAGTACTTTTACCAACCCTTATTACCTTCAGGTTGCGTCAATTATGGGAGTATATATGATTGCCGCCCTCGGCCTGCACCTGATAACCGGTGTTACCGGGCAGTTTTCTTTCGGACATGCTGCTTTTTTAAGCATAGGGGCCTATACATCTGCTCTAATGAGTTTATATCTTGGTACTCCATTCATCCTGAACCTGCTTGTTGGTGGATTGATGGCAGCACTGTGGGGAGTGCTTCTGGGCATCCCCAGTTTCAAATTAACCGGGGATTATCTGGGAATTACTACCCTGGGCTTTGGTGAAATTGTAAAGGTAGTATTTATCAACATGAAAATTACCGGGGGAGCCGGGGGGCTGGGCGGTATTCCCAGAGAAACTAATGTGGTAGTTGTTTATTCTATAGTGGTTTTAGCTATTTGGGGGCTCTACCGCCTGCAAAATTCCCGTTTTGGGAGAGCCTTGCTTGCAATTCGTGAGGATGAAATTGCGGCGGAATCTATGGGTATTAACCCTCTTTTATATAAACTTAAAGGTTTTGCGTTGGGGACTTTCCTCGCCGGGGTAAGCGGGGCTCTTTATGCTCACCTAATGCAGTACCTTAATCCTGCTGACTTTGGTTTTTCCCGGTCTTTTGAGATCTTGAATTTCGTAGTCTTAGGGGGCCTGGGCAGTATTCCCGGTACTGTGCTGGGGACGTCTGTCCTGACCCTTGCACCGGAATTCCTGCGGTTCGTCAGGGAATACAGAATGTTGATTTACGGTGCCCTCATGGTGACAATGATGATTTTCCGCCCCTATGGGCTTCTTGGCGGTATTGATTTCGGCAAGATGTTCAGGAGATACAGGGCACAACGGAAATCTATGAAGGACAAAAAAGCAGTACAGGGTTAAAAATACTGGCTTGGAAACCCCGTTTGATGACAATATTGCCCACTGCCTGTGCCTGCTTCTGGGATTTGCACAGACATCTTTCCTTTTTGTAATTTTTGTTGAGGGGCATTGTCACAGGGAAGGGTTTAAGCTGGAAAATAGGACTAATATTGAGGTGCATTTATGTCCGCATTATTGGAATTAAAAGGGATGACTATACATTTTGGCGGATTGATCGCCGTTGACAATTTTGACTTCCAGCTGGAGAAGGGGCAGGTTGTGGCATTGATTGGCCCCAATGGTGCCGGAAAAAGCACAGTATTCAACGTTATCAGCGGCATTTATCCTCCTACTGCCGGGAAAGTTTTCTTTAACGGTGAGGATATTACCAATATGAAGCCCTATCATATTAAAACCCGGGGCATTGCCCGGACGTTCCAAAATATTCATCTCTTCAAAAAGCTGTCTGTCCTGGACAATGTTAGAATAGGGTGTCATTGCCGGGGCAGGACAGGGGTTTTAGGAGCCCTGACACGGCTGCCGGGGGTAAAGGCTGAGGAAAAGGTGATCCTGGAAAAATCTCTGGAAGTATTAGAAATAGTGGGTTTGGCAAATAAGCAGGAAGAGACGGCCAATAACCTGGCTTACGGTGAGCAGAGGAGATTGGAAATAGCCAGGGCCCTGGCTGCCGAGCCGCTGCTGCTCCTTTTGGATGAGCCGGCTGCGGGGATGAATCCTAATGAGAAAAAGAACCTGATGGAGATGCTTAAGCGCATTAGAGCTATGGGTATTACCATTATGCTGGTGGAGCATGACATGAAATTTGTGATGAGCATTTCCGACAGGGTAGATGTGCTGAACTACGGGCAAAAAATTGCTTCAGGCACACCGGCGGAGGTGCAGAATGACCCTCTGGTTATTACTGCCTATTTGGGAAGTCAAACAGGTTAAGGGAGCTTCTATTAATTCAGTTTCCTAAAGGGTGCATGTATTTCGGAGCGGGACTTGTTTCCCGGAAGCCTTGCGCGGCTTGCCGCCGGTAACGGCGTGGGAGCTTGCCCGTAGCGGAGAAATACATGCACCCTTTTTGGACAGTTTCAACATTTTTCGAAAGGTGCATGTATTTCGGAAGCGAGACCTGTTTTGCTCAAGCCTTGGACGGCTTTGCCGGGGGTAACGGATCTTTTTTCCCATGCCTTTCGCTCACTCCAGGAATTCACACAGGACAGCTCTAAAGTAAAGCTCCCGTCAAAACCGGGCCGCCCAAAAAGCGGCATCCTGCCTCCACCCCCGCTTGCCCCGGGCGTCCTACCCGTGCTTCCCGGTTTTTCCCTGCGCTTTGCCAAGAGCTGTGTGCCTGTGTTCATTAGTCGTTTGTGAAAGCCATGGAAAATATGCCCCGACACTTTCCTTGAATGGCGTACAGGCTTGTCCGTAGCTGAATAATACATGCGGTCTTTTGTAATTCTGCTCCATTTGAGCTTTGAGCCCTATTGCGGACCCCCAGGAGGGGTCTGTACAATTTTTTTACGTTTTCATATTATGTGGAACATTTTACCTTCATATTTTCGTCAGAGGATATATAGTTCGGAAAATTTTTATTGGGGGTGCAAAAGTTTGAGACGGGTGGTTTATTTGTTGTTGGGTCTATCGTTAATTGTCTTGCTGCCGGCAGTGGTGGCTGCTCAGACCATGACTGCTAAAGAAGCGGCAGAACTGGTTAAGGAGAGGATTACTGTACCTGCGGACGCGGAGGATTTTACCTCTGACTATTCAGAGTACGACGGCCGCGGGCAGTGGGAATTCCGGTGGAAGGGAAAAGGGGAAACCCTGAGTGCCACACTGGATGCCGCAAGCGGTGATATCGTTAACTTGTATGCCTATGGTGACGCTTTTGAGGGGAAAGCTACTCTTGTTCCTAAAGTTTCCGAAAAGGAGGCGCTTGAGGCGGCAAAGAGATTTCTGCAGAAGGCAGCCCCTTCAAGGTATAACAGTCTCAGGTTTACCGATCAACCACCGAGGGTTATTCCACTTTCCCATCAACAGGATTATTCTTTTTACTTTGAGCGGATAGTCAATGGGGTTCCTTGCTCTTTTAACGGTGCGGAAGTCAGGGTGTCACAGTCTACAGGAAAAATTACCAACTATTATTTAACCTGGGATTACAAGAGCAAATTTCCCCCGGCAGGAAACACCATATCCCCTGAACGAGGGGCAGAAATAATGAAAGACAATGCTTTTGAACTGATGTATTTCCGGCCCTATCCTGAAAAGGAAGGTCAGGAGCGGGAGGTAAAGCTTGTTTATGGGATTTATGAGCCCCGCCGGGTAATGGTGGATGCTGTGTCAGGTAAATTCGTTAAATCAAGCTATTTTTATCTACTCCGGGATGCAATGGCTGCTGAGGGCGGAATGGGCGGAATGGACTCTATGGAGAAAAGGGCGAAAGCTCTTACCCCTATAGAGGAGGAGGAAATAGCGGCAGTGGCCAATCTCCTTTCCAAAGAGGAAGTCCAGGAGTCAGTGTTCAAGCACTTTGAGCTTCCGGAAGGATTTAAGCTCAGCAGCGCCAGGCTTTATGAAAATGACAGAAAAGAACGTGTCTGGCACCTATCCTGGAACCTGGAATCTGATGATAAAGTGAGCGGCTATATGTCTGCGGCGGTTAATGCCCAAAACGGAGAAGTGCTGTCTTATTCAAAACACATCTATGATCCTGATGAAGGAGAAAAACCAAATAAGTATTCTGTTTCAGAGGCCAAGAAAATCGCCGAAGATTTCTTGCGCGGTATCCAGCCGCAGAAAATGAATCAGGTCAGGTATTTTGACAGCCAGGACTATGTTGAAGGTTCCCGGAGCATAAGGTTCAGGTATACGAGGCTGGTTAACGGGGTGCCTTTCTACGAAGACGGCTTTGAGGCGGAGGTTGACAGGGCAACGGGTGAGGTGACTTCATTCTCAGTTCAGTGGGGCAGTTTTAATTTTCCTAAGGCCAATCCCGGAATAAGCCTGGATAAGGCTTACGAAAAACTGACTGAGGCTAACTCTCTGGACATGGCTTACCTCCGCGTTTCACAGCCCCGGTCCGACAGGGCTGAACAAGAAATCGGTTTGTATTACTTTTTTGAAGACTACCAGCCAAGGCTGGTAGATGCAATGAGCGGAAAAGTCCTGATGGACTCAGGGGAAGAGTATGTTAAGGAGGATAAAGTAGAATTCACTGACATTGCCGGTCACCCTGCAGAAAGTGACATAAAGCTGTTGTACAGCCTCGGTGTTGTTGGAGATGCCACCGGCAAGTTTAACCCCAATGCTCCTGCAGTAAATTCTGACTTTATAAAAATGCTGGTGCTGGCCAGCGGCTGGAGCGCGGGAGAGGGCAGGGAACTGGAGAACGTTCCTGATGCCTGGTATATTCCCTATTATCAAACTGCAGTTTACCGGGGCATCCTGTCAGCAGACAACCTGCCTGAGCCTGGGGCAGTAGTAACCAGGATGGACTGTGCCCGTTATCTGATTGCAGCACTGAAGCTGGATAAAGCTGCGGAACTGGAGGGTATTTTCCTGGTTCCTGCAGAAGATGCCGCTGACATTCCTGTAAAGGATGCCGGTTATGCAGCCATAGCCTTAAAAATGGGACTGCTCTCCAGTATTAACGGCAAATTTGAACCCGGATCTTCATTAACCAGGGGTGAGGCAGCGTCTGTTCTGGTACGCTACATGCAGAAAGTGGAGAGGTGATCTTCTCCTGCTTGGAGAGCGAGGTTTCAAAGGACATTACCAAAAAGTATGTCCTATAAGAAAAATTCTTTCTGAGAAAACTTTATATGCAAGAAAAAGGGACAGCGCAGGATAACTCTGCGCTGTTTCCGGTTTATACGCCCAGCATGGGTCATCTATAGGGTGGAAGTCCCGATTTAGGGAAGCCCCAGGGCTGGGAAACCTGTTTGAGTTAGGATGGATGGCTTTTCATTAGGTAAATACTTGTGAACAGGGATATTCCTGAAAAGGGCTTTCGGGGTAAAATTATGGGACAGGATATTTTTAAGAACCCGTCCCTTAGGAATTTACTTTTACCGAATGATCGAGCCATTTAAGAGCCCAGGCAAGGACGAGACCGAAAACTGTGGCACTTACTAAGTTTGTTGCCGGAGTCTTAACTGAAGTAATTATAAATTTGAAAACAGGAAACAGGGTGGAGCCTAAATAAGATAGAAACCAGACGGTAACACTGAACAGCCAGCCCTTAAAGTAATAATTTTCTGTTGATACGGATTTGATAAAATAGGCAAAAATAATACCAAGGATACCGGTAAACATAAGGTGGGTTATCAGGGCAAAGGCATGACTTGAGATGGTGGGCTGTACCATTCTCTCCAGGAGTAATATATAGACCCAGTCTACAAAGCGTAATTCTGTAAAGCCCAGCCTGAAGAAGATGTAGCTTAAAATGTTCATCGGTATCCCGGCAATTAAACCGGATATAAAACCTCTCGTCAATCTGTCCTTGATGGTCAAAATATACCTCCGGGTAAAAGTAATGATTGTTACTATTGTATCCAGTTCATCGAATCTTTTGCAGAATACACCCACTCAACTTTTCCGTAATTGCATTAGCAGATTTTCTACTACAACCTTTCACTGGAAGACCTTTATTGGAAGTAAGGGGGGTAACAATATCGATATACAGGCTTATTTCCGCTTCTTAAGATTTATAAAAAAATGTATACAATATAATATATTAGGATTGGAACAGTAAGCTCTGATATTATTGAGCAGAATTGACTAGTCCGTTAAAATAAAAAACACGATACACTACTTGCTCTCTATACTGATCCGGCAGTAAAAACGAAAGGGTTAAATTATGAATTTTGAATGGTGGACAGTTCTATACATAGGCTTTGTTTTATTCTTCAGCGTTATTATCCTCTTAGAACGCCGCAGTCCTCCCAAGACTGTTGCCTGGCTGTTCGTCCTGGCTTTTCTGCCGTACCTTGGCTTTCTTTTTTATATGCTGTTCGGCAGGAATTGGCGAAAAAAAAGATGGGTCAGGGCAAAACAGCCAATTGAATATTCCCAGGTTGAGAATGCAATCAACCACTACACCGACAGGCTCATGGCGGACAGGACAGCCCATTATGCTCTCGGCTCCAAAGACCGTTTGATGTATATGCTGATACAGAGTGCCTCGGCTCCCTTGACCATAAATAACAAGGTCACGGTTCTAAAAGATGCCTCCGAGAAATACCCTGTTCTTTTCGACATGATTGAAAAAGCTCGGAGCTATATTCACCTGGAGTACTATATAATTCGCGATGATATAACGGGGCGACGCCTTGTTGACCTGCTCCTTGAAAAAGCCGCCCAGGGTGTAGAAATAAGGGTCCTCTACGATGCAGTGGGCAGTTCTGCTTTTGCCAGAAAACATAAAGATTCTCTTCTGAGGGCAGGCATTAAGCTGAGCTCTTTCCTCCCTGTGCAGGTTCCCGTTCTCAACAGCGGTTTGAATTACCGGAACCACCGTAAAATTGCTGTTGTTGACGGCAGGAAGGCCCTTGTAGGGGGTATAAACATTGGGGATGAGTACCTGGGCCTGAAAGAGCTGGGCTACTGGCGGGATACCCACCTGCAGCTGGAAGGGGACGCTGTTAACGCGGTGCACCTTATATTTCTCCTTGACTGGTTTTTCGCCTCTGAAGAAGAGATTAACCTGGTTGACTATCTGCCGAAGCAGGAACCTAAACCTGAGGGGCACTACGTTCAGGTGGCAGCCAGCGGGCCGGATACGGAATGGGAGTCCATCCACCAGATGTATTTTTCCATTATAACCAGTGCTGAAAACAGCCTGTATATTACTTCTCCTTATTTCGTACCGGGGGACAGTATCCTTATGGCCCTGAAAACAGCGGCCTTGAGCGGTGTTGATGTCCGGCTGATTATTCCCAGCAAGCCTGACCATAAGATTGTGCACTGGGCATCTCATTCCTATCTGGAAGAAGTCATGGAGGCAGGGGTGCGTGTCTACCTGTACCAGAAAGGGTTTATCCATGCCAAAGTCCTCATTGCAGACGGTTCCATTGCCTCTGTTGGAACCGCCAATATGGATGAGCGGAGTTTTAATCATAATTTTGAAGTAAATGCTTTGATTTATTCCCGGGAAGTTGTAGAGGATATTGAAGAGCAATTTTTCCAGGACATTAGGGACAGCAGGGAACTTTTTCTGGAGGTATACAGAAGGAAAACCCTGTTCCGGCGCCTGAAAGAATCTCTTGCCCGGCTCC
>LFTO01000179.1 GCA_001513335.1 Clostridiales bacterium DTU086 | reverse complement strand
TTTATATGTCTGCCTTAAATAGGTGCGAAATATTTCCTCTTAAAATTCAATGCCATGTTTACAAAACTGATAACCACAGGAACTAGCAAAGATTTCTCCTTCTTAACACCAAGAATTTCACCCCACTGGGGCAGTAAAAAGTCTATTTTTAGCTTCCGATAATCTCCTTAATCTCCGCCTTGTTGGGAACTCGACCGGAAGCTTTAACAACACCTTCCACAACCAGTGCAGGTGTCAGCATCACACCGTATTCCATAATTTTTTGTATCTCAGTAACCTTTTCTACTGTTGCTTCCTTGCCCATTTCTTTGAGTGCTTCTTGAACATTTTTCTCCAGGGTATTACACTTTGGACAACCTGTTCCCAAAATTTTAATTTCCATTTAATGTCTCCTCCTATCAAGTTAGATGATATAAGCAATAAACTTAGCATTCCTGACTTGTGCTATAGTCCATTCTTCCTCCGGCCACCGACTTAACATACCGCCCATACTCGGGCTTCATTTCCGGAATCTCTGGAATTGAAGCAGTCAGAAATACCTCCAGATCA
>LFTO01000019.1:544-12831 GCA_001513335.1 Clostridiales bacterium DTU086 | reverse complement strand
TAATATTCTCCCCTCTTCTTTGTTCCTTTTCTTTCCAACGGTCTGAGTTATGTCCATGCTCAGGCTGTCCTTGCTTTAACTGACCCTGCGATGAACGGTATCGGTAGCGATGCCATGATCCTTGTGTATGACGCAAAAGCTAAAAAAGTGAAGGCCATCAATGCCGCAGGTTGGGCTCCGAATTTGGCGACTATTGAATGGTATAATGAAAACAACAACGGGGAGATTCCCGCAAATGATGGTCTGCTATCAGCCACTGTTCCAGCTGTAGTTGATGCCTGGTGTACTATGTTGGATGAATGGGGAACCATGAGGTTGGAGGAGGTTCTGCAACCGGCCTTAAAAATGGCCGAAGATGGATTCCCTATCAGCGAAAGCCTGGCCAGTCAACTTAATAGTTCACAAAAGCTTCGCAAATATCCCACCTCCAAAGCTTTATACTTCCCTAACGGAAAGACAAGCTGGAAAGCAGGGGATATTCTTACCAACCCGCAACTGGCAAAAACCTTCCGTACATTAATTGCTGCCGAGAAAAAGGCTAACCCTGGAAAGGGTAAGGGTCCCAAACATAATAAGGGTAAAGTAGGACATAGCGCAGGCCTTAAGGCTGCAAGAGATGCTTTCTACAAAGGCGATATTGCCAAAAAGTTTGCCAAGTTCTCGGAAGAAAATGGAGGATTGTTCCGTTATGAGGACTTTGCTGAATTCTCGGTTAAAATTGAGGATCCGGTTAAACTAAACTATAAAGGATATGATGTGTGGACTAACGCCTCGGCAACGCAAACTCCAACTATTCTATTTTGGCTTAACCTCTTAAAAGGCTACGACCTGCCGGCTTTAAAACATAACAGTGTTGACTACCTGCACCTGTTAATAGAATCAGCGAAATTAGCCTACGCCGACCGTGAAGCTTACCTGGCGGACCAGGATTTTGTTGATATCCCCTATGATGTTTTATTAAGTGATGAATATGCCGCTGAAAGAAGGAAGCTAATAGATTTTGATAAAGCGATGGGTCTGGGAACACCAGGGCAAATTGGCGAATCAACAAGGGAAGTAGATGGGAACGAAGATGCCTACCCGGATTATGATCTCCATGAAGGCGATACAAGCTACCTCTGTGTTGTTGATAAAGATCGCAATATGGTATCCTTTATGCCAAGCTTGCATTCCTCCTTTGGCTGTGGAGTAGTAATGGCTGATACAGGGATTATTTTTAACTGCAGAGGAGATTACTTCTCCCTTGATGAAGACCATCCTAATTCTTTACAACCTCATAAGAGGCCGCGAGTAACTCTTGCTCCTGTGCTGCTGACTAAAGGTGACGCACCTTTCATAGTATTAGGCAGTCCTGGTGGAGACGATCAACCTCAAAGAGTAACCCAATGCATTCTAAATATAATAGATTTTGGAATGAATGTTCAGGATGCTATAGAAGCTCCAAGATTTTCAACAAGAGCTTTCCCTTCTTCAACATTCCCGCACAGTGCTAGACCCTATGACGCAAGATTCGAGAGCGCGATTCCTCAAGAAACAGTTGATGCCCTAGCAGCAAAAGGCCATAGAACTGGAAGAGGGACATTCGGTTCCCAATGCATCATAATGGTTGATCCTTCAACCAATATACTTAATGCAGGAGCCGACCCCAGATGCGACGCCTATGCCATTGGGAAATAAACCGATCTCAATCTTAAGGGAGAGATATTCCGCTAAAAAACAGGGAGTATTTCTCCCTTTTTTCTTCTGGTTTGTAATTCCACACTTCCAGTAGCTATCCAAATGGTTTTTTCTGAAGAACGGAAAAAAAAAGACTAAAGTGCCCAGATTGCTCCATAAATAGCTGCGGATAGAACGCAAGATATAATAGAATGCCCTTCCCCCCTACCTGTTTGTGTATAATCTGGAACAATTGCTTCTTTTCATATATTATTAACTTAATTAATAAATATCTCCGATAATAGCAAACTTGGTGAAAACCAAGGACGCAAAGCCACGGGTCTAAAAGTACTCTGCCATGACAGCCGGGTTGCCGAAGAGAAACAGACATAAAACTGTATGCTTCGGCATGCAGTTTTTTTGTGGGGCTCTCAAAAAAAGGGGTGATGCACGCTATTTACAGTAACCAAAAATCAAATATAAGGTTGGAGCCAATCAGAAAAAAATCAACCTACTTAAAAGACGATGTATATCATACCCTTAAAAATGCAATCCTGGTTGGCTCTCTAAAATATGGCCAAAGAATTACCCTTACAGAAATATCTCAAATTCTGGAAGTAAGCCGTACACCTGTAAGGGATGCAGTGACCAGGCTGGAAGCCGAAAATCTGGTGCAGTCGACTAATAAAAAAGGTATTCTGATAATCGGGATTTCCCCAAAAGACCTTCGTGATATTTTCGAAATTCGTCTCTTTTTGGAAACAAATGCCGCTACAGATGTTTGTAAAAAAAGAACAAAAAGCGACCTGGAGAAATTATCTAAGTTAAACCAGGCAATGCAAAATGCACAAATTGAGGGGAACGCAGAAAAATACCAATTTTACGATGACGCCTTTCACTACTTTCTTTATAAGGTTTCCAACAAAATAAACCTGTACGTTTTGTTAAACAGTTTAATGGAATACTGCAGTTTTTTTAGATCTACGGATAATTTTGAGAATATGGCACTGATTAAACAGGATTTGCAGGATCATCTCCAGTTAGTGGAGGCAATCAGAGCCCGAAACAAACATGTTGCCAGGAAAATCGTTGAGGTTCATTTATTAAGGCTTCGGGATGCACTCATAAAAGATTACTCGGATAAGCAATACTCCCGCCTTCAATGAGCTGGTGGGTCACTTCTGTAAGGATAATCTTTGTGTACTCATATGTCAGCCCACCCTGGAGGTAAACCCAATAAGGTGGCCTTAAAGGGGCATCGGCACTCAGCTCAATAGAGGACCCCTGAACAAAGGTTCCGGCAGCCATAATGACAGGGTCAGCGTAACCCGGCAAAAATGACGGTTCCGGAACTGCCATACTGTCTACCGGGGATTGGTTCTGGATATAACGGCAGAATTCTTTCAACCTTTCAGGTGTACCCATTTTTACAGCTTGTACAATGTCACTGCGCTTTTCAGAATAGTGAGGGCTTACTTCAAAACCCAGGTTGGAATAAAGACCCGCAGCAAAAATTGCACCTTTGAGAGCTTCGTTTACAATATGAGGTGCCAGGAATAGCCCCTGATACAAAGTTCTGACATCTGCCAGGGAAGCACCTATGGAAGTACCCAACCCGGGAGCAGTCAGGCTTTCCGCTGCTTCTTCAATGAGATCTTTTTTACCTGCCACATACCCCCCTGCCGGCGCAATTCCTCCTCCTGGATTCTTGATTAGGGAGCCTACCGTTAAGTCGGCGCCTACTTGAGGAGGTTCTTTGTCTTCTACAAATTCACCATAACAGTTGTCAACTATGCAAATGATCTCAGAACGGTATCCCTTGACTGCGTCAATTATTTCACCAATTTCTTTTATGCTGAGAGAATGCCTGTCCTGATATCCACGGGACCTCTGTATCATTACTGCTTTAGTTTTTGGGGAGAGAGAACGTCGTATCTCCTCCAGATTAGGGAGCCCCCTACTGAGAGGCACTTCCTTATAGTGGATGTCCCATTCACCAAGCTGGCTGAAGGCACGTTTTAAAGTATCATATGGAGTTCCGGTGGAAAAAACAAGTTCATCCCCCGGTCGCAGGACAGAAAAGACAGTTTTAAAAATGGCGTGAGTGCCGGATACGAACTGGGTTCTTACTATAGCTGACTCTGCCCCAAAAATCAGTGCATACAGGTTGTCCAAAGTATCACGGCTGACATCGCCGTAACCGTAACCTGTGCTGCCGTTAAAACAGAAGTCGGAAACGTTTAATTCTCTAAAACTCCTTAAAACCCTGGCGTGATTGGCAAGGCTTCGGTCCCTGATTAAATCTATGTATGGTTCGATTTCATGTTCGGTTTTTTCCACGATTTTATTCAGCAGGTCTCTTGTCAAAAACCTATCCCTCCGATGCTGCAAATTCGTTAATACTGCGAAGATGTCTTAGCAGTTCTACATTCGAGTTTTTTTCCGTCCCCTCTATTTTATTAGTATCTTCAGGTATGTCGCAAGCCTCCAGCAGAATTAGTTGTTCCCTGTTTAACGATTTGAATCTTACCAACCTGAGAGCCTGATTGCGCATGGCCTTTTCGGCAAGGTTTCTAACAAAACGGGCATTACCCCCAAAGGGGTGGCCTGTCTGGGCAGATCCTTTGATGACACTGGCCAACTTGTTTTCAGCTTCCTCAGTGAGCATGTACTGCCTTTGTTCGATCATTAGTTTAGCAATGTCAAAAAGCTCTTTTTCAGTGTAATCGGGAAAGGTAAGGTGAATAGGAAACCGGGACCGGAGCCCGGGGTTGGTGGATAAAAAACGATCCATTTCATCCTTATAACCTGCCAGGATTATCACCATTTCCTTCCGGTGTTCCTCCATCGATTTAACCAGGGTGTCAATCGCTTCCCGGCCAAAATCCCTTGTTCCCCCTCTTGCCAGGGAGTATGCTTCATCAATAAACAGCACACCTCCAAGTCCTTTCCTCAGCTGTTCCCTTGTCCGCTGTGCTGTATGACCAACGTACTCTCCTACAAGGTCAGCTCTTTCTACCTCAATGAGATGGCCTTTTTCCAGAACTCCCAATTCTTTGAACAGTCTCCCCATTAACCTGGCTACCGTAGTCTTTCCTGTACCCGGGTTGCCTTTGAAAATCATGTGTAAAACCATTGGCTCCGTTGCCAGGCCTTCTTGTTCCCTCCGCCTTTCAATTTTAACATAGGCTACAATTTCCTCAATTAAACTCTTTACATTCTCCAGACCTACCAGGTTTTGCATCTCTTTTAGTGCTTCAAGCTTATTTCCAAAAAAGTTCAAGGAACCTGGGGTGGGGACAGGATTTGTCTTGACTTGTTTATTGGTCCTGATAGGCCTGTTTTTTTCGGTGGTAGGTTGAATGTAATTTGTTTCATTATCAAATCCAAATTTTAGCTTCATCTTCCCACCTGCCCAAAAAAAATTCTAAATATATAATATTCCGTTACAAATTTAATGGTGCCTGGCCATAAAAAAAACCCTCTAATTTTATAGAGAGTTTTTCTTTGTTCTACTTTCAAAGTCTTACTTTATCTCCCCTATTCCATTCCTGAGTTGTCGGCACCTATCAAATTAATTGGTTTTGCGGGTACGATGGTAGAAATTGCATGTTTATAAACCATCTGCTGTTTACCGTCGCTTTCAATTACAACAGTGAAGTTGTCAAAACCTTTTACTATGCCTCGAAGCTGGAATCCATTTACTAAAAAAACTGTAATAGATTGACCTTCCTTGCGAAGCTGGTTCAGAATAGTATCCTGCAGGTTTATCTGAGCTTTTGTCATGTAAAACGTACCTCCCGTTTTCTCTCTACGTTCGGACAAGTTATAAGTATTTTACACTAATCTACCTATATTTGCAAACTATCTCGAAAATAACTGGCAATCCCTTCCACTAATTTTGTTTTGCTTTCAAATTGGCTAACAGAGAACCATTTGATATTCTTATCCCTTCTAAACCATGTCAGCTGTCTCTTGGCAAATTTTCTTGTATTTTTTTTCAAGAGATGTATGCAAGTTTCCAGATCGTACTGGCCAAGCAGGTAGCCTGCTACTTCTTTGTATCCCAGGGCTTGCATGGATACTGTTGACGGCTCAATCCCCTGATCCAACAGTTCTTTTACTTCTTCAACCAGTCCCTGATCTATCATTTGATCTACACGCAGGTTTACTCTTTCGTACAGTTCATTTCTATCCATATAAAGGCCTGCTGCAGCCAACTTGTAAGTTTTCTTCCGGTTCCTGGTGCTTTCTGAAATGCGTTTTCCTGTTTGCTTGTATACTTCTAAAGCCCTGATTACTCTTTTAGTATCATGAGGATGGATAGACTTTGCTGCCTGGGGATCTACCACCTGAAGTTTTTCATGGAGGAAATCTGGACCATGGGTTTCAGCTTCTTTCCAGAGTATAGAACGAAGAGCAGTATCCTGGGCTCCTGGGCTGAACTCGTATTCGTAGACCAAGGCATTAAAGTAAAGGCCTGTTCCTCCAACAAGGATAGGCAGTTTACCTCGTGTATGTATATCTTTGACCGCGAGAGCAGCTTCCTTTTGGAAACGGCCTACACTGTAGTCAACATCAGGGTCAACAATGTCCAGCATATGGTGGGGTATGTATTTCCCATCAGCTGTGTAACGTTCGTCGGGTCCCACTTTTGCGGTGCCAATGTCCATTCCCCGGTAAACCTGCATTGAGTCGACGGAAATAATTTCTCCGTTAAGAATCCCTGCCACTTCGATAGCGGTTGCTGATTTGCCTGTGGCTGTTGGCCCTATAATTGCTCCCAGTGGTATCATTGGAAAACTCCTTCTAGACTAGATACGTTTAAACTCCTTCAATAGCATTCCCTCAGATAAACAAATTGTTGTAGGACGTCCGTGGGGACAGGTTAATGGGTTTTGACAAAGAGATAGTTCTTCAACAATGTTCTCCATCTCATCTATCGTAAGGATTTGTCCCGCCTTTACCGCAGTTTTACATGCAAGGCTCATCAGGAAAGCTTCCTCCAGATTTTTGACACTGCCCAGGTTGCTGTCCGTTAACTCAAGAAGCTCCAAAAAAACAGCTTCCGTGCTGCTTGATGAAAGCTCTACGGGAATCTCCCGGAGAACGATAAAGTTTCCGCCAAAATGCTCAAATTGAAAGCCTGCCCGGGCCATATTCTCCTCAAGCTGTTCCAGTAAGGCTGCCTGGCTGGGGCTCAATGTAATTGTCTGGGGAATAACCAGCTGCCGTGCTTCTATCAGCTTTCGTTTCTTGATGCTTTCATAGCGTATTCGTTCATGGGCTGCGTGCTGGTCTACTATATAGAGATCTTTATCTTTTTCATAGAGGATATACATTCCTGCCAGTTGGGCAAGCACCTTAAAGGGGCTGCCGGTATCTTCTTCAATTCCGGCAGTGTATTTATTACTGTCCTCATGAGTATGTACAGGTAAGTTTCCACCACTGCCGGTTGTGTCTTCTACCGGTTTCCCGGCATCATATCCCTGTTTTCTACTGGTATTTGTTTCGGGAAGCAACTCTGTTGAAATTGAGGTTTGAAAAAAGCTGTTGTTTTTATTGGAACTCTTGGTCAGCACAGCTGGTGCGGGTGTATATATGCGTTTATTTTCCCTGTTATCTAACAGAGAGTTTCTGACGGAATCAATAATTAAATCCAGGACGGTTTTTTCATCCTTTATGCGGATCGTGTTTTTTGTTGGGTCTACATTTACATCGATAAAGGGGCCTGCCGTTTCTAGGAATAATACGGCAATAGGGTACCTTCCTTTGGGAACCAGTGTCCTGTATGCATGGTCTAAGACATATCTAAAATTCCTGTTGGCTACCCAGCGGCTGTTCACATAGAAATACTGGAATCTCCGGCTGCTTCGGGTATAAAAGGGGCTGGACACAAAACCGTAAATGCTCCATTCTTTAAAATGTTTTTCTACGGGAATCAAGTGTTCGGCAGTGTCTCTGCCTAAAACGGAACTGATGGCAGATATCAAACCCCTGCCATAAGTCTCAAAAATTGTCCTGCCGCTGTTTTTTAGTTTTACAGCTGCATGGGGACTGCCTAAAGTTAAACGGGTCACAACTTCATTGGCCGCAGCAGTTTCTCTTCCCGGGCTCTTCAAAAACTTTCGTCGGGCAGGTACATTGTAGAAGAGGTCTACTACTTCTACTGTTGTCCCTTCAGCACAGCCGACGGACTGGGGCTTACCCGGTATTCCAGCTTCCACGGTCAGTCGGAAACCTTCATAATTTCCTTTCGCCCTGCTGGTCAGACTCACTTTCGATACGGCGGCGATACTGGCAAGGGCTTCACCCCGAAAGCCCATTGTGGCCACATTATCCAAATCGTCGAAGCCTTTGATTTTACTGGTAGCATGCCGTATGAAAGCTTTCTCCATATCATCGGGAGCAATACCGCACCCATTATCCGAGACCTTAATCGATGCAGTACCTCCCCCGTTTATCTCCACGTTAATCCGCGTGCCGCCGGCGTCGAGAGAATTTTCCATTAGTTCTTTTACTACTGATGCCGGGTCTGAGACAACTTCTCCAGCTGCAATTTTGTTGGTTGTGGCTGTATCCAGTAACCGAATAATCCCCAATTTTTATCACTCCGTGTTACTCCTGAGGTTCCCCGTCTATGCCCTTCCTTAAATCCTGCTGTATTTTATATAAAAAGTTTAGGGCTTCAAGGGGGGTTGTGTTGTGAAGTTCTAAATCCCTGATTCTGGAGATAATATCTGCCGGTAGGGAGGTGACAGAAGACTGTTCTCCGTTGGGCTGATCTGCTGCCGTTGCTGTCTCTTCCACTAAAACAGACTGCCCACCGCTGGAGTTTTCCTGGGGCGGCAGGGTTTCTGCCTTAAGATCCGGTTCCTGACCGTATTTTTCCCCCTTTGATTCTCTATGTTCTGCAGGGAGAGCTCTCCTATTGGTGTCTCCCTTCGATGTCTCCAAAGTGGCCAGGATTTCTTCTGCCCGTTCAACTACTTTTCGAGGCAAGCCGGCCAGTTTTGCAACCTGGATGCCGTAACTCCTGTCAGATTTTCCGGGAAGTATTTTGTGGAGAAAAGCAATTTTATCTCCCACCTCTTTGGCAGCAACATAATAGTTTTTTACAGCCTCATAATTATCAGCCAGGGCGGTGAGTTCATGGTAATGGGTGGCAAAAAGTGTTTTGGCCTTCAGAGTTGTTGTCAAGTATTCAACTATTGCCCAAGCCAGGCTCAATCCGTCATAGGTGGCAGTACCCCGGCCAACTTCATCCAGGAGAATGAGGCTGTCTTCCCCTGCATTGTAGAGAATATTGGCTACTTCACTCATTTCAACCATGAAAGTGCTCCTGCCGGTGCTGATGTCGTCTGAGGCCCCGATACGGGTGAAAATCCTGTCTGTCAGGGAAAGCTCAGCCCTTTTTGCGGGTACAAAGCTGCCAATCTGACCCAAAAGAGTAATTAAGGCTACCTGGCGTAGGAAAGTCGATTTTCCAGACATATTGGGCCCCGTAAGGAGGATTATCCGCTGGCTATCCTGATTCAAGAGGACATCGTTGGGTACGAAGTTTTCCTCTCCCACACTTTTCTCTACCACCGGGTGTCTTCCCTCGATTATTTTTATCTGGCGGGAAGTGTTAAATATGGGNNTTTACCGCCGCTGCTGCCAGTGACTGGAGAACGTCCAGCTGTGCAATGGCAGATGCATTTTGTTGGACAACAGCTGTATAACCGGCAACTTCTTCTCTAATTTCACAAAACAATTCATATTCCAACTTATATAGCCTGTCTTCAGACCCAAAGGCCTGATTTTCAAAATTCTTTAGTTCCTCGGTAATAAAACGTTCGCAGTTGACCAGTGTTTGTTTGCGTATGTAATCGTCAGGAACGTTTTCCAGGTTTGATTTGGTAACTTCAATAAAGTAACCAAAAACCTTGTTGTACTTTATTTTAAGGGATTTAATTCCTGTCCGCTGTCTTTCCCTGGCTTCCATATTGATAAGCCACTGCCTGCTGTTGGTAAGGAAGTCCCGGAGTCTGTCTACTTCCTCGTTATAACCTGCTTTAATGATGTTTCCTTCAGTGAGAGAGGAAGGGCAGTCTACCTGTATGGCGTTAGCTATCAGGTTAACAACCGGCTCAACCGGGTCCAGGGAGTTTCTAAGGCAAACTAATTTTTTGCTGCGAAAATCCCTGGTAAACTCCAGTAATTGGGGGATTTGCCCCAATGATTCTTTAAGGTTTAACAGATCCCTGGAGTTGGCCTGCCCAAAGGCTGCCCTTGACGCCAAACGCTCCAGGTCGTTGATTTGTGCCAGGCAGTCAGCCAGTTTTTCCCTGAGGAAAGTGTTGTTTTTCAGCTCTTCTACCGCATCCAGACGTTCTTCAATTTCCTTTTGATCCATTAGAGGCTGTTGAATTACCTCTTTAAGGAGCCGGTTTCCCATAGATGTTCGGGTATAATTTAAGATATCAAAAAGGGTGGTTTTTTTGTTCCTTTTTTCCCCGACCAGTTCCAAATGTTTTCTTGTGATACTGTCTATAACCATGTAACCTTCTGCTTTGTAACTCTGAAGGCTGGTAAGCTGGGCTAAAGAATGCTTTTGAAGCTGTTTTAAATAACCCAGGAGCATACCTGCCGCTGTCGTGCCTGCCTTTAAATGCTCACAATCAAAACAGTCAAGGGTAAGCACCCCGAAGTGTTCAAGGAGTATCCTGCGGCAGGAGTTGTAGTTAACAGAATAAGAAGGCATTGTGTTAATGACGATGTTGGGAAAGCGGGCTCTGATTTTGGCCCAAAGGGGATTCTGCAACATACTCTCGGCAACAACCAATTCCACCGGTTCCAGGCGCAGCATTTCATCCACAACTGAATCTTCAGCAGAGCTAAATTCCGACAGTCGAAACAGCCCAGTGGATACATCTGCATAAGATAAGCCAACCAGACCCCCATACAGGGCTATGGAGGCGATGTAGTTGTATTTTCCGGCATCCAAAATCGAATCCTCCACAAGGGTGCCGGGGGTAATTACCCTGATTACCTCTCGTTCCACCAGGCCCGGTGATTTGGAGGGGTCACTGACCTGTTCGCAGATGGCTACTTTTAACCCTTCATTGATTAATTTGGCAATGTAACTTGAGGCAGAATGGTAGGGTACTCCACACATTGGTACCCTCTGTTCCTTTCCAGCGTCTCTCCCGGTTAGAGTAATATTAAGTATTTGGGAGGCCATTACGGCATCCTCAAAGAACATTTCATAGAAATCTCCCAGCCTAAAAAACAAAACCGAATCTTTATACTGTTCCTTTATTTCAAGGTACTGTTGAAACATGGGAGTATATTTGCTCAAAATTTCCCCTCCCCCAAACAGCTTTCAGTGCCCTATTTAGACCAGTCGGCCTTCAAGTGACCAGGTTTTTGCCTCCGAAATTTGTACTTGTACAAACCGGCCTAAAAGGTCTTTGTTTTCCGCATTCTCAACTGAAACTATTTTATTTGTGCAGGTTCGCCCTGAATAAAATATCCTCCCGTCCCTTTTTTGGCTACGGTTTTCTAACAGTACTTCTACTGTTCTCCCAACATATTCCTGGTTAAGCTCAAGGCTTATTTCGTTCTGCACTTCCATCAGTCTGTCCAGCCGCTCCCGTTTGACTTCAGGAGGCACTGGATCCTCCAGGGAGGCTGCCCTGGTCCCCCTTCGGGTGGAATACATGAAAGTATAAGCACTGTCAAAACGCACCTGGCGGATAAGGTCCAGGGTGTTTTGGAAGTCTTCTTCCTTTTCCCCGGGAAAGCCTACAATAATGTCACTGGTTAAACTGACTCCCGGAATATTTTTTTTGATTCTCTCAACCACACTCAGGTACTGATCCCGGGTGTAACCCCGGTTCATGGCTTTCAACACTCTGGTGCTTCCGGCCTGGACCGGAAGATGAATGTGGTTACACACCTTTTCGCAGCCTGCAATTGTATCTATCAGCTTATCCGAAAAGTCTTTGGGGTGTGAGGTCATAAAGCGGATGCGCCTTATTCCTTCAACTGCAGCAACCTGAAGCAGCAGATCGGAAAAGTCAGGATATTTTTCATTGTCATTGCCGTAGGAATTGACGTTTTGTCCCAGCAGGAGGACTTCTTTACACCCGTTCTCCGCCAGGTGGGCAATTTCTCCAATTATTGCTTCAGGTTTCCGACTTACTTCCCGCCCGCGGACATAGGGGACGATGCAGTAGGAACAAAAATTATTGCACCCAAAAGANNAAGCTTTCCGGCCTGTCCTCTAAAACTTCAATTAAAACACCCTTATTACCTGCTGTTTTAAGAAGTTCCGGCAGCCTGTACAAGTTATGTGTACCAAGGATGAGATTGACTTCCGGAAACCTGCGGGCAATATGTTCCGGTACTCCTTTTTGCTGCACCATACACCCGCAGACCACAATAAATATATCGGGGTTAGCCTTTTTATGCTTAACCAGTTCACCAATCCTGGCATATACTTTTTGTTCTGCCTTTTCCCTAACGCAGCAGGTATTCAGTACTATAATGTCAGCTTTGTCAGGTGCGACTGCCTGTTTCATCCCCATTTCATCCAGCATACCGGCAATTATTTCAGAATCCCTCTCATTCATCTGGCAGCCCCA
>LFTO01000019.1:0-469 GCA_001513335.1 Clostridiales bacterium DTU086 | reverse complement strand
CCTGGGGGCAACACCAGGGCTTTTACATTTATTTTTAATCTTTTCCTGAGTTGTTGTATTTTATAGTCTTTCCTTCCCACGTCCTAATCATAATATAGTCACTTCCTGAAGATATCCGGTACATAGGCTGCATGGGAATCTTACCGTATCCGCCTGGAGCATTGATAATGTACTCAGGGATAGCCAAACCGGAAGTAAAGCCCCGCAATTTCTCCATAATTTCAATGCCTGTTTCAACTTTCGTAATAAAGTGGGAAGTTCCTTTTACTGCCTTTGCGTGAAAAATATAATACGGTTTAATCCTTGCTTTCAGAAGCTCATGATTCAGCTTTTTCATTACGTGCGGATCGTTATTAATGTTCCGCAGCAGTACAGTTTGATTACCCAGGGGAACGCCGGCCTTCATAAGTTTTTCTGCAGCTCTGTGTACGTCTTTAGTACTTTCCCTGGGGTGATTAAACTGTGTATT
>LFTO01000209.1:1753-3110 GCA_001513335.1 Clostridiales bacterium DTU086 | reverse complement strand
TGAGCATGGACATAACTCAGACCGTTGGAAAGAAAAGGAACAAAGAAGAGGGGAGAATATTATATTTAAATTCTTCGCGGAAAAAAAATAGAGAATAAAAAATAAAAAATACCTTAGCCCGAAAAGGACTAAAGTAATTTTTCAGTTAATACGCCTTTTCATTAATATCTCCGTATCAAACCGATTACCTTACCTAAAATTAATACATCACTGGTAATAATAGGCTCCATATATTCGTTTTCTGGCTGGAGACGGATATAGCCAGCCTCTTTATAAAAAGTTTTTACGGTGGCTTCATCTTCAAGGAGAGCTACCACTATATCACCGTTACTGGCATAGTCCTGTTTTTTGACAATCAGCATATCACCTTCCAAAATACCCGCTCCAACCATACTGTTACCGGTAACATTCAGCATAAAAGTATCATCGGCACGGACCAGGTCATGGGGAAGGGGATATACGTCTTCCACGGATTCCTGCGCCAGGATTGGAGAACCGGCGGTAATTCGCCCTACAAGAGGAATATTAACCATTTCTTTTTTTATGGAAATACTGGTGTCATCTAAGATTTCAATAGCCCTGGGTTTTGAAGGATTCCTCCTGATATAACCTTTTTCCTCTAGGCTGTTTAGATATCCGTGAACTGTGGAACTGGACTTTAATCCAACAGCCATGCCAATTTCACGGACAGAAGGGGGATAGCCTTTTCGACTGGTTTCCGATTTAATAAAATTCAAAATTTCGCTTTCTCTCTTATTCAGTTCCTCCAAAGAATACCGCCTCCTTTCAAGTGTAATTATACCAAAGAGTGGTAAATCATTCAAACAATTGTTCTGTTTTTCCCAAACTTTTTCCTTAATCAATCTTGTCTTCGAACAGTTGTTCTATTATAATATTTTACAGAACATTTGTTTGGGGGTGGGTTCAAGTGTCAAAGCCACTTACTTTCGTTTTAATTATCTCTTTTTTCTTCGGGTGTTTTTTTGCTCTGTACAATAAATTAAACGAAGAAAGGATCGGTATCCAAACAATAGTTGTTCAGTCCAATGACACCTTGTGGGAAATTGCTGAAACATTGGATGCCCATAAAGATATAAGAAATACCGTGCAGGAAATCAAAAAACTAAATGGTCTAACCGACAGTACAATATATCCCGGACAAGAGTTACTGGTCCCGAAAACAAGTAGGCAGCTGGTAGGAATGGAAATCAATGTCAATGTTTCTGGTGGAGTAGAGAATTAACAAAAAAATAACCCCGGTTGATAGACTGGACCCCGGAGATAAAAAAATGGATAAATTGATAGCAGTACAGCAGGTACCTTTAGGTTAATAAAGGAAAAAAGCGCTAAACCGTAT
>LFTO01000209.1:0-1731 GCA_001513335.1 Clostridiales bacterium DTU086 | reverse complement strand
ATAACTTCCGATAATAAATCTTATGTAAACTAAAAAGATGTTAACCCCTAATTTCTACGCAGGTAGCCCCCTCTCTGGACTTCGGGTAGATTATCTCCACTCTAAGCACAAACAATGCCCTGCCTTCCAAATTTTAGTTCAGAAGATTCGCCCAAAGGCAGCCGGATTAAATATAGTATTATCTCCATCAAAAGCAAAACACACTTAATTTTCTAGCATAGACAATACCTTACTACCTCTGCAACCTTTGACCCAAATTTTATGCCGTAATTCCCGGGCAAAAAAAGAGGTAATATAAAACCCTTAACCCTAAATTAAAAAGGCCTTAGAATCGAAATGTAAAGCTAATCTAAAAATTAAACTTTCCGCTTTACGCCCAAGCCGGAGTAAATGACACTGCTGGTTATGTACCACCCGGATCTTCTAACCTGAGTCCTTCGTTACATTATGTAAACCAAATACCATTTCCACAGCCTCACAATGGGCAGCCAATTATTTCCGATTTAGCCTGTTAGGGTCCACCTGAAATTTTTTCCATTCGAAATTGTACCTTCTCACTCCCCCTTTATCAGCTTATTAGGGGAGATCAGTAAACCAATTACCGCCAACATAATTATAGGTTCAAATACCAAACTAGAACTCAACAATATTGGATGTTGGTCTTCCCTGATGAACCCAGGATATAACCACCATAAATAAAAAATTTCCTTATACCTCCCCATGGTCAAGACAGGAACATTAGCTGCCATTTCTTCTTCTGTTCTATTGCAAAAACCACCCTGTACACTTTTCAAAGTAAATTAATAAATTTTTGCATTAATGCGCACACACAAATACCCCTTTGAAGACCTTTGTCAAAGGGGTATTTGTCCGTAGGCATTTCCATTTCAACAACTATGTAGTTGAAATTACTAAAAACCTATAAAGCCACTGATTCTTTTAGGGCTTTACCTGCCTTAAAAGCCGGTACAACTGCAGACGGAATCTGGATTTCTTCTCCGGTTTGGGGGTTTCTTCCCACCCTGGCGGCTCTCTCCCTTGTTTCAAAGGTTCCAAAACCCACCAGCTTAACTGATTCCCCTTGGCCAAGGGAATCCTTAATGATCTCAAATACTGCATTAACGGCTTTTTCAGTATCCTTTTTTGTTAACCCAGTTTTTTCAACAACAGCATTAATTAAATCACCCTTGTTCAAAAAACAATACCTCCTTAATTGTGTAATTTATGACAAAAGTTTTGACCATATATTACTTTCGGTATTTTTTCGTCTTTTCTTGAGCATTTGCTACAATATTGGTCATGGTAAATTATAGCAAACTTTATCATTACTGAACATCTATTATGTAGTTATTTTTTTTCCACAGGCCTTAAAATAGGCAGAAAAAACTTGTTGAACGTGACCGCCAGGAATTGCCGAAACTCTCCAAAAGTTGGGGATAATCCTTTAATTTATTTCAAAATACTAAAGTATTGTTTCTTCCGGTCTCGCAACTCTTCCTTTAATCGTCTTCCCCTCCATCTTTTTCTTGAGATTATCAAAATTTCTCACCTAAAACTCCTTGTCTAAATATACCTAAATTATTCCTTTTGAATATATTGGTACCGAAGTTATTTCCCATTTATGGTGGAGTAAAAAGTCTTGTGGAGGTTTTTGAGTCTAATGAAAAAATGGTTCTTTGTCAAATGTTGGGGTGGCAAGTATATGACCGAATACCTGCCGCCTCTTCTTAT
>LFTO01000042.1 GCA_001513335.1 Clostridiales bacterium DTU086 | reverse complement strand
GCTTTTATCTTCGTTGCGGCAGTACCTGATGAGGCCGATACTATGGCACCGGCATGCCCCATCCTCTTTCCCGGAGGGGCGGTCTGACCTGCAATATACGCCACAACAGGCTTTGAAATATTATCTTTAATATAAGCAGCAGCCTCTTCCTCATCTGACCCGCCAATCTCACCAATGATGCAGATTCCTTCCGTTTCCGGGTCCTCGTCAAAGAGCTTGATAATATCTATAAAATTTGAACCGATAAAAGGGTCCCCACCAATACCGATAACCGTGCTTTGTCCCAGGTTTTCCTCTCCCATATTGAAGGCAATCTGGTAGGTAAGAGTACCGCTCCTGCTGACGACACCAACATTTCCCGGGTTAAACACATGGCCGGGCATAATACCTAAGCTGCTTTTCCCGGGACTGATGATTCCGGGACAGTTGGGCCCGATAATTCTTGTGTGGGGGTATAACTCCCTAATCCTGCGCAGGGCCATCATTACATCATTCACGGGAATTCCCTCGGTAATACAAACAATCAGCTCTATTCCCGCCTCGGCAGCTTCATAAACAGCATCCAAGGCGTACTTTGCCGGGACAAACACAACGCTGGCATCTACACCTTCTTTGGCTGCCGCCTCAACTGTATTGAATACAGGAACACCGTTATACATTTGGCCGCCCTTTCCAGGGGCGGTTCCCGCAACGATATTTGTACCGTACTCCTGCATAATGGCGGTATGATAGCTCCCCTCGCGCCCGGTTATTCCCTGTACCAGGACACGTGTCTTCTTGGATATCAAAATGCTCATACTATGCCCCTCCCAGTGAAAAACTTACCGCTTGACGAGTAGCGTCACGCATCGTCTCATATATGTGGATATTCAAACCGCTTTCTTCAAGAATTCTCCGGCCTTTTTCCTCATTATGGCCAATCAAACGAACCACAACAGGTTTGTCCAGTTTGACTTCCTCCATCACTGCCACAATACCCCTGGCAACCTCGTCACACCTGGTAATGCCCCCGAAAATATTGATGAATACCACATCGATTCCTGAAAGCCCAAAAGCCAGCTTTAGTGCCTTTTCCGTCCTTTCCGCCAGCGCTCCGCCCCCGATATCAAGAAAGTTGGCAGCACTGCCCCCTTCCAGGGCTAAACTGTCAAGGGTACTCATTACCAGACCTGCCCCGTTTCCTATAACAGCAATATTGCCCTCAAGGCGGACAAAACTGATACCGTTTTCCCTGGCCTCTATTTCAACGGGGTCATAGACATCAGGAATAATTTCAGATTCCCATTCAGGGTGCCTGAAACCGGCATTATCATCAAGGACAAGCTTACTGTCACCGCAAATCACTTCCCCGTCGGGAAGGACAATAGCCGGGTTGATTTCTACCAGGGTTGCATCTTCCTTTAGATACAGCTCATAAAGTTTCATGGCAAGACCGGCTACCGCACGAGCCTTATCGGCATCAATACCGGTCCGCAGAGCTTCTTTCCTCACCTGGTAAGGGTGAAGGCCCCAAAGGGGGTCGATATTAAATTTTGTAATCCTGTCCGGTTTCTCCCTGGCTACGGTTTCAATATCCATTCCGCCCTCGCTGCTGATTATCATCACAGGAAGCCGTGCAGAACGGTCCGTTGTAATACCGATATAATACTCTCCCCGGATATCCACTTTTTCTTCTATATAAATTCTTTCAACTGTATAGCCCCTTATATCCATGCCCAAAATTTCTGCAGCCTTCTTTTCGGCTTCCTCAGGGTCAGCAGCAAACTTAATCCCCCCTGCCTTTCCCCGGCCGCCAATATGCACCTGCGCCTTAACTACCACTTCCCCGCCTAGTTCCCTGGCCGCTGTCCTGGCTTCCTCCGGCGAAACTGCTGGGATTCCCCGGGGAACAGGAAGACTGTATTTTCTGAAAACTTTCTTGCCCTCATATTCTAAAGTCTTCAAATCTCTTGTCCTCCTTTTCCTTTACAGTTGTTGCTACTAATAGTTTCCTGTCAAAAATTGCATAATCCTGCTTAATTGGAAAATATGCTTTATAGATTATTTTGGCCTGAGGCAAACAAGGCCAAAATAGTAAAAGGATTAAGGTACAAACTATAGAACAAGAAGTATTCAACAGCACCAAGTAAAGCATATAAGGAGTTGACACAGAAGAGTGGAATTAATAGCCACAGCAACCTTTGGACTGGAATCAATAGTCGCCGACGAACTCAAAAGACTTGGTTATGAAGACCTAATGGTAGAAAACGGTAGGGTAACCTTCAAGGCAGACCTGGAAGCTCTTTGCCGCACAAATCTCTGGCTTCGTACTTCGGACAGGATAAGGCTTAAAATGGGAGAGTTTACAGCCGTCACTTTCGAAGAACTTTTTGAACAAACAAAAGCCCTCCCCTGGGCAGACTGGCTGCCCAAAAACGCAGAATTCCCGGTGGAAGGTAAGTCAATAAAGTCTACCCTCTTCAGCGTTCCCGACTGCCAGGCAATTGTTAAGAAGGCAGTAGTGGAGAGCATGAAAAACAAATACCGGGTTGATTGGTTTGAAGAAACCGGACCTATGTACAAAATTGAAGTGGCCCTATTAAAGGATACGGCGACACTGACTATTGATACCAGCGGGGCCGGACTGCACAAACGGGGATACAGGGAAATAAACTCACCGGCACCGTTAAAGGAAACACTGGCTGCGGCAATGGTGCTTTTATCAAGGTGGCATCCTGACACCACACTTGTTGACCCCTTCTGCGGCTCAGGTACAATTCCTATCGAAGCAGCTATGATTGGATATAACATGGCCCCTGGAAGCAACAGGAGTTTTGTCAGCGAGAAATGGCCGGTTATTCCCAAAAAGCTGTGGCAGAAAGCACGTGAGGAAGCCCTGGACGCCCTCAATAAAGACTGCCCACTTGACATTATGGGCTACGATATTGACAACAGGGCAATCCGCCTGGCTCGGGACAACGCTGCCAAAGCCAAGGTGGACAACGCAATTCATTTCCAGCAACAGCCCCTGTCGGCTCTCAGTTCGAAGAAAAAGTACGGAAAGACTATCAGCAACCCTCCATATGGGGAAAGGTTGAGCGAAAAAAAGGAAGTAGAAGAGCTGTACAGAAAAATGGGCAAAATTTTTGCCAAACTGGATACTTGGTCCCATTATATACTGACCTCCCACCCCCACTTTGAACAGCTGTTTGGGAAAAAAGCCAGCAAAAAACGCAAGCTATACAACGGCAATATAAAGGTGGACTATTACCAGTATTACGGCCCCAGGCCGCCCAAGCCGAAGAAAAAAAAGACGCAACCTAATGCAGCATACGGGGCGATTCATCCACGCCCTCTTTATTAGGTTCCTCGAGGAATTTCAGGGCAGCTTGTTTTGCCCCTTCGTACTTGTCCCTGAGCCGGATGGAGGGCTCCTCTGTGCCAAAGACCTTCCACCCGTAATTGCCAATGTACGGCAAAGGAGCGAGCCCTAAAAAACCTACAACGTCTTTCAACGGATACCCTAGAGCAACACCTATTTCATGGGGTATCTCTCCTGTTTCTTCCCACCGCCGGCCTATCTCAGCAAAAAACTCTTCAGCGGAAGAAAAATCTGAATAACCTGCCTTTATAAACAAAGGCGTATTTCTTGCCGTTTTGAGCGCCCGATTGACTCTTCCCCGGTCATAGATAACAATCCTGGCACCCAAGGAAACGATACCCAATACAAAAAGCCAGGCTCCCCAGATGCACGTTAACCTTTTGGCTCTTTCCAGAAGATTGTTCAAACTATCCCCAAAGGATGGGTCTTCCCGGAGCAGAAGAAGTTCACCGGGTTTACCTCCAAACAGCACCTTTGATGCTGCTGTAAAAAGGTACTTTTCGAAACAAACTTTTTCTGCAGGAAGAGAGTCAAGTGACTTTTTCCAGGAAACAATTTGGGGTAAAGAGCTTATTTTTTGGCATAAAATTTGATCCTGCCCGAAAAATTCCATAACTATCACCGCTTGTCTTTTTGTAATATGCTATTTCCTAACCTAAGATCCTTCGCTGCGCTCAGGAGGACATTGTGTGAATCGCTGGGCTCAGGGTGACATTGCTGTGACTCGCTGCCGTTAGGATGACATGCCGGCACTTAATTTTTAGCTACGCTTGGGATAGCGGGCACTTAATTTTTATCGCTCGGGATAATAGTAAGGGCATCCATTTCCTCCAAACACAGTGCTGCGGTAGTCTTTACCCTTGGGGATGACGGAAGCCACCGGAAATAAAAGGGGAGCAGCATGGGTAAATCCCCAAAACTGCCCCTAAATCTGGTTGTCTTGCTGCAACCCGCAATACGAGTTGAGCACTACATTAATATTCATTTCCTCTTATTTAATAAATATTCCAGAAAAGGCAAACTTATTTGAAAATTTGCCTCGTTTTTGGCATTCTTTTGGCGTTTGGTACCCCGTACACCTAATAGCTGCTTCTTAGTGCTTCTTGTGGGTTTTTTTGGAATTCATTTTTCAAATGTCTCTTCCTGTAATTTCTTGCCGATTACCTTCCCTGTAGGTGTGGCAGCCAGCCCCCCTTGTGCCGTCTCTTTTAATGCTAGGGGCATCAACTCCCCTGTTTCCTTCATGGCACCAATAACCTCATCAACGGGAATTACACTGCGTATACCTGCAAGAGCTAAATCGGAAGCAACAATAGCATTTACTGCAAGAAAGGAGTTCCTTTTAATACAGGGCACTTCCACTAACCCCCCGACTGGATCACAGGTAAGACCTAAAACATTTTTCAAGGACAGTGCCACAGCCTCTGCAACCTGGTTTACCGTGCCTCCTGCCAGTTCCGTCAATGCGCCTGCAGCCATAGAGGCAGCAGAACCACACTCAGCTTGACAGCCCCCCTCAGCCCCAGCAATACTGGCGTTTTTGGCCAGAACCAAACCGATGCCTGCAGCAGTAAAAAGGGACATCACTATCTTGTCGTCAGGGTAATTCTTTTCTTCCTGAGCGGTAACCAGTACTGCAGGTAAAATCCCGCAAGAGCCGGCTGTTGGAGCAGCCACAATCAACCCCATAGAGGCATTCAATTCAGCCACAGCCAAAGCCCGGAGTACTGTTTTGGATAACCGGTCCTCGGAAATCCTCTTAGCGGCAATGGCTGCTTCCACTATAGAAGCAGAACCTTTTACCAGCCCTCCCATGGTTGCTTCCTGTTTGGCCATTCCTTCCAGGACCGAATTTTTCATTACACGCCAGTTGCCCAGCATTTGTTCCAACAGTTCAACACGGGACTTTTCAGTGCTTTCCATTTCATATTCCAATACCACTTCAGAGATAGTACAGTGGTTTTCTAACGCTGTTTCAACCAACTGTTGAAAGTTCTGTATAGCATCTAAGGCCAAAAAAGAAAACCCCTTTCAGCTTAATTTTCTAATATATCTCACACCTAGCATACCTGAAACTTCAGAAACTTTATTCAATACATCCTCAGGGATTTCATCATCCACTTCAACAACCATGAGAGCATTTGACTTCCTGCCACTCCGGGAAACCTCCATAAAGGCAATGTTTATTCCTTCTGCCGCTAGGATTTGCGTCACCCTGGCAACCATTCCTACCTGCTCAGGATAAGAGCAGAGGATAGTGTTGTATTTCCCGGAAATATCAATGGAAAAACCAAACACCTCTTTGATAGACACCGCGCCCCCACCGAGGGACACGCCAACTATTTCCGTGGACATCCCACCGCTGCTAAGCTCTATCCGTGCCGTATTGGGGTGGTAAAGATTATCCTTTTCAACCGCAATAGTCACAACAATACCCAATTCCCTCGCTATCTCTAAAGCCTGTTTTACCTCCGGACTATGCGGGTAATATCCAAGAACGCCCGCGACAATTGCCCTATCTGTTCCGTGGCCCTTATAAGTTGCGCCAAAGGACCCGTACAAGACAATCCTTATCTTTTCCGGAACCCGGCCAAAAGCCTGACGGGCAATTCTTCCCAGATTGACTGCACCTGCTGTATGCGAACTGGAAGGTCCAATCATGACCGGACCGATTATATCAAAAACACTGCCCATTTACCTGTTCCTCCAAATATCAACAAGATTCAAAAGATAAAATTATCGTACGTTTCAAATATATTCTATCATACTCCTTCTTTTGCACCCAAAAAAAGGGTTGATAGGGTTAAAAGACGAAATTGTAAGAATATACAAAAAATTTAGGGGTGATAGTCAATGAGTTCCGCACAAAAGCCTTGCTCTATTGAGATTGATCGAAAACTGTGCAAGAAGTGCGGTTTATGTGTTGAATTCTGCCCAAAGCAAGTTTTGACTTCAGAAAAAGACGGCAGCCCTGTAATCTCCCATCCGGAGAAATGCGTTAACTGTAAGTTGTGCTCCCTCAGGTGTCCAGACTTTGCAATTTCAAGGAGGCAGGAAAATGAGACAGATATTTGTGCAGGGTAATGAAGCATGCGGATTAGGCGCTATTGCTGCAGGGGCAAAATTTTTTGCCGGATATCCAATTACACCTGCATCAGAACTAGCCGAATTTTGCTCAAAAGAGATGCCAAAAGTCGGTGGATACTATTTTCAAATGGAGGATGAGCTGGCCAGTATTGCAGCAGTAATAGGGGCCAGCCTGGGAGGGCTGAGATCTTTTACGGCAACCAGCGGTCCTGGAATGTCCTTGATGCAGGAAAACCTGGGCTTCGCAATCCTTGCAGAAGTTCCTTGTGTAATAATTAATGTCCAGCGTTTTGGCCCCAGTACCGGGGTGGCTACCCGCCCAGGCCAGGCGGATATCATGCAGGCACGTTGGGGCACCCACGGAGACCATACAATAATTGCTCTGGCTCCCGCATCAGTGCAGGAATGCTACGATCTAACAATTGAGGCCTTTAATCTTGCGGAGCGATTTTCTACTCCCGTTATTCTCCTGAGCGATGGTGCTCTTGCACACCTTAGGGAAAAAATTTCTGTATATGATGATGGAGAATTAGAAATTACCCCTCGTTCTGCACCGGAAATTGAACCAGAAAAGTATCTCCCATACCGCCCTAATGAAAAAGGCGTTCCCCACCTGTCTCCATATGGAAACAGGCACATCCTCAGGGTAACCAGTCTGATACACGATGAAAAAGGCTATTCTACAGCGAACCCGACAACTGCCAGGTGTCAACTGGAAAGATTGGAAACAAAAATAACTGGGTACCAAGAAGAACTGCCCCAGGCTAAATGCTATGGGTCCAAAAACCCGGATGCGGTTGTTATTTCCTTTGGGATTTCTGCCCGGGCAGCTCGTCAAGCCGTCCATTTCCTAAATAATGATAACTTTGAAATAGGTATGATGGACCTGAAAACCATCTGGCCTTTCCCAGAAAAAAATATCCAAGAATACTGCTCCCAAGCAGAAAAGGTTTTTGTGGTAGAAATGAACAGGGGACAGCTCACAGGTGAGGTAGAAAGAATACTCCCGGGACTTGAGGTTATTCCCGTACTCCGTGCAGATACACAGGTGATATCGCCTCAAGAGATTATAGAAAAGATTAAGGAGGTTCTAAGATAATGTCTGAATCCTATTCATTCGAAGACTATATTGCCTGGGATCGCCTTCCGCACATGTGGTGCGCCGGGTGCGGTCACGGAATAACTCTTAAAGGTATTGCTATGGCTCTAGCCGATTTGCAGATACCCCCACATAAAGCCCTTATTGCCAGTGGTATAGGGTGTTCGGGGCGGGCAGGAGATTACGTTACCTTTAACCGTTTTCAGGGAACCCATGGAAGAACTCTTGCTTTTGCTACAGGAATTAACGCTGCCTGTCCGGACCTGAAAATTATTGCTTTTCTGGGGGACGGCGACTGCTATGCTATCGGGATAAACCACCTCATCCATGCTGCCCGGAGAAACTTAAACGTTGCTGTCATCATCGGAAACAACCGTAATTATGGAATGACAGGAGGACAGTTTTCGCCGACCACTCCTCAGAACACCATCACCAGCACATCCAGGTATGGAAAACCGGAACCGGAAATTGATATGTGCTCGGTGGTTGCCGAAGCCGGAGCAAGTTTTGTAGCCAGAACGACAGTCTATCATACCGTAGAACTCTTTTCCTTTATAAAAAAGGCAATCAACACCCAGGGGTTATCTTTCGTGGAGGTATTGTCCCCCTGCCCCACTTATTTTGGTAGATATAATAATTTGGGAAATGCCGTTGATATGTTCAGAACACTTAAAGAAAAAACCCTGCCTTTGAAAGATTATGAAAAACTCCCCCATGAAGAAAAAGAAAAATTCTTCTGGCATGGAATTAAGGTTCAGCGCGAACGGGTTGATTTTATCACCGAGTATAATAATTATGCAAAAAGGCTACAGGCAAACAAAGGGGGCGAAATGTCATGAAAAAAAGGTGGGATATAATTCTAGCAGGATCCGGCGGGCAGGGATTAGGTGTTGGAGCTGAACTGCTGGCCAGAGCAGTCATGCTGGGAGGAGAATATTTCATTGCCCAAAACCAGAGTTACGGTGCCCGTGCCCGGGGTGGTTCCAGCCAGTCAAGCCTGATTATCAGCACCGAGGAAATTATGTTCCCCATTGTGGTTACTGCTAATTTTCTCTTAGCTCTGACACAGGGGGCATATGAACAGTACGAACCCCTGGTATCAGAGTCCGGCACAATCGTTTATGACTCCTCGGCTGTAATTACCCCCAAAAACCGCGTCAAAGAATATGGCTTCCCCTTTCATAGCGAGGCTCTCGCCCTCGGGCACAGCAAAGGCATAACAGTCATGGCCCTAGGTACATCAAATGAGATACTGCAGATAGTACCACCTGAAGATTTCATAAAAGCCTTGGAAAGCCAATTCAAGGGTGAAGTTTTGGAAGCCAATATCAAGGCCTTTAACCATGGACGAAGTTTACAAGACAGATAGCTAAAAAACCTAGAAAGACTAAAAAGGGTATTTCACAGGGCGGTTGAGTTTAGCAATCCCTGGGAAAAACCCTTCTTTGTGTGAGAAAATTTTTTACGGCCTTTTTAAGCTGTCGCAGCCTTACAAAGACCTTGAGCCAGGAAAGAAATTATTTTGGGCCTATGATTGGGGAAATATCAACTGCATTAAACAGACATCCAGGAGCATGCCAAACTTCCGGCCAACTTCCCTCATGACACCAATATGTTGAAAACCAAATGCCTCATGAAGGTAAATGCTCTGCTCATTACTTGCAGTAATGCGGGCTAGAATCGTATGCAAACCGGCGGCCCTGCCGCGGGCAATGATTTCTTCCATCAGTTTCCTGCCGATACCGCGCCCCCGGAAACCGTCCTTCACATAGACGGATATCTCTGCCGTCTTTTCGTAAGGCAAGCGGTCCGAATACCTGCTTAAGGAAGCCCAGCCCACCACTTCCCCCTGAACCTCCGCAACAATCAAAGGGTACCTGGGACCATGGGCATAAAACCATGCCTCCTGCGTTTCCAGAGATTTTGGTTCAATGTCAAAGGTTGCAGTAGTTGTTAATATTGCATCGTTGTATATTTCCGTAATAGCAGCCAAATCAGTTATTTCTGCCTTCCTGATACAGCACATTATTGTCCCTCCCCCGGGGAAACCCGCCCGTTATATGGTCCGGAAGCAGTCTCTGCTGAATAATAATTTACTTCATCAGAGGAAACAAATTCAACCCCTCACCCATTCGAACTTTTCCTTGACCGCAAAAAGGCCGAATCCCTCTTAAAGCCACTGGCTGAAGAAATAAACATTTAAAGACTTCCATCTCCCTTCTTAAAACAAAAAATCCCCGCCAGCAGCAGGGACTAGGTTAATTTTCAAAAAAATAACTAGCCCTTATTGTCCTTGGCCAGGAAGACCCGTTTGATTACAACGCCCCGGTTGCCCAAGACTCCTAAATCTTTACCGTTACATTTAATCATTGCGGCAGCGGCATCTCCAATGAGAACACTCATCTCCTCATAAGCAGTAAACGTTAAAGGTTTGGTATTCTGCGGAACCAGGAGATAGCATACCTGTTCACCATCCGCCACTACTTCCAGCCAGCATTCCCCTCCCGGTGTCGTTATTTCCAGAAAAATAGCCTCTCCTTCAACAATATCCGTTTTAACATCGGTCGGATCTAGTTCCAGTTCAGAAGCCTCATCTGGCACCTGCTCACTCCTTGAAACAGTCCCAGTAGTTTTCGGCTGGATTTTTTTATCCCCCTGACCACCAAAAAAACCTTCTGAATAGGATGAATACAAAAATATACCCCCGCATAACACCAGCGCCAAAGCAAACAGAGGAGCTTTCTTTCTGAACGGGTATTGCCTTTGGGGAACCCCCGTTTTTCTGTTTTGTTTCGGTTTTTGGAACAGCTTTTTGCCAAAGGTCCTTAAGGGCCCAAACTCTGGCCAAATCCGACTGAATTCCTGGTTTGCCTGTTCCTTATCCAAACCGAGAAAATCAGCATAAATATTGAGCACTGTTACAGCAAACTGCCTGTCAGGAAAAGAAAAAAAGTCCTCTTCTTCAAGAGCTTTCAAATCTTCACTCTTGATATTTAGTTCTTCCCCTGCCTCCTCCAGTGAAAGCCCTTTTTCTTCCCGGAGAGATTTCAGGCGTTTTCCCAATTCAGGCAATGTTTAATCACGTCCTCATCTTAAGAATACAGTCGCGAATAGTTTTCTCCAAACCTCCACGTTTCCCCTGCTATTACATGTTTTTTCAAGGAGCGTAAAGTCCTACTTAAAAAACTTAACAAAAAACGTTGTCCCCGAAAACCCCTTCTCTACCTCAATGATTGCATTGTTGCGCTGGGCAATGCTGTAGCCAACCCCAAACCCGGTACCAGTATCTTTAGTGGTAATAAAGAGAGTACCAAGCTTTTCAAGAAATTTTGCTCCATTTTACAAGGCATCCCCCAATCTCCTCAAAACGATTACTTATGAGGAAATAATTTCATTACTACAATATTTTTACCTGCAATATCAGCAGAGACATTTATTCATACGTAAATAATTTCCGCAAACCCCTCATCTTCAGTAACCGGTTCGAATTGTTTCGCAAATTCCTCAATTACTGGTACTAAATCCTCCTGATCGGTCTCAACGGCACGGGCTTTACATATCTCAATGTCCGTTTTTAATACAACAGCTACAGCTTTAAAACCATACTCTTCCGCCAACTTTACCAGCGGTTCCCGCCTTTTACGGGTAATGTTTGTCTGGTCAACAGCCACATCCAACCCCTGTTCCATCAAAGCCTTAAGCATAATATTTCGGACCCACCATACTTTTGGTTCCTGCTCCGCTGCATACCGTTTTCCATGTATTAAAAGACGCAATTGATCAGCGGAAACAACAGGAATATCCTTAAAGTGTTCACTAACGTAAGTGGTTTTTCCTGAACGGGGAAGTGCAACCATAACATACAGGGTTGGCATTAATGTTATCTCCCATTCTGTCTGTTTGGACTTATTCTGACCAACCGGGACCGGGCTGATACCGAACCTAAATCCAAACATCTATATCACCCAGATATTCGTTGGCAGAAAAAAAAAAGAGCAGGGAAGTGGGAAAGGTTCACTGGGAATCCCAATTGCACGCTTCTTCAATAATCCGGGCAATTCTCTCCAGCCACAGGGCATCAACTGCATCAAACCGCGCAAAAGATGGGCTGTCAATATCTAAAACTCCAACAACTCTGCCTTTATCCCTTAGAGGTATTACAATTTCCGAATTGGAAGCGCTGTCGCAGGCAATATGTCCCGGGAATTTATGTACATCTGCCACTACCTGGATCTCATTTCGGGATACTGCTGTTCCGCAAACACCTTGTCCCACAGCAATATGCATGCAGGCTGGCTTTCCCTGAAAAGGTCCCAGTATTAGTCCACCATCATTCATCAGGTAAAACCCCACCCAATTAATGTCACCCAGTTCGCTCATCAATAAAGCTGAGGCATTGGAAAGGATCGAAACCGTATGGTGTTCGCCTTCGAGAAGAGCCCGCATTTGAGTAAGCAAAATGTCGTATTTCTTCTCTTTGTAGACGGAAGACTCTAGGTTACCTATGCCATTTTGAGCCATTTGGAAACCTCCCTTATAATTTGAAATTTTGTTCATTGTAACATCTTGTATTTAAATAATTGTAACATCTTGTATTTAAATAAAGGTACATCGTTAATTTATCAAGCCCAAGGTTAATGATAACTCTCCGATGTTAATCCTTTAGGCAAGGCTCACACAACTTTGGCAGACAGTTTTTTTTGTTTTGGAACTCAGTCATATACTTCCAATAGCGCTTGGGCATGTGGCTGATCCGACATTTTGGGTTGTGTCGCCCCTCAACTTCAATTGAATTGTAAAAAAGCTGCCACATTTCACGATAAGCCTGCTCCTCTGGATCCGGTTCAGACAGCAGAAAGTCCTCAATCGGTATAATTTTCGATTGGTAGGGACGGTAAACCAGAGCCATACCGTGGGTCCTGTCATAAATTAAAAAGTGTTCCTCCGGGTAGCGTCCGCAAAAATGGCGCGACAGCAATGGAAGTACATAATTTTTGGGTTCAATTTCGGCAGTTAGCACGTTGCTATTGACAGAAAAACGTATGAAACCCTTTAAAAGATGGCTTTCCCTTTTCAAATGTTTTACAGCTTTGAAAAGGGTATTCACCACTTCATCGGTGAGCATGTCCATCACGGAGGCCCCATACTGGAAGCCTAGGCGTAAGAACAAAAGTATATACCGCTCCTTTTGGGGCAGACAAGTTAAGAAGGCGTGACGCGCAAAATCCAGGGCGGAAAAACTTATTTTATCCGTTACAGCAGAAAGAACCCTGTCATACTTGTGGATATCCGTAATGATATTTTTTACGGGAAAGAGCACCCCCTGGGGAGCATCCTTAAGCAATATTTCCGCAGGAACTTCCCTTTTTTCAAGACTCTCGAAGACACAGCATAAGAGCCCTTCAAAACTCCCATCATAAGAATAAACTATATCTGACCCGTCAGGCATTTCCTATTATCCCCCTCCGATAATAGCGGTTCATCAAAAAAAGACAGCTGCTCCGGCTGCGGCTGCAGGGGCAGTCCCTGATTGTACATGCTTAAGGCCCTCTTTGATAACAGAGATTTGAGAATCTCATCCTGGTTGCATTTTAGCCCCTCAACAGTCCTTCCACCACAGGTAATGAAATACCGGGCACGTTTTAAGACAATACCCAACTTTTTTAGACCATCAAAGTTTAGTACACCTGTTCGCCGGGTAGAGATTATCCGTTTGGCGCCGGTAACGCCAATCCCCGGCACTCTAAGCAGTTCCTGGTAGGAGGCACGGTTAACTTCTACGGGGAAAAATTCCATATGGTTGAGAGCCCAGTTGCACTTGGGGTCAATGAAGGGATTAAAGTTCGGGTTCTCTTTATCTAGAAGCTCACCGGGTGAAAAGCCATAAAACCTGAGCAGCCAGTCAGCCTGGTAAAGACGATGTTCCCGCAAAAGAGGGGGCTTCGAACCTACAGGGGGCAGCAGGGTATTTGAAGAAACTGGAATATACGCTGAATAGAAGACCCTCTTCAGCCTATACTTACTGTAAAGGGCGTGTGACAGTCTTAGAATCTGGTAATCGGTGTCCGGCGTTGCGCCTATGATCATTTGTGTACTCTGGCCTGCAGGAGCAAATTTGGGTGTATGTCTAAAAGTTTTTCGATCCGAAATATTTTCCTGAATCCTGTGACAAATAAACTCCATGGGAGTCAAAATAGACTCTGCTGGTTTGTCCGGTGCCAGCAGCTGCAGACTGCGCTGGGAGGGAAGTTCAATGTTTACGCTTATTCGGTCCGCCAGCATACCCAATTTGGCAACCAGAGCAGTATCAGCCCCAGGCACAGCCTTCGCATGAATATATCCTGAGAAGCGGTACTCTTCACGCAGGATGCGCAGGGTTTCAATCATTTGTTCACAGGTGTAATCTGCATTATTAATTACTCCCGAACTCAGGAACAACCCTTCAATATAGTTGCGGCGGTAAAAATTGATAGTTAAATCAGCCAGCTCTCGTGGCGTGAAAAAAGTCCGCTGTACGTCATTAGAACATCGGTTGACACAGTACTTGCAGTCGTTAATGCAGACGTTGGTCATCAACAACTTTAACAGGGAAATGCACCGCCCGTCCCCTGCAAAACTGTGGCATATTCCCCAGGGAGATGCACTTCCTATGCCCCCGGGAACAGCCTTTTTATTGGCACCACTGGATGTACAGGCTACATCATATTTCGCTGCACTAGTCAGGATTTTCAGCTTTTCGAAAACGTCCACGAAAACCAGCTCCTTACCTAAATAATACAATAGAACGTTTGTTCCTGTAAAGGAGCCTGTATAAAAATGTTTCCTTGACTTTAATCCCATTCGAACCGTGAATTCCTTTGATTTAAGTCCCCTATTTTGATAAATACAAAAAGCATTGAGGTAGAGCCAATTATAATAATTCCAATGGCGACTATTACCACCTGGAAACAATCCTCAATGCCATTACAATTTTGTATATTAACTTAACGAGGCATTATTTAAGGTCATCAATACTTGATCCAAATCCTATAGCTCTATCTACTGGTAAAGAAAAACAAATACCCATACCGGCCGTGTTTAGCCCGACCTCATTCTTAATACTCTCCATAATTGCATGTTTCTTCTCCTTCGGTGCGAGAATTAAGACAAGATCCTTTTCAGGCTGTATCGTTATGCCAAGGTATTTCATAGCTTCCTTTGATCCTAAGCCCCGCGCATGGACTAAGGTTCCTCCGGTTGCCCCCGCATTATTTGCAGCCTCCATAACCTGTTCAAAATAGCCACTATTTACAACTGTAATGATTAGATGAAAGGGATCCTTTGAAATTGCAGCCATATCCTCACTTCCTATCCTTAAATTCTCACCCGCATGTAGACAAATTGTAGACAGAACCCTGCCAATACTACTTACCCTTATAGTAAAAGCTATCCCCGTTCCCGGCTTGTGGAGATCAATTTTATTGTGAAGATAATTCATAATATAATTAGACATGTTTTTTGTTTGAATGCTTACAGAAACAATTTTTTTAGGGCCACCATAACCGAGAATATCATAGACTGCAGATTTGGCAGAACCATATCCATAAGTCAGTAAGGAAATTGGCATATTTGTTTTCTTAAATACATTACTCAAAACATTACCTAAACCATAATCCACTATTGTAATAAGGGCTTCTAGCCGGGCCTCTGAACTATCAACCATTAGTATCCCCCACTTCATTGTCAATGGATAGCTTTTGTTGGATATTGTAACCCATTGGATTTTCAGGAATCTGTAATCCTTTATACTACCACTCTAGTTTTCGCCAGAGCTGTCATCTAAGTCTCCGTCAACTTCATCAGAAGAAGTATAATCCAAATCAATAATCGTATCTTCTACAACCGGCATAACAACTTCTCTTTCTGCAATTTGAGATTTAATAGCATAAACCAAACCAAACAGCTGAAGAGTGATAACCGGAGTCATGGCAACCAAAGCAACAATACCGAATGCATCGGTATAGATATTTCCGCCGGCAGTTTCACAGGCTCCAATAGCAAAGGGAAGCATAAATGTTGCAGCCAGAGGGCCTGAAGCGACTGCGCCTGAATCGAATGCTATCGAGGTAAAAAGATGGGGAACCACAAATGTAAGACCAAGAGCAATCACATATCCCGGGATAACAAAATAAAGAATAGACAAACCTGTAACAACACGAAGCATAGCTAAACCAACTGATATGGCTACACCAATCGATAGTCCCACCCCCATCGCTTTAGCTGAAATTGCTCCTACTGTAATCTCTTCAACCTGCCTCTTCAGTACGAAAACCGCCGGTTCCGCAGCCACTACAAAATATCCGATAAGCATTCCAACGAGAATCAACACCCAGGAACTGTTATTCCCAATCAAGATGCTGCCCAATTGATACCCAGCAGGCATAAAACCAACATTTACACTGGTTAAAAACAAAACAAGACCAAAAAAAGTGTAAGTGGTTCCAGCTGTAATTTTCAATATGGCTTTTGTTCTTAAGTGCAGCTTAAGGACTTGAAATATGGCAAAAAGAAAGATTATAGGAAAGAGGGCTACAGCTATTTGCTTAAAGTATTCGGGAAAACTGGAACCATAAAGTGAGACAATGTCAGACATTGACTGAATCTCAGGAACAACTAAAGCACTACCACCAGAAGGAGTAAAAAACATTCCTAAAATTAAAACTGTCAGAATAGGGCCGATAAGACAAAGAGAAATTAGACCAAAGCTGTCCTCTTCTGTCGTTTTATCACCACGGACCGATGCCAAACCAAGTCCGAGAGCCATTACAAAAGGCACCATAATTGGACCAGTTGTTACTGCACCAGACTCCCAAGCGATAGAAACAAAATCCTTGCTGGTGAACCCTGAAAGTATAGCAGCTAGCAGATAACAGCCAATTAGAATATATGAGAGGGGAAACTGAAACAAGATTCGCAAAAAAGCCCCTACCAGTGCCACACCTACGCCAACAGAAACAAAAAAGATAATAGTAGAATCGGGTACACCATTTATTTGTCCGGCCAAGACAATTAGATCCGGTTCCGCTACAGAAATAAATACACCTATAACAAAAGTCAATATTACGATAAAGAGCAGATTCCTGCTTTTTACTAACTCGGAACCGATTCGTTCCCCTATGGGAATTAAAGACACATCCACCCCCAGATTAAACAGGGTTATTCCTAAAATCATTAAAAAGGCACTGACCAAAAACAATACCATACTCCATAATGGCATAGGTGCAACGGTATAATTTAAGAAAAATACCAGAATTATAATGGGAATTACTGATAAAGAGGACTCCTTCAGTTTTGATAATAGCAATTCTAACATTAAGCTACCTCGACCTTCAATATAATTACTAGATATTTAAATGCATCATTAATAATATCACGGCAAGATGTTATTATGTCAAATAAGAGCAGAAACAATCTTTAATACTTGTCATCTACTTTCTTCAGTGTACCCGCAATTACTCATAAATAGAGACATATTTATTTGATAAGTTATTCAGAATACCCCTACCGATAAACCTAAATGAATAATCTCCTAATTATTGAAAAAAATAATATTGTTGTAAAGAATCATAAGGAGGTTTTTTGATGGAGAACATGCAACCGATTACACAGACTCCGCAGGAAATCACAGGTGTAATGACAGATTTGACCAATTTCAAAGGGGAATTCCAGTTGAACAGGTCAGGATTTGACCCCAAGATGCCTGGGCATTCTACCGATCATCGGATGATACTCAGACAGCAGCCTAGGACCGCTAAAGAGGTTGGAGCGGGGATCGGTTTACCTAAAGAAGTACGCCAAGAAATGGCCTTAATGCTGGATGACCACCAGTGCGCCTTAAACGTCGCCCTCCATCAATACAACAAGCACCATTGGTTGTCCGAAGGTGCGGAAGGCTTCATTAGTATACACGAGCTTTTGGAAGAACACATAGACCAAACCCAGAAACATATTGATATGATTGGTGAAAGAGTAGCCCGTTTGGGAATGGTACCTACAGCACATCCTGTTACTCAACATGAAATTTCATACATTAAGTGTGAAGTGGAAGGCCGCTACTCAATACGTGACTTTTTACGCAATGACCTGGAGCATGAGCTAAAGATACAGGAGATGCTGCGCAAAACCATCACCCGTGCCCATGAACTGAAGGATTGGGGTACTGTTCAAGTTCTGGAAGAGGTTCTGGTAGACCGTGAGGACCTGGGTTACCATCTCTACAGCGTACTGGAAGACGATACCCTGGTACGCGGGATGAATCACCTGATTGATCAAAGATATGATAGATCCGGTGACCGGCCAATGCCTCCGGGATCCCATCTACAATAAAAGCAACCCAAAAATACAATTTTCCAAACGATATTTCTCAAAAAAATCGAGTAGGAGGGGGCGCCAAGCCCCCGACCTCTCACCCTGTATATAAGCCCATGCTGGGCGAAAAAAACAACCGTTTTCATGGTTTAAGCCTGAAAACGGTTTTTTGTTTCAAAAATGGCTCTCATAAACTGTCTACTTTCATTGCTGGGGAAATACTCTCCTTTCCTACGGGGATTCTGTTTCTGTTCGACCGTTAGTTTCTGCCAGCCCCAAAGTAGCCTCATTGTTGCTGGAAAAACCAATTACATCGTTACCCGCAATGCAAAAGACTTCAAAAATTCTCCTGTACAGGCAATCGACCCTGTGGATTTTCTTAAAAGTAACTGAGGAGACATGCCGTTGAACTTCAAGAATACTATGCGTTTACATTGAGAGCTTATTCTTTCCATTAACAATATAAGAATATCATCCTGTTGAAAGGGGAACTCCTTTTATTGAAAGAACAATTATTTGCCTTCAGGAGGTAACCCTTATGCAGCATATCGACATAGAACACAACAGGCAGATCCTACTCCAAAGAAAAGACGAACTGCAGCACCTCATTGACGAAATGGAAAGGGACAGCCTCAACGTCTCGCTCCAGGACAGTATCAGCGAATTGTCAACCTATGATAACCACCCTGCAGATATCGGAAACGAAACCTTTGAACGTTCCAAGGATTTTGCCTTGAGAGAAAATGCTAACATTGAAGCTGCAAGGATTGATGAAGCACTTAAAGCCATTGAGGAAGGGACCTACGGCACATGTTCCATATGCGGCCGGACCATTGACGGGGAAAGGCTGAAAGCAATGCCTGAAGCCACAACATGCGTAGACTGCAGTCTTAAATCCCAGGGGGGAGACAGGTCTCTCAGACCGGTAGAAGAAGATGTCCTTAATCCCCCGTTTAATATCCAGTCCCTCCAGGACTTTCAAGATCCCGCCCAAAATCAGGTCATTTATGACGGTGAAGACACCTGGCAGGAAGTTGCCCGTTTTGGTACCTCCGATGGTCCCCAAGATGAACCACCCCAGGACCAGCCTGACCCACAGCAGTATCCCAATGTTTATACTGATGAAGACGAAGACCGTGGGTCCGTGGACTACGTGGATTCAATTCCTTACCATCGTGATAAAGACGGAATGATTTATTCCGATGATTCCTAAGAAAGATACAGTTTCTCATCCATTGGCCGGCCTAAGATCCTTCGTTTACTCTCAGATGACATGCCAGTTTAAGTTACTTTGAGGACATTAGGACCTTACTGCGCTTACGGATGACACGCCGAACCCTGGTTAAATACCGTTCACCCTAATCGGAACCCAAAAATTAAACCACTAGAGGCAGACGGCGTAAGATCCTCGCTGGAATAAAATCCTTGGCTTCCCTAAGGGATGACGCAGCTAAGGATTAATCTGCTGCTTTAACCTGATTTGTTTAAAAAGGCGTGATACCCATAATAAGGTGTCACGCCTCAGTTAATTTCCTCCTCCGGAAGTTAGTGCAAACACCTATTCGCATTCTTCCCCTACTTATAAAAGATGGGGGACTCCTGCGAACTAAGGTTGAACTGCTTTTTCCAGAATGCTGTAAACCCGATTAACCATGCTTTGAGTATCAATATTAAGATTCGCAGAAAGCAGTGCATTGTCAAGAATTTGATGGGCCACCAGCTTAGCCATGTCTTCATCCTTCTCCTTCAAACCGCAGAGACCTGCAATTACAGGGTGTCCTGGATTAAGCTCCAATACTTTCGCTCCGGTAAAGGCCTTTCTTTCCTGGTCCATCATCTGGATTATCCTCTGCATTCCACTGCTCATTCCAGAAGAATCAATTACCAGGGCAGGGCTGTCCACTAAACGTTTGGAAACTTTAACATCAACAACCCGGTCACCCAGCACCTCTTTCATCCATTCCGCCAAAGAAGCGGTACTTTTCTTATCTTCCTTACCAGAATCTTCTTCCTCTTCTTCCGCAGTCAAATCCACTGCACCCGTATCTGCAGCTACCAGATCTTTCTCCTTGTACTGTCCGATACTTCCCAACACGTAGTCATCAACGGTATCATAGGTATACAGGACCTCCATGTCCTTTTCCTTAAAGATTTCCATATAAGGGCTGGCTGAAGTCATCTCCCTGTCTCTACCGTTAAGGTAATAAATTGCTTTTTGATCATCCTTCATACGTTCCACATAGTCCTTAAGGGAGGAAAGCTCACCCTTATCCAGTTTGGAGGACTCAAAACGCAGAAGTTCAACCAGATCATTCTTGAAGTCAAAATCTGTTGCCACCCCTTCTTTTATAAACAAGCCAAAAGCTTTCCAAAATTCAGTGTAAGTTTCTTTGTTCTTTTCCGCTTCATCTTTAAGAAAACGCAGGAATCTCCTGGTAATAACCTTGCGCAGCCTGGCAACAAGGGCACTGTCTTGAACGGTTTCCCGGGAAATATTCAAGGGGAGTTCTTCGCTTTCCACAACACCTTTTACAAAGCGCATCCATTCAGGGAGAATTCCTTCCGACTCTTGCTGTATCAGCACATTCCTGCTGTATATATTAACCCCGGGCTTTAGGCGCCCAAAGCCAAACCTTTCAAGATTCTCTTTAGGGACAAAGAGTACCGCGTTAATGGCCAGGGGAGCATCAGAGGAAAAGTGAAGACGGTACAAAGGCCCTTCCGACGAGTTAGAAATATACTTAAAAAACTCAATATATTCGGCATCTGATACTTCATTTCTGTTTTTTGTCCAAATAGCCTTGATTGTGTTAATCCGCTCACCGTTCACCAGTATGGGAAAAGGTACAAAACTGGAATACTCCTTGATAATTCTTTTCAAATTTTCAGTCTTGGCAAATTCTCTGGCGTCTTCTTTTAAATAAAGGACAATTTTTGTCCCTCTCGGAATGCTCTGTGCTTCACCAATAGAAAATTCGCTGCCCCCGGAAGATGTCCACAGGCATGGGGCTGCCGACCGCTGGTATGAGCGGGTATACAGCTCCACTTTTTCAGCTACCATAAAAACAGAATAGAAACCTACCCCAAACTGTCCTATTAGATTGACATCCTGCTGGTTTCCCTCAGAAAGATGTCTAAGAAAAGCCTTCGACCCAGAATGAGCAATAGTACCCAGGTTTTCCACCAGTTCCTGTCGCGTCATTCCTATACCCGTATCGGTAATGGTCAGGGTTTTTGCGTCCTCATCCCCTTGGACTTTTATTTCCAAGGGAATATCAGGGTCAGCAATTTCCTTTTCGGTAATCTGTATATAGCGAAGTTTCTCAAGTGCGTCCGAGGCATTGGAAATCACCTCCCGCAGAAAAATTTCCCTGTCCGTGTACAAGGAGTTAACGATAATGTCCATCAACTGCTTAAGTTCTGTCTGAAATTCCATGGTCTCCTGTTTTGCGTCAGCCACATCGTATTCCCCCTTTGTAAATGCTATATAATTAGTGCCGGAAAGAGGCTTTCTCCTGCTGGAAGGAGTTGAATTCGGCACCCGAAATCTATTGATTGGGAAGTGCAAAAGCCCCCCACTAAAATTATGGAGGGTTCCAATTCAGGCTGCCGTTACTCAAAAATCCTTTGGTCTGGGACTTCAAAGTTTCTTTTTAGAATTTTAAGTGGTGCATTTATTAATCCCGGGGACTTCTTTAAGCCTGAAAACCCTTAACCCGGTCAAGTACTTTTTTGCACATCCTGCAAGCCTTGTGCAACAAATGTCCGCAATAGTCTCCGCCCCCTGGGGATTACCCTCCTGACCGGGAACAGGCATTACCGGTTCAGCAACCTGGACACAGATAGAATTCCTTGTTCCCCCGTCCTCTGCGTTTAAAGCCATCACAGCTTCTCCCGTTGTACCCGAGCCCGCGAAAAAGTCCAGGACAATATCCCCCCTGCCCTTTGTCGCGGCTCCAATAAACGCCTTTAGGGCCTTGACACTTTTGGCTGTATCAAAACCGAATTTGCTTTTTCCGCTGTTGTCGTTTATATATAAATCCGTCCAGTCAGTAGTGCGCAGCTGCTTTCCGGAAGGTTTTACCCAATAGTGAGGCCGCCCGTTCTTCAATTTAATAAACTCCTTCTTTTTACCTGTATCCAACCAGTACTCCTTAAGGAGAGCCAGTTCCTCCTTTTCAGTCTTGTATGAAAACAGCTCCTGGAAACGTTTGAAATTTTCAACGGCTCTCAAAGCCCTCTCTTTTCTCCACTTCCACTGCCCCTGGGATATGTTCACCCCCAGAAGCTCATACCTCATGGTGGGCCTGTCAGCATTATTATAAAAAGAAGTCCAGTAGCCCTCTTTTCTCTGCTCAGACGCTTCCTTATATGGGTTAATCCAGGAAAAAGCATGGCTTTTCCTATATACAAGGACATACTCAATCCCGAGGTTAAGCCGTTTCAAATCTCTAAATTGCTGGTTTACATTTTTAGCAGCCCTCTTTACATGAAGCATGTTTACAAAATTATCCTCTCCAAAAACCTCGTTCATTAAAAGCCGCAAATTGTGCACTTCATTGTCATCTATAGACACAAATATTGCCCCGTCCTCACGCAGGAGACGGCGGGCCAAGACCAAGCGGGGATACATCATGTTCAG
>LFTO01000025.1 GCA_001513335.1 Clostridiales bacterium DTU086 | reverse complement strand
GAGTCTTCACAGATTATGTTCGGTTAATATTATGTAAGCGGTTAAGCAAATCATAAGCCGAAATAGCTTTTACTCGTAACTTTCGGTTTCCTGCTTATGCCCAACTGGTATAAACCTCGCATTTTGATGAATATTTATTCGTTGCCCCAAAAGGGGGAACAAGCATTGAAAATCCTTGATGCTCACCAAATGTTTCTTTCCTACCTGGAGTCGTTAGGACGATCCCAAAACACACTTTATGCATATCATGAGGACGCTCGCCTTCTCGTCAAATTCCTACATTCCAGGGGAGTATCTGACGATCTTGAGCAGCTAACATCTTCCATATTTAGGCAGTTCACGGTTTGGATGAAAGAAAATGGATACTCGACAAACACCATTAGACGTAAATTAGATTCGTTATCGTCGTTCAGCAAGTATCTCGAGTATGAAGAACTAGCAAAAAATAATATGTTCAACGTCAAAAAACCAAAGCCTCCGAAGAAGCTTCCGCTCCACCTGACAGAGCATGAATTAAAACGGTTACTTTACGCTGTAGACCATTCAAAAGGAATTTTCAAAACCAGGGATCAGGCAGTAATAAGAGTTCTTTCCTATATGGGACTCAGGCGAAGCGAGCTGATAAAGTTAGACTGGGAACATGTGGATTTTAACAGAGGTGTCGCAGCAATCATTGACCCTAAAGGAAACAACGACAGAACGGTTCCTATGAATGAAGAGGTTCAAGAACACCTTTGGGAATACTTACAAACTAGGCTACCGCTGAAACAACCGGCGGTCTTTTTGAACCGGTACAGGAACCGTATCACCCCGAACTGTATTTCCCGCATTATAGACAAACATAGAAAGAAGGCAGGCATTGAAAAGCCAATTACTGCTCACTCTCTGAGGCATACATGCGGCACATTGCTTATAGAAAAGGGGGTTGATATCGTAACGGTAAAAGAACTTCTCGGGCACAGTGATATAAATTCCACTTTGATTTACACACATACTTCAAAGAAACGTGTCGCTGATGCGGTTGCAAAGCTTCAAAATTTATAGTATTAAGCCACAGAAAGCAGGATGCAAATCAATAGCATCCTGCTTTACTTTCAAATTTGCAACTCCTTCAGGGTTTTCACACTAAGATAAAACCGGAATATCACTGATCCCTATTGTTGACTTCCCACCTATGCTTTAGTCCTTAGATTAAGATTATTCTTTGAGACTTTCTAGAAAAGATTGGGGCTTCTCTTATCCTTCTAGCCACATTCCAAACGTAAACTTTGATACAAAAACCTCTTAAACATTTTATACTCGTTTATAGGCCAATGATCCAGTAGACCTCCTTCCTTTTTTCTTACATTTTGATTAACAAATCCCCTCTTACTCCCCCTTGTTTTGACACAGAGCATCAATGTCATTAACACAATAAAGCTTAATACCTTTTTGGAAATGCCAAAGAATTTTTCTTTAGGATTTTTCAAGCCAAATCGTTTGCAAATAACAAAAGCAGAGATTTTATTGAAATTCTTGAGGAAAGCACAAAGTACACACTTTACGAAATGGGATAGGTTTATTGAAACCATTTTGGAGGGGGTAACAAGGGTATCCAACTTTAAGTAACGGTGACACTACCATGCGGGAGCATTTGTTTGCTCCCCTAGACTTTTCGCCACTTCTCTCTGGCAAATTCAATCCTCTATTTTTCCCTTTCTATTGTGGCCCCGTATCACTCATTACCTCAAACCTTTATTCTCCATTGAAATACGCGAACAAATCTAAAATGGAGCTAAATAGTCCCATTTAATTGTAATCAAGAAAAACATTAGTTATTATTTCCACCACACTCTACATCATTGTGGCCTTCTACAAAAAAAAAACCGAGACCGACATTTGTTCCCAGTTAAGAGTATACAAAGTACATCAATCCAAAAGTAATAATTACAGAAACAATAATTCTTATCATGCCAAGCGGCCCATGAAGCACAACAGATCGGGAAGAAGCATCCCATTTAGTGATACCCCATGTCTTAAGTGCATTATAAGACAACCACATACATATTGGTGACACAAACGGAAGTCCAAAGCCAAAACCCCAGCCCAACGCTCCAACGCTTCTTCGCAATGCATTTATGTATGGCAACGTGTCACCGTCCAAAGTTGTAACTCTGATTCTTAATAGAAGTTTCCCTGGAGTAAAACCAAACGCAGAGAGTAAAGCAGCTTCTACCGGAAGAAAGAAAATTAGTGTAATCATACCAAAAACAATCCTTGAGTCAGCTCCAATTGAAACCCACAATGAATACGGGATAAATGGGCAAATTACAAAAACAAATACCATCATCCACAATAAAAAATCAATATACCTTGCTAAAAACCTTGTCCACGGCCTGGGCTTTATCATTTCCGCAAATATGGCCGCTTGTGCATCGCTTTCCATGTAGTCACTTGTGGCAGTATCCATTTGGGCAAAGTACACCTTGTCATATGCCTCTCGTTCTTTTGGGTTTCCAAGAACGGCATAGGCTTGATTGAGTAATATCATTGTTTGGGTATCTCCGCCAACATCTGGATGGTTCATTTTTGCAAGGCGTTTATATGCGGCTTCTATGACTTCTGGTCCAGCATTTGGGCTGACTTGAAGAATTTCATAGTAATCAATTAGTTCAGACATAGACTCTCCCTTGTTTCTAGTTATCTTATTCAACTTAAGTCGTTGAAGGGTTTATTAATACTGAAAGCGTTAGTTAAATAGTCCTGTTAATTTATATTCAAATGTGCTTACAATTGGAAAAAAGGACCATTACATCCAAATATTCTTCAGCTTTTTCTCAATTTCCTTCATTTTTTATAAAATTTTACAAAGTATTGAGAACCCAGCTATTGTTATTAGGCGTATTTCTGAACACCAAATGCCAACCAAAAAAAATTTTTAAATTTCCCATCTTTTTTTCTTGATTTTCCGGAAAATCATGTTCTATAACTGAAGCCATGGTATTTAACTTAAAAGAAAAGCGAAGGAGTGATTGAAGTGGAGCTTTTATAGTTAAGCAGGTTTTTGACTTTAGCCCCGCCCAAAGGCAGATTTGGGCCGACGTTTTCCAATGGGTTGCCGTTGTTAAAAATTAACCCAATGCCTTTTCAGGTTAAACTGGAGCCACAGTTGTGGTTTTGGCATTCCGCAGCGTCTTAGCGACGCACCACGGCGGGTGGTTGCGGACTCAGTACTCAACAACCTTTACAACTTCATACGAGCAAGCTAAGTGGCTTATGTGCAGCGACTGTTTCTATTTTGTCATCTTGGCAAGATAGAAACAGTCGCCTCACAGCAAAGCAAAAAAGCGTTTTTTATAGACGTGTCAAAGCATTAGGGGTTGGAAGAAGGTGGCAGCAAAAAGAAAATGAGAGAAATATGAACTCTCACCATGGGGTGGACTCTAACTTTTTTGAAAGGAGGTGATCACCTTGAACGAAAAAACAGCAAATATTGAAAGAAATCTGATCAACCAAATCGAGGCCTGTAAGAGACGGTTGAATGAAAAGGGATATGAAACAAGAGAAAGATACTATGACGCAGCAAAGAGATTCTGTGGTTTTCTCGCACAGGAATTTCATTCTCAAAAATTCGTCAATATCAAGGAGAAACACATCAAGGCATACGTCCAATATCTCAAAGCTAAAGGATATAGTGCAAGCACGATAAAAACCGATCTTTCGGGAATCAGATTCTATGCAGACCGGATGGGCTGCAAAAACAAGGTACCTGACAACGGTGAACTTGGCCTCGAAAAACGTGAAATTGGAGGAGTATACAGNNAGTATACAGAGCATGGAAACCATCAGAGTTTGAAAGAGCCCAAATGATTGCTGACGCCATGGGCAGATCTGACATTGCTCAGGCTATAAATTTTGGATATCACTTTGGCGTCCGGATCAACGAAGTATGTATCATTCCAGTGAAAGACCTTAAAGCAGGTCTGTACACCAAGGAATTGCAAGTCCTTGGGAAAGGGGGTCAGTGGAGAACGATTCCAGTAGAGACGCAACAACAAATAGAGGTCCTTGTGAATGCCGTGAAATACGCAGAGACAAACGGAAGATTTGGATTACAAAAGTTTTTGTCTCCGCCAGAAAAAGGCGGAGTAATGAAACAGAAGAGAAGCATCCAAAACTGGATATCGAACCATCATACCAAATTCATGGATAGGCCAAACAAGACGGATGGTTTCAAAACAGTGTCAGAACGAATCTCATTCCACGGACTCCGCCATGCCTACGCCCAGCGGCGATACAATAAATTCCTTTCGGAAGGAATGTGCGAAAAAGAAGCGAGACTTGCAGTCAGCGAAGAACTCGGTCATCATCGTGACGACGTTACCCGAACCTATTCCGGAAAATAAGAAACTGGGTCTGAAATAGATGTTGGAAAAACCTCCCCTCCAATAAGACGATTTAGGGGGCAAAACACGATGTTTCATTGAAAACAATTCCGATTTGGCGATAATTTTAGAGCCCTGCTATCATAATATATGTTCTGTAATTTATGACCAAATATTACCGGAAGAAGAAAGAAGAAAGACGGAGGATCAATTAATTTGCTTTATTTACTTCGCTGTCTCTCTTCTTTCTTATATTAATCCCTCTCCTAAGAGTGGTAATAAACAAAAAGGGGGTGTCAAAAGGATGGGATATCGATGATGTTCGTCGCTTGGTATTTTTTCTGTCAAATCACTTCAACTAAAAACTTTTTTCTTGGAAATCCGCTCGAGTATCAAAGGACGCTTGGAGGAAGTTATTACCCTGTTTTTGTAAGGTGTTTTTGATTGGAGTAACATTTTGGGGTGCTTTCGCAGGATATGTCCCTTGCGATCGTCCCCATAGATCCCTTAGCGGTTTTCTCTTGAAAACTAGGGAGAAAAAGATGTGAAAAACTTATCAACTCTTGTCCACACCTTTGATTTGATGTGGGGACAAAACCTTCAAAACTCCAAAAAAGAGATTCTTATGGAACTCCGCAACTACTCTCTAGAACAGATTCGTCAACCACAGATCATCGATCGGTTGGTCATGGATCTGATCGCGGACCTGACTGAAGAAGAGATCCGTGATGCCATAAGTGTCTTCGACTTGTTCTTTGAATTCTTGATTTCCAGACAATATGTAAATATCAACCCTTTCCGGCCGGTACACAGCACTCCTCAAACCCCAGAGAAATTCTGCAAGCCCAGTGGAGACCAACTAATTCCATTGATTCCGGAAAGCAAATCGAAGGACGATTATGTGACTAAAACCATAAATGAGCCCACCCAAGGGCAAGGTTTGATAATCTGTTCATTTGAAGACCTAGAAAAAGAGTTTTTTAAATATCGCACCACCATGGGAAGGAAGAAATTGCACGGGAATACCATCGAGACCTACCGCAACGATTACAAGCAGTTTCAACGATTCGTCGAAGAAAACTTCAGCGGGCAAATCTCCATCGAATCTGTGGAAGCCTATGTCCTTTCCTTATATGAACATCGCTTACCAAGCGGGAAACCTCTGACTGAAAGTACAATTGCCCGGAAAAAGACTTCTTTACGGTCGCTCATCAGGTTTGGGAAAGAAAAGGGTCTGCTGGTCATCGACAACAGTTTTGAGGAAATACTGGCTACTGAAAAGAGAGATTTCACACCACAAAAGCATTATTTGGCTTTGACGATGGACGAGATCCGGCTCCTGTTCCATGCTATCAAACATGAAAACGAAAGGAACCGGATACTCATTTTGCTCATTTTGTTAACAGGGGTCCGCAGATTTGAAGCGGCACATCTCAAAAAAGAAAACTTCGACTTCGCCAATCAAATCGTACACGTCCTGGTAACCAAGAACGGTCTTCCTCGGGATATCCCCATCCCTCCGTTCTTCATACCCATGCTCCAGGAATATTTGCAGTTATTTAGGCCACAAGATTTTATCTTCCCCTCCCGCCAAAGTCCAAACCTCAGCGAAGGGCGGATAACGGACATCGTGGGAGAATTCTTTGAGAGATTGGGTATGGAACACACACCCCATAACCTGCGAGCAACCTTTGCTACAAACATGTATTACTACTTAGGTAAAGACATCCTTTTGGTACACAAATTGCTTGGCCACAAAGACTTGAACACGACTAAGGAATATATCGATGAAAATTCGTTCATGAACCAGTATGAAGGAGTCAATCTGTTTAAGCTTTATGCCCAAATGCTCAACCAGAACCAAACCGGCTTAATGGTAGTAGTGGACAATCCAGGAAAAGGATGCCCACGTACAAAGCACGTATCCGTAACATGATTCAGAAGCCGATTGTGAAGTCTCTAAGTCATGATAAAAGGCCGCAAAAGGCCATAAGACCTTTTGCGGCCAAAATCAACAACATATGGTATAATGATATCGGTTCTAATGAAGGGAACCAAACAAAAAAACTGGGCACGTATAAATATTCATGTACCAGTTCTCCATAAGCAAAATAAAAGCGGTTAAGCAAATCATAAGCCGAATTCTGTTGAAGATGGTCATCTGTCTAGGATACCAG
>LFTO01000040.1 GCA_001513335.1 Clostridiales bacterium DTU086 | reverse complement strand
GTCTGGGGCCGATCCACGTGAAATTGAACAATGGTTCCTGCCGGTTATGGTAGCTAGACTAAGGGAAGAGGTCCCAGGCGAAAAAGAGTGGCTGATCAATGAGATTGACAAGCGGCTTATGTCTCTGGGCGGGTATTAGCCGGTAATATTCCGACATACGCGCTCTCTTCTCAGACTCTTTACATCGTAAAATAGAACTCCTATAATCCTCCCAACCGCCACTGGGTATCCTTGCAAGACCTAACTTCCCGCTCAGTGATTCTATCATCAATCCCAATCTCCCCAATCAGCAGTGGAGAGAGGGGGTTATGTTCTGCGAAGCTCCTGGCAACAATCTTCGGGTTGTAATTCGCATAGCAGTACAGGCACCCATTAAGACAAGTATTGTACATTCCTATGTCTATGCTGGTTGCGCATCGGCACTCCGGGCGCTGATTTTTGTCCCTATCAACATTTAGTCGGCAGCCCAGCAGCTTCTCAAACAGTCTATCATCGATACAGCGGGCATGTTCAATACCAAAACGCTGTAGGTCTATCTTTTCAGCGCAAGCATCGATGGCGAGGCCGCAGCTGCGGGCAATCTCTGCAAGGCGGGAAGCTAGGTCAACCTGCGTCTCAACTGAGAAAGGAGACAAGGCCAACTTTCTTAAAGAAAGCTTAACCCCGCGGTAATTCTCGTCAACAAAGCTAATAGTCACTTTCCGTGTATAGTTCCGGAGCTCTTCAGCCATTCTCCCGAAGGCATCTAGATGGTAAGCCACCGTATACTTCTCATTAATCAGGATAGGATCATACCTCCAAATAACCCTGTCTGGGCCGATCATCTCTGATAACCTCTTGAATACCGCCAGGACGCGGCTTTTCTCCGGTATATTGGGCTCGATGTCTTTCCCGTATGGCGTTAATGTGAATTGAAAGTAATACATATATTCGTCAAGCTCAGGAAGTCTAGAGATGATTGGAGCTGGGTTCTTTGTCCAAAAGACTATGCCGTCCACAACATCAGGCGCTAGTCTTATTCTGCTGATCTGGCGGAAGTTCACCGGATTGCGCACCAAGACAAAGCCCTCTTTGGTCCGGTTGAGAAACCACTCCGAGTAGTAGTTTGGTATGTCGGTTCGGCGGCTTACGCTGATGATCATCTTCTCACCCCACCCCCGAGCAGCAGAAATTCGGACTCTCTACTCTCATTCTACAGCATATCCCAGATGAAGGTGTATACAATACAGCCGGCACTGGAGCAAAGACGATTAGGCACAGGTGTTTAGTCGTCAAAGCTTAATACAAAGATACATGAAAGGAGGTCTTTTCATCAACGGCAAGGAACGAAGTTGCTAAGACTAGAATTGAACAGTTGTCATTACTGCATCAGGTGTACTCGTACAAGTTGCTAATGCCATCAAGGAGTGCAGGCCGTTGCAAACCATAACAGTCACAGCCGGTGTTATTATTGACGGGCATAAAGTGTTAATCGCAAGACGCTCGTCTACCGAGAACTTCGCAGGAGGCTGGGAGTTTCCAGGCGGTAAGTTGGAACAGGGCGAGACCGAGCAAGAGTGTCTTGCCCGCGAGCTAAAGGAAGAATTGGGAATCGATGTTGAGGTCGGAGACCTATGTGAAAGAGTATTCCACGATTACGGTACGTTTAGAATCAACCTCTCGGCTTATTATTGCACTATAGTGGGCGGAAGCTTAGCGATGACTGTCCATGATAAGTATCAGTGGGTTGAGGTTGGAAGGCTTCTAGAATACGACCTTCTCCCCGCCGATGTTCCCATAGCGATAAAACTAATGGAGAGTTGCAAGTGATCCGCCCTTTCGAAGTCCGCTGTAGGCAGCTCGAAGCCGCTATGAGTTGAATTGGGGGCCAGCGTGCTGGCCCCAACCTTCTTCTCGACTTTCTTGATCAGCAAGGTGCTTACTTGCCCCGGAAGATTTCTCTATACAGCTCCACATCCACTTTGGGGTTGTGATGCTCATCCAAGAGGCCGTTGACTTCCTGCTGGACATCTGTGAGCTGGGTATAGCAATAGCCTACGATTTCATCCTCTTCCAGGAGTACATCCACCAGGTCCTTAATCCGCTGCAGCATCTCCTCGTAATTAGCAGCGGCTTGGCCGTATCCCCAGCCCTCTGCCTGCTGCTCTTCTACTTTGACGCCGCCGAACTCGGTGACCAAGATGGGGGCGCCGTCGTAGTCAAATTCCGGAAGAATGATTGGACGCCCATGGCTGAAGGCCTTCTTGTGGCGGTTCTGCTTAAAGGCCTCATACCGCTCCCTCAGGTCACAGGCATCCTGGGTGTATTCATGGATGGTGAGCATATCTGTTAGGGCCTGCTCCCAGCCGTCGTTGCTGACAACCAACCGGGTTGGATCCAGCGACTTGGTCTGGTAGTACAATCCCATGAGGTACG
>LFTO01000129.1 GCA_001513335.1 Clostridiales bacterium DTU086 | reverse complement strand
CTCTTTAAGGCGGAGGACTGGGCAAAGTTTACCATTAAGCCCACAAATACCAGCATAATCACAATTGAGGGCAGGCTGACGCCAATTGTAGCCACAGCAGCGCCGGGTATACCTGCAATTTTATACCCTGCATATGTGGCTGCATTAGTTGCTACCGGGCCAGGCGTCATCTGGGCAAAGGCAAACAGGTCAATAAGCTCCCTCTGGGTTAGCCAGGGATGGTTTTTTACCAACTCTTCCAGCAGCAGGGGATACATGGCGTTCCCCCCGCCAAAACTAAAAGTTCCTATTAGAATAAATACAAAAAAAAGTTCAAGGATGATTGTCACAGCCCTCTTCATCCCCCGGAAAACACTTATTCTTATAAAAAAAGTACCCAAAAGCGCCTGCGGCAATGATAATAATTATCGGGTGGATGTCCAAGAGCACCACTGCGGCCAGGCCGCCTGCCGCCAGCACAGCGCCCATTTTATCTTCAATAACCTCCCTGCCCAGGGAGTAAGCCGCGGCTATAAGAAGGCCAACTACCGCAGGGGTAGCCCCGGAGAGAAACCCCTCCAGGGTTTCCCGGTTCCCCGGGTGAAGCAGCCAGGCAGACAGGAGGATAATTGCCGCAAAGGAAGGGAGGACAGTCCCTACCGCTGCAGCAATTGCCCCGGATAACCCCTTCAGTTTGTAACCAACGACTACAGAAGAGTTTACGGCCACCCCTCCCGGACCGGCCTGGGCAACAGCCATTATATTGGCAAATTCTTTTATTTCCATCAGTTTTCTCTTCTCTACAAATTCCTCCTGGAGCAGGGGAATCATTACATAGCCTCCCCCAATGGT
>LFTO01000115.1 GCA_001513335.1 Clostridiales bacterium DTU086 | reverse complement strand
CCAAGGGTTGGGCTGTTCGCCCATTAAAGCGGTACGTGAGCTGGGTTCAGAACGTCGTGAGACAGTTCGGTCCTTATCCGTCGTAGGCGCAGGAAACTTGAGAGGAGCTACCCCTAGTACGAGAGGACCGGGGTGGACAGACCGCTGGTGCACCAGTTGTCCTGCCAAGGGCACAGCTGGGCAGCTACGTCTGGAAGGGATAAGCGCTGAAAGCATCTAAGCGCGAAGCCCACCTCAAGATAAGGTTTCCCATCCTGTTAAGGGAGTAAGACCCCTGGAAGACTACCAGGTAGATAGGCCAAGGGTGTAAGCGTGGCAACACGTTCAGCTTATTGGTACTAATTGGTCGAGGACTTGACCTTAAAGGAATGGAGCCTAGGAGAGCTTCTTTGTAGCTGTGCAGTTTTGAGAGAACAAGAATTCTGGTGGCGATGGCGAAGGGGACACACCCGTTCCCATACCGAACACGGAAGTTAAGCCCTTCAGCGCTGATGGTACTTGGGGCGAGAGCCCCTGGGAGAGTAAGACGCTGCCAGAACCTAATTTACAATAACTCCTTCACTTTAACGTGAAGGAGTTATTTTTATGTCGTTGCGCCCATAGCAAAATCAATAATGCCGCAGCCTAAAGAGTTTGAAGCCCCGAATGTTATTTATAAAGACGATAACAAACCGGAATAGTGTTTGCTGGAATAGGTGATTACAGCTATTGAAAAAGTGGTTATCCAACCTTGGTGTGCAGCATCCCCATCCTCTGATGTAACAACATGCTCTTTTAGGTGCAAAGAGGGAGGAGTCGCTTAGACGTTTGTACTGCCGGTTAGTTACAAGCCCCTACCTCTGTAGGTGGTGGGTAGTCGACATCGCCATTGGAACGTAGGGTATTATTGGTTTTGGTGTCGTTTTGTGGTACTATGGTTAAGTAACCAGAAGCATACAAGGAGGCGGTGGCAAAAATCATCTATCAGATTGAATGGTTGGGGAAATGTTGAATGCCTTCAAAAAAGGGAGTAAACATGGTTTAGGGAACGGGATGAACCACAGGGATGGTTCATTTATATTGTCATGAGAATAAGATGGGAGGTTTCTGAACTGGGAATTCATATGAAAAAGCTGCTCTTATTTTTATTTTTAATTATTTTTCTTTGTCAATCCTGTCCTGCTTCAGCAAACGAATATCGGCAAAACTATGTCCCAATCTTAATGTACCATCAATTTGATGAGGATCCCTCTAACAGCAGCAGTACTACAGTAACGCCTGAAACTTTTAAAGAGCAGATGTCTTATCTTAAAGAAGCAGGCTATGAAACCATTACCACAGATGATCTATTTCTTTTTCTGACCAGGGGCTCTACACTACCCCCTAAACCCCTCCTGATTACTATAGATGACGGGTATTTAAGCAATTATACATATGCCTACCCGATTTTGAAAGAACTCAATATGAAGGCTACTATTTTTGCCATTGTTAGTTACCGGGAAAATACAGGTAATCTCCTTTATCCTCATTTTAATTGGGAACAGGCAAAAGAAATGGTGGACTCCGGGATCATTGATATTCAGTCCCACAGCTATGCCTGCCATTTTCAATTTATGGATCGAGGTGGATGTTTTGTTCCCGGAACGAAACAATTGAATAACGAAAATTACTCCCAATACGAGGAACGCCTTTATAAAGATTTCTTAATGGCCAGGGTTCTCCTGGAGGAGAAACTAGGGAATAAGGTTATATCCATGGCTTTTCCCTACGGGTATCATGATGGAGCTATCAAGAAAGCGGCTAAGGAAAGCGGCTATAACCTGATGTTTACAATTAGAGAGGATGTTGTCTATCCGGGAGACAATCCTCTGCAATTACCTCGAATTAATGTTCCAGGCCATTTTACTGGTGCCGATATTGAAGCCAGAATTAAGAAATTGTCCAAACAGCGGGAACCTAATAATATTTATTTTCGAATAAACGGAACGATGGCCTCTGAAGAGCCGATTCTTTGGAAAGGCGTTTCTTATCTGCCTTTAAGCAGTTTTGCCCAAATGCCCGGTTTGACTATTACAGTCGGTGATGAAGAGGATAAAGTGTCTGTTTCCAACAAAAAACATACTCTTGAAATCCTCAAGGATGAGTCTTTAGTTTTCCTTGATGGGGAAGAAATTGATCTCCCCTGTTTTGTTTTCCAGGATGTTTTGTATGTTTCCGCACGTTCTTTTTCCGAAGCTATGGGGTACAAGGTTGACTGGATTCCCAAATGGTTCGGGGATTTCAGCTTGATTGATGTCAATAAATAAATACTCAAGATCAGGGATCACTAATAGGTTGCGCTTGGTTTTTTTTTGGGGAAGTATTTATAACCGGCAGAGGGAAAAAACTGTTTTGCGGTAGGATTGGTTTAAAAATGAGGGTCAGGCAGTACTGCCTGGCCCGTTAAATTTACTAAACTTTTTAATATTGGTGTTAGAACATTTAATTTTAGGCGATAGTTTCCGTTATTTCATCCTCACTTTTATCCAGATTACCGGACCACAGGTATTTCCTGGTTTCCTCCACAATAACACCACTTAACAGGAGAAGAGCCACCAGGTTGGGTATAGCCATTAAAGCATTCATAGTATCTGCCAGTGTCCAGACGAAACCCAGTTTAGATACAGAGCCTATCAGTAGGGCAATTAACCATAATACGCGATAAGGTTTTATGCCTGCCTTGCCTACCAGGTATTCCAGGGCACGTTCACCGTAATAAGCCCAACCGAGAATAGTGGAAAAAGCAAAAGTCAAGAGCCCCACGGTTAAAACAATTCCCCCAACCACCGGGATCTGGGAAAAGCATGCGTGGGTTAAGTCTGCTCCTTCCAAACCTACAGCTATGGCAGGGTTTTTCATGATAGTGGTCACCAGGACCAAACCTGTCATAGCACAGACTACTACAGTGTCCCAAAAGGTTCCCGTGGACGATACCAGAGCCTGGTGCACCGGGTTTCTGGCTTTAGCTGCTGCTGCTGCGATAGGTGCGGAACCAAGCCCGGATTCGTTGGAAAACAGCCCCCGGGCAATACCGTATCTAGCGGCAAGCATGATGGTGGACCCAATAAAACCTCCCCCCGCTGCTTGTGGAGTAAAAGCTGCTTTAATGATTACACCGATTGCCGGAATAATATAGGCGGCGTTAAAGATTAAAATGATGAGGCAACCCAGGACATAGAAAATAGCCATGAAAGGAATTAATTTAATGGTCACATTGGCAATGGATTTAATGCCTCCAAGAATTACAGCTCCTACCAGGACCATGATAATGAAACCGGAAACAAAGGTGGGTATGCTAAAAGATTCTTTCATCAGGGAAGATATTGCGTTGATCTGCACCATGTTGCCGATTCCAAAAGCGGCAACAGAGGTGAAGATACAGAACAAGACTGCCAGCCACTTCATTTTCAAGCCTTTTTCCAGGGCATACATGGGGCCGCCGAGCATTGTGCCGTCAGAGGTTTTTACCCGGTATTTTACTGCAACCAGTCCTTCTGCATACTTGGTGGCAATCCCAAAAACCCCTGTCAACCACATCCAGAGGACTGCCCCGGGGCCTCCCAGGCCAACAGCAGTGGCTACACCGACTATATTACCTGTCCCGATAGTAGCCGCCAGAGCCGTTGTCAGAGCACCAAAGGGACTGACATCACCTGTCCTCCCCTCTTCTTTTTCCAGGGAAAGTTTTATTCCCAGTTTTGTATATTTCTGAATAAAACGAAGGCGGAACGTGAGAAACAAATGGGTTCCAAACAAAAGAATTAACATTGGGGGTCCCCACAGGTACCCGTTAAGCCAATTAAGGAATTCATTTAATGCTTCCATAGAAAGTCTCCTTTTCTGATTAGTCAAAAAAAAACTGCTTTCCCTAATTCTTGAAAGTTGTTGGTTTTTCCTGCCGGAAATTGCAGGTTAGCGTGGGGGGTAAGTATTGTTAAATTGGGAAAGTTGTGACTGGCTTCTTATTAGGTTTTTTGTAATAGGCTCCTGCTCCTTAGAATAAAGTTTAATTGACATTATGAGAAAAAAGGAGCGGGAAAGTATGGTCGTGTTTTCATTAAAAGGCAAGCTCAAGCTGATTATTTTTGTTATAATTCTGGCTGTTTTAGTGGCACTTGCCGGATACGTCTTTACCAACGATGCCAGGGAGATTGTTTCTATGGTTACGGGGAGGGATTCCTTAAAGCCAATTTACCAGGTGGACACTGAGGAAAAAAAGATTGCCATTTCCTTTGACGCCTGTTGGGGATCGGAAAGAACGGATGATATCTTGGACATCCTGGATGACAACAAAGTTAAAGCTACATTTTTCCTGGTGAACATCTGGCTGGAGGATTATCCGGACAAGGCAAAAGAAGTAGCTGAAAGGGGACATGAAATAGGGCTCCATTCAACGACTCATCCCCATTTTACACAATTGTCTGTTGAGGAGATGAAAGAAGAACTGACAAAAAACAAGGAGATGGTCAAAAAGGTAACAGGCTATGACGCCAAGCTGTTTCGGCCTCCCTTTGGGGACTACAATAACGAAGTTATAAAGACCGCCAGGGAACTGGACCTGACCACCATCCAGTGGAGTGTGGATTCCCTTGACTGGAGGGAGAATTTGTCCGCTCAGGACATCTCTAAACGAATCCTGGAAAGGGTAGAAAAAGGTTCGATTATTCTTATGCACAATGACGGGCAGCATACTCCGGAGGTCATTAAGGCAGTGCTCCCTGAGCTGAAAAGACAGGGGTATTCCATTGTCCCTATTTCCGAACTGCTGATAAAAGATGATTGGTATGTGGATAGCGAGGGCATTCAGCGCAAAAAATAACCAATTTGGGGGTAAGTGCCGTTTGCACCTCAATTCCAGAGACAAAGCGGTTTCCAAAAAGGCTGCACCGTTGAGGAACCCCCCGACTTACGGGGGAGATTGAGCCTTCTGTTCCTCCAGGGTTAAGCCTTATTTTTTTTTCAGGCACACCTTATTGTATAAATTTGGTATAATATTATTGAAAGCAGGACATTATGGAGTAAAGGCTGCGGCAGGGTTTCCATTATATACTGCAACACTATACAAACACTTGTGCATACTATAATTAGTAACCGG
>LFTO01000159.1 GCA_001513335.1 Clostridiales bacterium DTU086 | reverse complement strand
CCCCTTGGAGTTTGCACGTTATTATGATTTGTAGCCAGACATTCCTGCCCAGGTGGACTTTGCGTTAATAAAAAAGCCGTTAATCCTTTTTGACTAAGGGTTGGCGGCTTTTCATTATTGGGAGCAAGGGGTACAAACTGCTGATCACAGCGTATTAATTTTTTGGAAAATAGAACAAAGGGATTTTTCTCTGCTCCCGGAAATCCCTGTCCGGGAAGAGATTGTCACTTCCGAGTCTGCGTATTAAACAGGCGCACAGGGCACCAAAAATAGCGTGGTCAAGCCAGCTGAGGACGTGTGTTAGCGGCTGTTTGCTTTTTAGGTCTAACCCTATACTGGATATTAACCCGTTGACAACTATCCAGAGAACGGAGCCAAAGCTGATACCTTTGATGATTGATTTATCACGGCCTGTTAGTGTCAGAAGATAAGTGAGGGCAATCCCGCTTGCGCTTGCATTTACGTTGTTCACCAGGGCTGAAATAGCGTTTCCCAAAGGAGTGTCCATTTTCTCTTCCGGAATAAAAATTTTCGAGGCAACCTGGGCATAGGAGATATCAGTCAAGCCTGATCTCTGTTTTACCATGTTTAACAGCTCTACAGGTTTGGCAGCAATGATACCGCTGACAAGCCCCAGGATGATCCGGTCGTTGATAAAGCCCATTTTTATCCCTCCGATTTGTTGGTAAGGCATCAATTTATTTATTAAAGAAGTATTTCGATCCTTCTTATTTTGACCCCAAGGCAGCTAAATTATGATTGGCAGAGGAATGATTAGAATAAAAGCCTGTTGCTGTATGTTGGTGGAAACCATAAAATGTCAAGTAAGGGGTGAGCCTATGAAGAGGACCAAATTTGTCGTTTCGGTTGCTGTTGCCTTGTTGCTTTGTCTGGTATTTTTTTCGGGTGCTTCTTATTCCTCGAAACTGGCAGCCCCATTGCCGGCTTTGAAAGGGGCTGTCCAAATTGAATTGGGTGGACAAAAGGCAGTAATAATTGCGGAAGATCCACTGGTGATAATGACTGTTAATGACAGTAGTCTTGAGAGACGTATGGGAGAGTTAGGATTAAAGTTTTCTGAACAGTTGGGGAGTGGTTATTTCTTCGAAAGAAATTTGGAAAAGAAGTTATTCAAGTCGGATGGCTTTTTAGGCAGGTACATAATATTTAAGGAAGCAGGCCAATAGAGTTTATGGGGGACACCTGATCTCCCTATCTTACTTGACTTTTCGCTTATCAACTTTGGTCTTATCCAGTACGTGGATTTGGATATCATGAGTTTCAATCTTATCTTCAATACGCTGCAGCCGATTAGTGTGGTCTTCCAATGTTTCAGTGATTGCTTTGTGGCTGTCAATTAAAATATCCAGTTTTGTACCGTTTTTATTTTCTAGCAGGACAATATCTGTCTTATCAGCTTTCATATCCAGCTTTTCTTCAATCTCGTCAAACCTTTTGGTGAATTCTACGTAAAGCTTTTCAACCAGTTTATAAACCTTTTCTTCCATTGCAGCATTCCCTCACTTTCCTTCCAGTCCCTCCCTACAAATTGTCATCTCCATCCTAAATACATTTAATAATGGCCAAAAACTTTATATCAGAAGAAGGCAGTTCTTCGGTTGCAGACTTGTCAATTCAAAAGGGTTTTCGGTTTCTAATTAAAAGTGTCACTTTAATCTTCTTCAAAAAATAACCAATTTAATTTTATCACATAGTATTAAAACAAAAAACCTCTGTTATATGCCGGTGGAAACCATAAAATTTCATGGCTGCTAATCTGCAGCCCGTTTGCCTTCCTTCAGCCCTTCTGCCTGGGGGTCCAAAACCACCATTTCGCCTTCTTTTAGCCCTTCAGTTACAGCAATTTCCGTGTCGTTTTCAAAACCTTTCTTTATCGGTTGGATTTGAAGTTTTCCCCTGCGGACAACCCAAAGGGCGTCACCATCGTTATAAGGGAATACAGCAGTTTTGGGCACAACCAGCTGTCCCATTTCTTCAGCAGTCTTGAATTCCACGTCCAGCGCATATCCCGGCCGGATAGTAATGTCTTTAGGAATATCCGGCATTACAGTGACTTTCACCCTCTGTTCCTCCAGGCCAAGGGCAGAAATCTTTTCCACTGCTGAGGGGGCAATGGCGGATACAGTTCCCGGGAATGAAACATCACCATCTACTTTGTCCTGGATTAAAGCAACTTCCATTCCGACTCTTATGTCCTCTACGTCTTCTGTGAGGACAAAGGTTTCAATTTTAAGGGCCCCTTCGGAGAGAAGAGTCATGACCTGTGTATTGGGTAATACTGTCTCTCCTTCTTTAACTGAAAGCCGGGCCACTACCCCGTCGGAAGGGGCTTCAATTGTACACTGGTCTATCTGGTATTCCAGGTGGTCCAGCTGGGCCTGGAGGGATTCTTTCAGACCGGCGAAATACTGGCTTGCTCCCCCTGCGGGGTCATATTGTTTCTTTAACGCTTCAAGTGCTGCGGTTTCAACAGCCACTCTGCTTTCAGCTTCAGCAAGGGAATCCCGGGCATATTCGTACTCCACTTGACTGGCAGCTCCCGCCTCATAGAGGGTATTGACCCTGTCAAAGTTATTTCGAGCTGCCTCCCGGCTTCGCTCTGCCTGTTCCAGCAGAGCTTTCTGCTTTGCCAGTTCTGCGTCATAGGTATCTTTAAGGGTTTTAGCCTCTTCTCCGGCAGCGCTTTTTAACTGGGCCCTGAGCTGTTCCGCCTGGAAGACAAGCTCCGTGGAGTCGAATTCAATGAGCAGGGTACCTTTTTTTACCTGCTGTCCCTCCTCAACCGGAATTCTAACCACCTTACCACCGGTAACGGTGCTGATAGGGTGCTCCGAATCGGATACTGCCAGACCTTCCTCAATAAAGGTTTTGGCGATACTCCTCTTTTCTATTTTAAGCAGTTCCAATTTGAGGGGCTGAAAGCTCTGAAAAACTAAAACCCCTAAAACGGCAAGAACTGCTGCCGCACCGGCAATCAATTTCCACTTTTTTTTCATGGCTGACCCTCCCCGCAGCTTAAAGTGTGAATTTAATCATTAATCCCTCACCCAATTCGAACCACAAAAACAGGCTTTTCCAATGTTCTGCTGTTTCATGTTCCGGTTTCAGGCCCTGAAACTGCAGAACTTATTCGCGTGACTTCAACACTTCCACTAGACTTAAGTTTCTTATCTTTTTGCCAGCCAGGCGCTGGGCAATCCAGATGGAAGTAACCGTGATTATAAATGCCGTACAGACTGCCATCAATGACATAGTTGTAGGCATGGTATAAAGGTCACTGTTTATTGACTCTGCCATGGCCACAAGAAGCAGCTTGGTAAGGGGAATACCTGCCACCATGGCAAAGCCGCCGATAAACCACTGTTCAAAGGTGATGACAGAAAGTACTTCAGCAGGTGTCATTCCCAGGACCATCATCGATGCCAGTTCCCGGCTCCTTTCTGACAGGGTGATTATAGAGGAGTTATATATAACTGCGAACCCGATTAGAATGGCAAACAGGGCAAAGATAAAAACTGAGCTGATAAGCGAGCCCATCATTTCCCTTGTTTTATTCAGCATTTCGGTCCTGTTTACAATTCCTGATACAGCCCCGCTGCTGTTGTATGCTTCCTGCAGTGCAGGGATATTCTCCTCGTCCATTTTAAGCATGACTATTGTTGCGAACCTGCCATTGTCAATCAGGGCCTGGGCAGCTTCAAGTTCCATATAAGCGTTTAGCCCCAGGTGCTGGGGAATTACTCCGGAAACTCTGACGGTTTTTTCCTGTTCAGGGTCCTGCATCAGGGGGCTTTCAAGAGACAGAGTGGTCCCCGGCCGGGCCCCAAGGAGGTCGGCCAGCCTTTCAGAAATCAATATTCCGTCCTCCGGGGGCGGGACTGACTTATAGTCCTTGTCCATGATGTTGTAGAGGATGCTGTCCTTAGGTATCCCCAAGAGTACCACATTTTTCTCCCGCCACTGGTTTTTCAAAGTAAGGGGTATTTCAGCCATGGGTTCCGCTCGTTTTACCCCGGGGAAACGTCCCAGTTCAGAGGAAGCCTGCCGCGCATCCTTCGGGGCAGACAGGAAAACCTTGGCGCTGTATTTTTCGATTTTTTCATACTGGTCGTACAGCATCTGTTCGCTTATATCTTTGAAGGTCCAGGTCATCCCACCCAGGGAAAAGGCGAACGCCACGCCAAAAAAGACGAAGAAGGTCCTTCCCGGGTTGCGGAATATATTCCGCACAGCCATCCGTCCCTGGACAGTGAGTATGTTCCAGAAAAGAACAGCCTTTTCAAGCAGAGTCTTGTTTGTTGAAGGCGGTGCCGGGGGGCGCATTGCTTCAGCAGGGTGAAGGGAGAGGGACCTTTTGCAGCCCTGGTACCCTGCAAAAGCGGAAAAAACGAGGGAGAGCAGAATACACTCCAGGAAGTACCAGGGTGAAAAACTGCCCTGGAGTCCCGGCATATTGAAGAACAATCCGTAAAGTGAAGCAAGGGGAAAAGACAGGGCAGTGCCCCCAAGCCCTCCGACAATCCCTCCTACAAGGCCGCATGCCAAAGGATATGTCATGTAATGCAATAGTATTTCTTTGTTGGTGTAACCCAAAGCCTTGAGTATTCCAATCTGACCCCTCTGCTGTTCCACCATGCGTCTGAGCATGATATACAGAATGGCTCCGGCAACAGACAAAAATAGGACTGGAATTGAAGTGGACATAGCTTGGATTCCTTTAAGCTCGCCAGTCAGTAGGAGGTCGCTCGTCTGGTCCTTTCGCGGGTAGAGGTTTTCAAGCCCGAATTTTTTCAATTTGGGTTCAAGTTCCTGTTCCACGGAAGAATAAGCTGCTCCCGGCTGAAGGGTAAAGATGATGCTGTTAACGGTATTTTGGTGAGAAAAAATTGCCTGCATGGACTGCAGTGGAATGTATGCAATGCCGAATTTTTCGGGGTCGGGGTAGATATCGCTGCTGTCTCTCATGGCATAGATAAACTCCGGGCTTTGACCGGCACCCACTACCCGCAGGCTGCGTTTTCTGCCCTCTGCGATTATTTCAATCTCATGATTCAATTTAAGGTTATTGGCTGCAAAAAATTTGCTGTCTACCCAGATTTCCATTGCCCCGTTTTTCAACGGAACACCTTCAGTAAGATGTACGCCGTTAATGGGGTTTTCTTTTAACGGGTCAACGGAGACAAGGCGCAGGTAGACATCACTTTCCCCGTCCGGTGTCAAAACACGCACATCCTCTACCATCCTGCCCTGGATATCTTTGATTCCCGGAATTTGCTTCAGCTTTTCAACTTCCCGGTAGGGCATCAATCTTACTTCAGCGAAACCGTTGGCAAAATTTTGGTCCCGGTAGAAGTTCTTTTGGGCAAGGGTTAGATTGTCAATGACAACCGAAAAGGAAGTAAATATAGTCAGCCCGATAATTATGACCACCATACAGGCGGCATAGGCCCCCTTATTTTCTTTCATGTCCCGGAGTACTTTTCGGCGTAGCATTACCAGGTCACCCTCTCCGGTGGAACAGGGTTTTCGTTGGTTTCTATCCGGCTTAACCGGCCGTCCCGGAGGTAAAAAATCCTGTCTGCCATTTTGGCAATTTCCGAGTTGTGAGTGATAATGAGGACTGTTTTCCCATAAGATTCGCAAAAATCACGCAGGAGCTTCAAAACCTGAATTCCTGTCTGCAGGTCAAGGGCTCCTGTGGGTTCATCGCAGAGCAGCAGGTCGGGGTTTTTGGCCACTGCCCTGGCCAGGGCTATCCGCTGCTGTTCACCACCGGAAAGCTGGGAAGGGAAGTGGTCTGCCCTCTGTGAAAGCCCCACCTTTTCCAGGGTCTCCTCAACGGACAGGGGAGACTCTGCAATTTGCACGGAGAGGCTGATATTTTCATAAGCCGTTAAATTGGGCATCAGGTTGTAGAACTGGAAGACAAATCCTACGGCATTTCTGCGGTAATAGGTAAGTTCATTTTGGTCAGCCAGGTGAAGGGGTTTGTCCCGGTAAAACAGCTCTCCTTTTGTGGGGGTGTCCATTCCTCCCACAATATTAAGGAGGGTACTCTTGCCTGAGCCGCTGGGACCGAGAATGACTACCAGCTCACCCTCAAATATATCAAGGCTTACATCTCTGAGGGCAGTCACCTCAACTTCACCCATCAAATAGATTTTTGAAATATTTCTGCAGGTGATAATGGGTGTGTGTGGGGAAGCCATTTCGGTGTACCTCCTTTACCGGCCTGAACTGTTTACGGGAGACATTCAAATACGTTTTGGCGTATTTGCGCAACTCTTTGGGGTTGTGCTTGCATGACAAAATACATTGCCTAAACCGTGTGCTTCCGCCTTAAGGCTATCTCAGTGAGATTTTTCTCGAACTGAGATAAAAACTTCTCTCTATTGATGTCAATCCCTTCTATAAAAAGTCAATCCCTTCTATAAACCAGCAGGATTACCTTTTTACATTGATTAAATTGCTAGGTAATTAATAATATGGGTTTCCAGGGAATTAATTCTAACCGAATATATGAAAAGGGTGATGAAAATGAAAAAACAACAATTGTATGGTAAAGGGATTGTAGAGCGTTAACCCCTGCAGATTAACCCTGCAGGGGTTCAATATGGGAGGCTGTAATACTTACATTTCTTCCTTCACGCTTAATCTTTCCTTTGACTACCAGGGGGCAGCCTGGGCTGCGAAATATCAGGTGGCCGTAACGCTGGTAGATGTTTTCAAAGACAGTCACATCAACAATACCATATTCGTCCTCCAGTGAAAAAAATACCACTGTTTTGCCGCTCCGGGTAGGTGGCCTGTGGGGGCGCAGTATCGTCCCTGCTGCAACTGCTGCGGCGCCGTCGGCCTTTTCTTTGATTTCAGCGCTGCTTAAAATTCCTTTACCTTTTAAATAGCTCCTCCACTGAGCCATAAAATGCCCATGTACATCTATCCCCAGAATTCTGTACTCATATTTCCGCTTTTCTTCCGGGGTAAAATCAGGTACTCCGGAATAGGCTGCATATTCTGTCCGGTGCCGGGGCGTGTTTTCAGGTGCAAATGCCAGGGCGTATTCCGGTTTATGTCCACAGTTTTGCCTGCCTGCCCACCTTTCCTTCTTTAGCTGTCCCGCTGCCTGCCATATCAATTGCCTGCGGTTTTTGTTCAGGCTGTCAAAGGCACCGCAGAGGATGAGATTGCTCAGGATATCCTTTTCTATCCGCACTCTGTCGCAGAAATCCCGGAGTGAAAGGAAAGGCCCCCGGGAGCGGGCGGCAAGAATTGCGGCTATTGTATCCCGTGACATTCCATGGACCTGCTTGAGGGATATACGGATGCTGTCCCCGGCAGCCTTAAAACGGGCACTGCTCTTGTTTATATCGGGCAGGAGTATTGAAATACCCCGGAACCTGGCCACCTGGCAGAGGGTGTTTGGTGGATAATACCCCATTGGCTGGTGGGAGAGGAGAGCAGCAATATACTGGGCCGGGTAATGGGCCAGGAGGTATGCAGTTTTATAGGCTGTTGTCCCAAAGGCGGCGGCATGGGCTTCGCAAAAACCGTAGCTGGCATAGCCCTGGATATAGGAGTAAATGGTCCGGGCTGTTTCCGGATCGGTGCCCTGCCTTTCTGCTTTGGCAATAAATTCCCTGCCGATAGCTTCCATTTCCTGCTGGGAACGGGCATGAGTCATAACCCGGCGCAGGCGGTCTGCCTCCCCCGGGGAAAAACCGGCTACAGCTGTGGCAATCTCAATGACCTGTTCCTGAAACAGCACTACCCCGTATGTCTTTTCCAAAATAGGCTTAAGTTTCGGGTGCAGGTAGGTAACCGGTTCCCTTCCGTGCCTCCTTGCCAGGTAAGGCTCAACCATATTGCCTTTCAGGGGGCCGGGACGTATCAGGGCCACACTGGCTATTACGTCTTCTATGGTGGAAGCCCCCAGCTTTGCCTGGAGGGCCCGCTGGGCAGGGCTTTCCAGCTGGAATACGCCGTATGTCTCCCCGCTCCCCAGCAGTTCATAGGTGCTTTTGTCATTCAGGGGTATCTTGTCATAGTCAAAGTCAGGGTGACTGTTTTTTATATCCTGTACCGTATCTTCGATGGCAGACATGGTCCTTAAAGAAATCAGGTCCAGCTTGATCAAGCCTGCATCTTCCACGAATTCTTTGTCCAGCTGGATGATGGTTACCCCTTTGGCGGCAGGCTGCAAGGGGGCTATATCTGCCAGGGGTTTGCTGCTGACCACCATTCCTCCCAGGTGGGTGCCGATGAACCGGGGGAAACCAGCAACCTGCTCACATAAATCCAGGAGCTGGCTGTAGCGGGGAGAGAGTACAGGGCTTTTTCTAAGCTCAGGCAGGCTTTCAGCTGCCTGGCGGATATAGTCCGCATGGACATGGGGCAGGATTTTGCCGATGCTGTCCAGCTCTTCAAGGGGAAAGCCCAGTGCCTTGCCCAGGTCCCACCATGCCGAACGGGCCTTGAAAGTGTTGTAGGTGCATACATGGGCAGTGTATTCAGCCCCGTATTTATTTTCTACATAAGCAGCTACCCTGTCCCGGAAGCGGGAGTCTATGTCCAGGTCAATGTCGGGGCATTGTGCCCTCTCAGGACTTAAAAAGCGTTCAAAAAGGAGCCCCCTGGCTATGGAGTCAACTTCAGTTATGTTAAGGCAGTAGGCTACGGCGGAATCCGCGGCAGAGCCCCTGCCGGCAAAACGGATTTTGTTCCCGCGGGCATATCTTCCAATATCCCAGACCATGAGGAAATAGTCAGCGTAGCCAAGCTCGGTGATTATCTTCAGTTCGTGTTCCAGCCGTGAGATTACCCTGCTGTCCAGGGGGGAACCATATTTGGCCCTGGCCCCCCGGTATGTGAGCTTTCTCAAAAGGGATGCCGGGTTTTCTCCCCCGGGGACAGCAAAACGGGGGAATAAGTGTGTGCTTTTTTCAAAAGCAGGGCTGCAGGCTTCTGCTATCCTTAAAGTATTTTCCACTGCCTCCGGGTACCTGCGGCTGATTTCTGCCATCTCGCCGGGAGACTTGAGGTAATTTTCTGCATTCAGCCGCCTTTCCGGGTGGACCTCCTCAAGCTTAGTGTTTGTCCTGACACAGGTGAGGATGTCGTGGACAGGAAAAATTTCTTTACGTGCGTAGTGGACATTGTTTGTAATGACGCATTTTATCCCTAATTTTTCGGAAAGCTCAAAGAGAGAGCTGTTCAGGCGGCGGCTGCCGGGGAGTTTTTCCCCCTGCAGTTCCAGGTAAAAATTATCCCGGCCAAAAACAGAAATATATCTCTGGGCCGATTCCAGTGCCTGCCGGTAGTGTTCGGTAAGAATCAAATAGGGTATTTTTCCCCTGCGGCAGCCTGAAAGGACAAACAGGTCAGAACTGTATTTTTCCAGGATATTAATAGAAGTTTTTGGTTCGAGCCGGGGGCTGCCCAGGTGGCTCTCTGTCAGGATGCGGCACAGATTCCTGTACCCTGCGGGGTTCTTTGCCAGCAGCACAAGGTGGTGGCCGTTTTCCAGGGTTATTTCCGCTCCGGTTATAGGCTTGATCCCGTATGCTTTTGCCAGGCGGTTGAATTCTACAGCTGCACATAAATTGTTGTGGTCTGTGACGGCCATTGCAGGCATGTCGAAACAGGCAGCAGTTTTCAACAGCTGTTCTGTTTTGGAAGCCCCATCCAGGAAGGAAAAGGGGGAATGGACGTGTAGGTGTACGAATTTCACTGTTTCCCTCCGTCAATAACAGTTGTTAATGTTACCGGTGAAGCATTTGCCACGGCAGCCAGGCACGGCCTGTAATGTTCCAAAGCTTTCAAGGTGATATGCGCCGTTTTGGCTGTTTCATGGACTTGAATCAGGGGTACTTTGTGCTGTTCCCGATTTGGACCGGACACTATGCGCCGGAATGCGATTCTTTCCGCTGCTCGATGTTTCCAATGGCTTTTATCCCTGTCTCCGGGGGCGCAGCGTTTGGCGGAATATACCCTCTATGGATAAGGTCAGGCGGTAAGATGAATATATTGCCCGGGCGGGGATACAGAGTTCCGGGCTCCGCCTGGAAGCGGCCGTCTCAAGGTGAATGCTAGCGCCGGTCCCGGGTATTGTTATCAGTCATAAACGCTGTAGAGGTGCCATTTTGAAGTGTTTTTTTCCCTGTACAGCTCAAAGATTTGTTTCCTGCTGGCTACCCTGAAAAATGTCTTTTCAGTTTCCCCTTCCCACCAGCAGCCCGTATCCTCCCAGCAGTCAAGGATATTCTCCACCGGAAACCAGGTATTGTTCCAGCGAAAAGAAAGAGGAGTCTGGGAAGTATTTGTTTTTACCCTGATTGCACAGTCTCTCAGCTTAACCATAAAGTGCCTCCAAACAAATATACCAAACATATGTTCTGTAATTTCTAGTTTAACCAGTAACGGTCTAAAACTCAAGAGTAACAAGATGGAAAATAGCGGAGGTTGTTAAAGGAAGGTTCAACGTTAATGCCACTTATTTGCTAAAATTTTACCATGGCGGTTCAATGGGTATACGGGTATAATAACTTTACGGAGAACATATGTTTGGGTGATTGTTATGCCTGTTGCCTACATTGCAGCTGACAAACCGGAGGAAATTCTGCCCTTTTGTGCATCCCTGACGCCCCAGGTTGAGCCCTTTAAAGAGGAAGGTATTTTTTTAGGACTGGATGCCGCCGGTGTGGAGAGGCTTGCTGCTTCCAAAATACTCAAGAGGGGAAAATATGCTGTGGCAGGTTCAAAACTTACAGCCAGGGCGGCCTGTATGCTGTTGCCTGCAGGAAAATCAGTCTGCCTGAAGGGGGATGAGGAAGCAGCTTTTCTTGCCCCGCTGCCTGTGGACTGCTTGTGGCCCCTTGATGTAAATGTGATTGAGCACCTTAAAATTCTGGGACTGCACAGGGTAGGGGAAGTAGCCGGTATATCAAAAGAGGAACTCTGCCTGCAGTTAGGGGAGAGAGAGGGGCGCGCAGTTTACAATTACAGCAGGGGAATTGACAACCGTCCCGTCCTGCCCAAATATCCCCCGGACAGTTTACAGGTAAAAAGGACGTTGGAAGGGACTATTAATAAGGAAGGTTTAAAATCCATTCTTTCGGAAATGTTTTCTGCCATGGCCCAAAAATTATCTTCTCAGAACCAGGGATTGCAGTCTCTCTGTGTTGAATTTATTGAAGAAAATGGGCATACTTCAAGTATAAAAAGGTCCTTTTTAAGTCCTGTTTCCATTTTTGGCTCCGGTTTGGTTGAGAGCATTGCCGCCAGTGCAGCAATAAACTCCCCGCTGTTTGAGGTCAGGGTTATCGCCGGGAATCTAAAACCCCTCAGGTTAACCCAGGGCAGTCTCTGGGAAGACAGGTTGTTTTCCGGAAAAAAGATTGATGAGGTGCACTGCCTTGCTGCTTCCATGCAGGAGAGCCTGCCACACCAGAAAATATGTTTTGCCAGTGACCTCCAGGTTTCAAGGAGGGAAAGGGTACTTTCCCTGTGGGACCCCTTTCGTTTTACAAAAAGTGCGCCGGAATGTTTGCGGCTTAAGCCTGGGAATTAATGGACGGGTTAACCTCCGGCCTCTGGATGTCCCCCTCTTAGCAAGGAGGTTACGGGTATAGGTAGGTTCAGCTGAAAACTGCTTCCCCCAACGTATTTTGCAAGTTTTTCTCTGTTTACTGAAATTTCTGCATATATTTGACATGCTGGGGAAAATGCTATAGAATATATCCGGTGTACACGAAAAAGCTGTAAATCGCTGTTTTGAGCCGGATTGGCTAACCTTAAATTAATTTTCAGTACTCATATTTAGGAGGGGAAAAAATGGCGAAGCAAAAATTTGAGAGGACGAAACCCCACGTAAACATAGGGACAATTGGTCA
>LFTO01000106.1:2654-10633 GCA_001513335.1 Clostridiales bacterium DTU086 | reverse complement strand
ACTCCGCCCATTTTTCCCACTGCTGTTCAATAAAGTAGGCTCCTGATGGGACTGTAAAGCGTTTCTGAAAAAAGTACCATTGCCATAAACAGAGGGCTGCCTAATTCTGACGGCCTTCTGACGGCTAAGGTGGTCCCGGGATAAGGAAAGAGCTCATTTGCATGCCTGGATCCCTGATACGGCAATGACAGGGTAAAAATCCACTTAAGAGGAGGTGTTCGAGGTGAATGAATTGCTGACCCAGATTGGAAACTACGGCTTTCCTATGGTAGTGGCCGTTTTTCTCCTGGTGCGGATCGAGAAGAAGCTGGATGAGATTACTGTTGCCATTGCCAGACTGGGGGAGATAATCAGCCGCAGCATGGCATAGTTTTCCACCAGCCGGGAAGGATCAGGGGGCAGTCTTACCTGAAAACTTTAAGAAGCGCGCCCCAGTGGGTGCCCTGTAAGTTTTCCGGCCCATGGGTTAGGCAAATTTTTAATCTGGGAGAGCCATCTCTCAGGGTATATTGTGCCCTAACGGGGAGCATTCTGGAAGCAGCTGGCAGTAAAATACAGAAAAAGGGAAATATAGGCCAAAAAGCCCTGATCCGTGTATTGATTACCGAACATATGTTTGCCTATAATAGAATAAAAACGGGAGGTGTTCTCGTGAGTATTCTCAAGCCGGAAGATATTTGGCCGCAAATTGTCTGTTTCTATCCTTTCTATAATTCTGACGGGGGCAACAATACCCGGGTGCTGCTGCAGGATGGCCGGGAGTGTTTGGACCGCAGGAAGACAAAAACGTTCCTGCAGGCTGTAGCCAAAGTATTTGCCGCCGATTTGACGGCCCTGCGGAAGAAATACAGAGATTATCTCGGCCATAAAGGCCTTGTTCCGCTGCCCCTGCACACCAGCTTTATCCTGGTCCCCGTTAAGGTGCGGCGGGTGCAGTACAAAGACCACGGTGCAACAGGTTATGCAGTGCTGGATAAAGTGGTAGATATATACCTTCCGGAAACCCAACTCCCTGATGCAGCTTTTTGCCGGCTCACTCTTAAAGGGGGAGGTTCTTTTGAATGCATGGAAAAACCTGTGACCATAAAAAGGCGCCTGGCAGAAGCCTCCCAGGTGCAAAAGGAGTATTCCCGTTTCTGCAGGGGGAAGGAATCTCCTTTGCCCGACCTTGACCGGTTTGGTCTTAAGCATGCAGGGGAGGGGACCGTAGTATATCATATTCACTATCACAGGGGAGACATACCGGACAGTGCAGGTTGTTGAGAAACTGGAACTTTTTCAGGTATTCCTTGGTCTATCTTTCGGAAAAGAGAAAAAATTCACCTTTTGAGTTAAACCAGGAGCACCGTAGAAAAATATTATTTCACCTTTTTTTGGCAACGGAAGGTACAAGTTCTCCTTTAGGTGAATAGATATTAGTAACCAGATGGAATGGAGGGGTCATCCATTGACTTACAGAGCCAGGAAGTTTAGCCGGTTATTAATTGTTTTGTTAACCTTTTTGCTGGTAATGTCCAGCACAGCTTTAGGAGCTGATTCTCCGGCGGTACTAAAGGAAGTACAGGATTTTATCAAAGAAAATTACATTCTGCCAGTGAATGAGAATGTCCTCCGGCAGGATACGGTTGAAAAAATAATCAAGGCTCTCGGTGACCCTCACAGTGAGTACTTGTCTCCTGAGGAATTCAGGGATTTAATGGACAGCACCAGCGGTTATTACACCGGTGTGGGAATAGAATTAACCCTGCAGCAGTACGGAGGCACCCTGTACCCTACTGTTGTAGCCACTTTTGACGGGAGTCCGGCCAAAAAAGCCGGCATAGTCCCCGGGGATCGGATTATTGCCGTAAACGGGGAAAGCACAGCTGCAAAAAGTATCGATTACACAGTTTCTCTGATCAAAGGCGTTCCGGGGACAAAGGTGTTTCTGACTATTGATAGGGACAGTGCCGCTGCACCTTTTACTGTCAGCCTTACCCGGGAGTTAATTGAAGTAGGCACTGTGGTCCATAGAATGCTGGAAGACAATATCGGGTATATTGGGATGCCGCTCTTTTCAATGCACAGCGGCAAGCAAGTCCGCAATGCTGTTAATGCACTGATAAAACAAGGCTGTGTGGGAATTATTTTGGACCTGCGCAACAACCCCGGCGGATACCTGGAAGCAGGGGTCCAAACGGCGGAAATATTTGTGCCTCACGGCAAGCCGATACTCCACATTTGCGGCAGGAAGGAGAACATCACCATAGAATCGGAGGGTAACCCGGTAAGGATACCCCTGGCCGTTTTGATCAACGGGGAAAGCGCAAGCGCTGCGGAGATTGTTGCCGGGGCAATAAAAGACTATGGAGTCGGGGCCATTGTTGGTACCAATACCTTTGGAAAAGGGACAGTCCAGGCGGTCCAGGAACTGAAAACTGAGTCTGATGCCGCTGTAAAACTTACAGTGGCTGAATACTTGTCACCAAAAGGAACGAAAATCAACGGTGTAGGGGTTACTCCTGACTACTATGTTGAGGACCCGGAGGCGCAGCTGGAAATTGCAAAATTAGTCGTGTTAAGTAAAGCCCAGGGCTTTGAGGTAAGCGGCATCAAGACTATGATGCTGGACCCCTTGAAGGGTACCGCATATATCAACGGATTAAAGGTATCGGGCAGCGGTGAGCCCTTTTTGGACAAGAATGTGGTAATGGTTCCCCTTCGGCTGCTGGGCTCTTATCTTGAGGGAAACCTTGCCTGGAATAATGACAGTAAAATAGCCGTTCTCGAGTGCGGTTATTCCAGGGCTGTAATCCAGGTGGGCAGCAATAGTGTTCAGGTAGACTCCAAAACGGTACCCCTGCCGGCTCCGGCAAAGATTGTTAATGGGAGAGTGTATGTACCGCTGCGGCTGCTCTCTTCCTTCCAGGGCCTTTTTGTAAACTGGGACCCTGTTCTCCGCTGTGCCGAGGTCACAAAGCGGTAGGGAGTGAGGAGGCTCAGCCGACGAAGGATCTTTAGTAAACCGCCAGCGTAAGATCCTTCACTTCGTTCAGGATGACATGCTGGCGTAAGACCCTTCGCTTCGCTCAGGTTGACATACCAGCGACTTCGAGAACGAGAACATAGAACTCTAAAGGCCGCATGTATTGTGTAGCGGGACTTGTTTTGCTCAGCCGTCGCCGGCTGTGCCGGCGGTAACGGCGTGCAAGCTTGTCCGTAGCGGAACAATACATGCGGTCTTTACTCGCTGTCCTCCGAAAGAAGGTTGTTTCACGGTGCCGTTGGCGTAAGATCCTTCGCTTATGCGAAGGAATTTTTTGTGCCGGTATGGTATTTTATATGATATTCTATATTAGGTTTAACCGGTCTGTTTTGATATATTGTTTGGCAGAGAGGGGTTATTATTTATGCGCAAATATCCCAGCGACCCCATTATCGGGGTAGGCGGAATAGTACTAAAAGACGGCAGCCTTCTTCTGGTTAAACGGGGCAATCCTCCCAACAAAGGCTGTTGGGGAGTTCCCGGAGGGTGTCTTGAACTGGGGGAAACCCTTGAGGAAGGGGTTGCCCGGGAGGTACTGGAAGAGTGCGGGATTAAAGTTAAGGTTGGGGAACTCTTTGACTTCTTTGAGGTTTTTGAAAGGGACGACCAGGGCAGACTGAAATTCCATTATGTGCTCCTGGACTTCCTAGCAGAGCATTTATCCGGCACCCTGAAAAACGGAGGGGATGCTGAGGAATGCCGGTATATCCCTCTGGCTGACATTTGGAATTACAAATTAACTCCAGGGGTAGTGGAGCTTCTCAAGAGAATGGAAAAAAGGGGTATGCTATAAGTACCGGTACCGGATCCCACGGCCTCAGGACTAAGCATTGAATATACTTTTAAATAAACACTGTATTTTTAAGGGCGGCTTTTTTCTTAACCTGGATATCCAGAGCAGTATGAAATTTCTTTTGTATCCATTGACAACCAGTAAAGGCCAAACTATAATATTCCTATACTGACCGGCTAGTCGGTCAGTATAGGAATATTTATTTTTGTGTCTTGATGCTGGACGGTTATTTTAGTATGCAAAGAATCAAAGTTTGGGAGATCAAGGAAAACACTATTGGTGGGATCAAGGAGAACACTGTTGGAAGCTGCAAAATAGGGGGATCGGGGATGAAAAGTAAGAGTTTTATTTGGCTTGCTGTTTTGGCGCTCCTTGCAGCTGTGTTTCTGGGCGGCTGTGGTTCATCCGGCTCCGAGGAACCGGAAGAGAAGGCGAAGCCGGTTTCTGTTGCCGAAGTTGAGAAAGGGAACCTTGTCCTTACGGTGGATATTCCGGCAGCTATTGACGCCAGAATGGTTGTGGATGTGGTTCCCAAAACCCAGGGCATGGCCCGGGTTGCCTCCGTCCATGTAAAGGAAGGGCAGAGGGTCAAAAAAGGCCAGATTCTTGTCCAGTTGGAGACAAGGGAACTCAAAGCCCAGCTTCAGCAGGCCCAGGCGGCACTGGTATCTGCCAGGAATGCACTGGTCCAGGCGCGCAGCGGGATTGAGCAGGCAGAACTAAGCTACAACAACGCAAAAACCAATTTTGAGAGGATGGAGACTCTCTACCAGCAGGGTATTATTTCCCAGCAGGATTACGAAAACGCCAAAATGCAGCTGGAGATAGCCCGGAGCACCTATGAAGCGGCCAAGCAGCAGGTACAGGTGGACCCGGATACAGGTTACCAGTACCTTGAAGCCCAGGTAAAACAGGCGGAAGCTAATGTGGAACTTGCCCGGGCAAATCTGGACAATGCCAGGGTAGTTTCTCCTATTTCCGGGACGGTTGTTGCCCTCAATGTTGACCCGGGGGAAATGGCAGCGTCTGTTCCCGTTGCCACAGTTATGGACATGGATATGGTAATTGCCTCCGCCAAGATAACAGAGAAAAACGTCAACAGCCTGAAGGAAGGTCAGGAGGTACTAATCAAAATTGCTTCCCTGGACGATTTTGAAGGGACTTATAAAATAACCAAGATAGTCCCAGCCGCAGATAATTCCAAAACGTACAAGGTTGAAGTGAGCATCCCCAATGAAAAGCATACCATTAAACCCGGTATGAGTGCCATTATCGAGGCTGCGACCAAGGAAATCAAGGATGTTATGCTGCTTCCCCGGGATGCGGTGGTAAAGCGCAGCGGCAAAGATGTGGTGTTTGTGGTCAAGGACGACAAAGTTGAAGCCGTAGAAGTTACTCCCGGTGAGTCTACGGATGAATTGATCATCATCGAAAAGGGGGTCCGGGTGGGTGACAAGGTAGTAACTGCCGGCCAGCACCTGCTTGATGACGGTGATACCGTTGTGGTCCGTGGCGGAGGCGGTACACAATGAAACTATCCGAGCTCTCGGTAAGACGCCCTGTTACTATCGTGATGATGATCCTGATCATCCTCCTCCTGGGGGCTATCTCTTTTGTGAACCTAAACATTGACTTGTTCCCGGAGATGGACCTGCCTATAGCGGCTGTAATTGCTACCTACAGCGGCGCAGCTCCGGAAGAAATGGAGGAATTGATCACCAAGCCACTCGAGGCCCAGATGAGCACCGTCCACAACATTGACGGCATCCAGTCTTTTTCTGCACGGGGGACTTCCATCATTGCCGTTATGTTTAATTACGGTACTGACATGGATAATGCCACCCTGGAAATGCGGGAAAAGGTAGACCTGGCCCAGATGATGTTCCCCAGTGAGGCCGAGAAACCTATGGTCATGAAAATGGACCCCAATATGATGCCGGTTATGGCTCTTGGTTTCAGCAGCGATATGCCTGCCAAGGAGCTGAAGACCCTCATCGAGGAGGAGGTCCAAAACAAGCTGGAAAGGATAGACGGAGTTGCCTCTGCAGATATTATGGGAGGGGCAGAACAGGAAATCCAGGTGACTGTTGACCCCCAGGTGCTGCAGAATTACGGCCTTTCCATTGACAGCGTTGTAAATGCCCTGCGGATGGAAAACAGGAACGTTTCAGCAGGTGATGTGGCTGCGGGAAGTAAAGAGTATCTCGTTCGTGTCCTGGGTGAATTCCAGGCCGTGGAGCAGGTTGGGGATGTTACGGTTACCAATCCCCAGGGGGTGGGGCTGAAGCTCTCCGATATTGCCGATGTGAAACTTACGGACAAGGAAGTCAGTGGTTACATAACCATCAACGGTTCCGAGGGAATTGCCGTAACCGTCAGCAAGGAGACTGACGGTAATACCGTTGAAGTATCCAGAAACGTCCGGAAGACCCTCGAGGAACTCGAGACTATACTGCCGGATACTGTTGAGATGAAAACACTGTTTGACCAGGCAGAGTTCATCGAACTGTCCATAAACAACCTTGTGCGCAATATAATAATCGGTGGAACCCTGGCTATCCTGATTCTCCTGCTGTTCCTGCGGGATGTGCGCAGCACGCTGGTCATCGGGACCGCCATTCCCATTTCTTTGATTGCAACCTTTACCCTGGTCTATTTCCGGGGAATGACCCTCAACATGATGACTCTGGGCGGCCTTGCCCTGGGGGCCGGGATGATGGTGGACAACTCAATCATTGTGCTGGAAAATATTTTCCGTCACAGGCAGGAAGGGGAAGGACTTATACGTGCCGCAATTGAGGGCAGTTCCGAGATGGCCAATGCTATTCTGGCCTCTACCCTGACTACAATCGCTGTCTTCCTGCCCATCGTATTCGTGGAAGGGTTGGCATCACAGTTATTTACACCTATGGCCTTCACAATTACTTTTGCCCTGGCGGCTTCCCTGCTTGTGGCCCTTACTCTGGTCCCCATGATGAGCTCGAAAGTGCTGACGGTAATGCCGGGGGAAGATTATAATCCGGAAAGCAGCTCCAGGGTGGAAAGGGTGTTTCACAAGTCTCAGGCATGGTTTGATGCTGTGGATGCAAAATACCGGGACCTGCTCCAGTGGGCAATAAACCACAGGAAAACTGTTGTGGGAATTACAGTGGGCACTCTCGTGTTGAGTCTGGTATTGGTTCCTTTTGTAGGCGTGGAGTTTATTCCTGAAACTGACCAGGGGTTCTACACGGTAGATATCACTATGGATAAGGGATCCCGTTTGGAGGAAACAGAAAAGATTGTGGCCCAGGTGGACAAAATAATCGCCGANNNGATATAGCTTCATTCCAGGTCGGGCTGGTAGACTTGGACCAGCGGGAGAGGAGCACTGCTGAGGTTGTTGATGAAGTCCGAACAAAAGTTGAGAAGATTCCCGGGGCAGAAATCACCGTGTCCGCCGCCAGTATGACCAGCACTATGGGAGGGGGCACCCCTGTATCTATCCAAATTAAAGGGGAAGATATTGCCGTGCTGGAACCTCTGGCAGAAGAGATGGTGCAGGTTGTCAGCAAGGTTGAAGGGACAAGGGAAGTGAAGTCAAGTATTGAGGGCGGTGCCCCGGAAGTCAATGTGGTTCTGGACAGGACGAGGATAGCCGGCTATGGATTGACTCCCGCCGGTGTGGCCAACAGCATCCAGGCTTCAATTATGGGTACCGTTGCAACCCGTTACCGCACCGGTGACGATGAAATTGATGTTCGTGTGCGTTTTTCTGATAGCTTTAGGGAGAACCTGAGTGATTTGAGTGACCTGAGCATTAGCACCCCCACCGGGGCTCAGGTACCTCTTGAAGAGCTTGGGGAGTTGGAAATTTCAGAGGCTCCAACTTCTATCAACAGGGACGACCAGGAGAGAGTAGTAACTGTAAGTTCACAGATTTTTGGCCGGGACCTGGGGAGTATCATGAAGGATATTCAGGAACGGGTAGACAAGGAAATCATCCTGCCTGACGGGTATTCCATAGAATATACCGGTGAGAGCGAGGAAATGGCTGAGGCTTTCGGGAACCTGACCCTGGCACTGATACTGGCCATTATCCTTGTATATATGGTGCTGGCAGCGGAATTCGAGTCCCTGATGTATCCCTTTATAATCATGTTTGCCATGCCGGTGACCATT
>LFTO01000106.1:0-2599 GCA_001513335.1 Clostridiales bacterium DTU086 | reverse complement strand
GTGGTGAACAACGGTATCGTACTGGTGGACTACATTAACCAGCAGCGTGCAAAGGGCCTGAGCCGGGAAGAGGCTATCCTCAAGGCGGGACCCCACAGGCTGCGTCCCATTTTGATGACAACCCTGACTACTGTCCTGGCCATGCTGCCCATGACTTTAGGCATTGGTGAAGGTGCTGAACTTCAGGCGCCTCTGGGAACTGTAGTAGTAGGGGGGTTGACAACATCCACGGTCCTTACTCTTGTTGTTGTACCGGTTATGTATATTATCCTTGACAATATAGGACTGAAGTTGAGGAAAAAATTAAGATGGGACAAAGGTGTGGGTGCGGACGCTACCGGTGGAAATATTGGACTTTCGGATTAAAATGTCAGTTTTCTAATTGTTTTCTGCAGGGGTAAAGGTGCAACAACCGGAGGTGGCGTGACCTGGCTTAGACTCTTGGTGGAGGCCGGGTATGACGCAACAGCCTGCGGTGAAGGCAAAAGACCTACCCCGCAAGAACCGTATCAAACTAAAGGCGGTGCAGGAAAGTGGGTAATGTTCCTAAGGGGAAACGTGAATTAATTATTGAAGCTGCGGAGAAAATCTTCTCCAAGAAAGGTTTCTTCCAGGCAAAGGTGGAGGAGATTGCCGCTGAAGCCGGGGTAGGTAAAGGAACGGTATATGAGTATTTTTCTTCCAAAGAGGAAGTATTTAAAGAGATGCTTTTCCACGTCAGCAAGGATTTGGATTTGGGGTTTACAAAAGGCAGGGCTCCCTGTACTGCTCTTGAAAAAATAAAAAAGATTGTGGAGCAACACTTGAGTTTTATGCAGAAGCACAAGGAAATGGCCAAAGTACTGATGCAGGAGCACCTGACCCTGGGCGATGACCTTGTTGAGATGATGAAAAAGAACAGGGACAGTAAGCTGAAAAGATTGGAAAATATTGTTGTGGAAGGGATTGAAAGGGGCGAGTTCCGGCAGGGAATAAACCCTAAAGTGACTGCCCACCTTATTTTTGGGGCAACTATGTCACTGTCAGGGGATATTATTGAGGGGGACCAGGCCCCGAGTATTCAGTTTCTTACAGATACGGTAATTGACATGATAATGTACGGGATGGGCTCTGCGGGTCCGGGCTCCATTTAATAATGAGCGGGTGTATCACTTGACCAAAGCGAAGGGTCTTTCGCTGGTGGCGCCGTGAGATGACCTTCTTGCGCCGGACCGCGAGGAAAGCCCGGGTAACAGGGGACGGTTCTCTGTCACACTAGCGTGTCACCCTGAGCGCTCATTCTTCCCAGTCACCCTGAGCGTCAGCGAAGGGTCTTACGCCGGCATGTGCCTTAAGACTCTTCGTAGGCTGCGCCTACTCAGAGTGACATCCCTTTTGTCACCCTGAGGGCTCATTTTACCTGTCACCCTGAGCGAAGCGAAGGGTCTTGTGCATAAAGCCATCGTATTATCTTGAGCGCAGCGAAAGATCTTACACTGACGAGTCCTGGTTCCTGTGCGGCATAAGGATGCACTCCTGCCGCTGCAAAGTTTTTTTCTTACCCTAATATACCTGGGGGTGTTAAAGTGAAACTTCTCGTAACCGGCGGTGCCGGTTTTATCGGTTCTCACGTGGTTGATCTGCTGGTGTCCCTGAAGCACCAGGTTATTGTGGTTGATAATTTGGTTACCGGGAAGAAAGAAAACGTCAACGAAAAAGCAGTCTTATATGAAGTAGATATCTGCAGCCCCCAGCTGGAGGATGTTTTCAGGAAAGAATCTCCTGAAGCGGTGTTTCATCTTGCGGCCCAGGCAACGGTGCCTCGTTCTCTGGAGGACCCCCTTTATGATGCAGAGGTTAATATTGCCGGTACTCTCAATATTTTGGAGATGATGCATAGGTACGGGGCAGGGAAAATAATCTATTCTTCTTCTGCTGCCATCTACGGTAATCCTGTGGAACTTCCTGTAAGTGAGGAACACCCCCTGGAACCGGTATCACCCTACGGTTTATCCAAGTATGTGGCGGAAGAGTACATAGCCCTTTACAGCCGGATGTACGGCATTGACTATATGATTTTAAGGTATGCCAATGTGTACGGCCCCCGGCAGACCCTGGAAGGGGAAGCAGGGGTGGTCACTATATTTATTAATAACCTGAAAAAAGGGCTGCCCCTTACTATTAACGGGGACGGCAGGCATACCCGGGATTTTGTATTTGTAGGGGATGTTGCACAGGCTAACGTGGCCGGTCTTAGCGCAGGCAGGAACGGGGTAGTGAATATTGGCACAGGCAGGGAAACTTCTCTGCAGGAACTTGTTGACTGTCTTCAGGCAGCGGCCGGGAAAAAAGCCCGGGTGGTATACGGTCCGGAAAGGCCGGGAGATATAGTGCACAGCTGTTTATGCCCTGAGAAAGGGGAAAAACTGCTGGGCTGGAAAGCGGCAACGCTCCTTTCGGAAGGCTTGAAAAGGACAATTGAAGCGTAAAAGCGAGGGAAACTTCATGCTATACCGTCCAATGGGCAAAACCGGAGACTTGGTATCTATTCTGGGTTTCGGATGCATGCGCCTTCCCAGAAAAGGGACGAAAATTGACGAACAGCGGGCGGAAAAACAAA
>LFTO01000212.1 GCA_001513335.1 Clostridiales bacterium DTU086 | reverse complement strand
ATCCTGCAATAGTCTTTCAAGTATACATAATCCTGGCGCAGCCAATACTTGAACTTTTCCATTTCCAGAGTACCGTCACCTATTCCCTTGACGAAGGGGTGTTGGTGCCACTTCTCCCAGACGGGGTCTGCTGCCTGCCGCAGCTCGTCAGTGAATTTCATGAAGAAAAACCTCCTTTGATTTAATAAATTCCAGCGCGAAAGCGTTCTTTCACGCTCCGGCGGCGTACTGATATATACAGCTTTACCCTATACCCCTTCTGGTGAATGTATACCCGAAAATGTATACCTGATACTCAGTTTGTCCGGCCTATTCCCGGCAAAATACCCCAGAGGGTTCAACAAAGACTTCACCGGCACATTAAAGTATACCTTAAGGTGCTAAGGTTTTTATCCTTGTCTCTTTACCTGTTAGTGCAGGATTGGCCCATCTTCACCCTCATCTTCAACCTGGAAAAAGTCCTCCGGGGAATGGGTATATTCAACCATACGGTCTTCCATGAAAATCCTGGCATTGCTCCTCAAGGCAATAGCGATAGCGTCGCTGGGGCGGGAGTCCATGATTTTCTCTTCCCCCTTTACATCCAGGTGTATCTCCGCAATATATGTATCCTCGTTCATGTCACTGATAACAACCTTCTCCACTTTAGACTCTGTTTCCCGGCACAGCTCGATAAACAGGTCGTGAGTCATTGGCCTGGGAGGTTTTTCCCCGGTCAATTGTAATGTAATAGAGTGTGCCTCCAGAATGCCAATCCAGATAGGCAGCAGCATTTTTTCTTCCATGTCGGACAGGACAACGACACAGTGGTTGTTCTGGTCCAGGGCTACCATTTTTGCCTTCATTTCAATCATTGAAATAACCTCCTAGCGGCGCTGGCACACGGCAGGCTGTCTTCTGTATATATTAAAACCTATGACTACTCGAAACAGTATAGTAACAGAATATAATATTTGCCTCTCGGATACAAGTTCAAGGCATGCTGGCTTTAAGAATTATTATTATTAAACAAAAGAAAAGCTTCGATATCAGCAAAAAATATTCAATCATTAACGAATTTCAACTGATATTCGTCAAAAAGCTTATTTGGGAACCTTGAATAGTATTTGTCCAAATGGTTATATTATATATACAAAATATTCCCTGGTATTCGTAGAGGATGCCAGGATTTAAATGAAAGAGAGGCTGCCGTTTTTGGTGGCCTACTCATTTTTATTTTTGTAATACACTAAAAATAACTTTTTCGGTAATTTCAAACCTTTCATCAGCTTTCTGCCACAATTCACGGTCGTATGTCATGGCTGGCCCGTGTACTAAACGAATCAATATACCGTTATCCTGTGCCGCTTTAATTTTAGGAATTAAGTCACTGTCACCTGCTGCGATTGACGACAATTCTTAACTCCTTCCCATTTTGTTCCATTATTGTTTTAACCATTCTACAAAGCATTTCAAAATACCCTCCCAAAAACAGAAAAAATTAGTTTTGGAATCTAACTTTACATGGCAGTCCGTTTGGGTCTTATTTCTTTAAGGTTTACGTTCAACTCAAGCCTGCCATTGTTCAGAGGCACCCTTGCATAGCAGTTCAAGGCCTGTGGTGAAATAAAATAACTAAAAAGGAGTTGCTGGTTAAGGTTCTTTTTCAGCGGCGTTATGGAACTGCATGGGGAGGACTTTTTTCTTCACCTTAAAATTCCATAAACAGAAATACTAGTCTCAAATCCGGTCGCCTGGCGCAACAGGCGGCTTTTTCTTATTTCTTTATTCCCCTTTAGAATGAAATCAACTTCAGGGTAAGGGAGGTGAAAACAATGGCATTGGAAGTTACCCCGCTGAGCTCCAGGTTGTCCCTTAGGGTACAGACGGGCACTGATGATGAGGGAAATCCGGTGATGCGTACCCGTTCTTACTCCGGCATTAAGCCCTCAGCAGCGGACCAGGATGTGTATGACGTAGCCCAGGTTATTGCCGGGCTCCAGCAGCACCCGGTAGAGGAAATCACCAGGGTAAACGAGGATGCCCTGGCTGACACCGGTGCCTAGTGGAGCTGCAAAAATCGGCCCAAAAATTTCGTAAAAGGGAGGTGAAACAGAATGTC
>LFTO01000155.1 GCA_001513335.1 Clostridiales bacterium DTU086 | reverse complement strand
TGCTTTAGTATGTGAAATCGTAGCCTTGGATTAATAGAGTATGTTAAAATAATCGTAATTCAGAAATTGTTAAAGCGGTGAGGTCATGTCTTTTTCCTCAGAGACAAAGAGCGAGTTGGCCCGGCTTAACTTGGACAAGAAGTGCTGCCGGGCAGTGGCTTTGGCTACTTTTTTTGAAGCCGGCGGAGTGTTTGTGGAAAAAAGAAACAGGCTTTCCTTTGTTTTTTCTTCCGAAAATGCAGCTGTTGCCCGAAAAATTTTCAAGCTGAGTAAGGAACTGCTGGGGTGCAAGCCTGTAATTTCTGTATCCAGGAGGAAGAATTTCAGGAAAAACAATGTTTACAGTGTGCGCATTCCTGCTGACCGGGAAGTCCGGGAAGCTGTTTCACACATGATCCTTTCTGTTGAAGATAACCCGCTGCCTCAGTGCTGCTCCAGGGTTTTCCTGCGTTTTGCCTTTCTGGCTGCCGGTTCTGTAATCAACCCCCAGCGGACTTATCACCTGGAAATAACAAGCCCGAAAGAAGATAACGCTGAAAGGATTGCAGGTGTTATGGGGAGTTTTGGCCTTAAGCCGGGCATCAGCCGGAGGAAACAATGGTATGTCATTTATCTTAAGGACGCTGACCAGATTTCAGATTTTTTGAACATTATCGGTGCCCATACTGCCCTGCTGAACCTGGAAAGCATCAGGACTATAAAGGGGATGCGCAACAAGGTCAACAGGTTGATCAATTGTGAAACGGCCAATATCAACAAGAGCATAAATGCCTCCTTAAGGCAGATAAAGAATATTAACTTGATTAAAAGGACAATAGGTTTGAACCGCCTGCCGGAAAACCTGAGTGAAATTGCAGTCCTCCGCCTGGAACACCCTGACGCCACCCTGAAGGAACTGGGAGAAATGCTTGACCCTCCTGTGGGAAAATCGGGAGTAAATCATAGAATGCGCAAAATTGAGAAAATCGCTGAAAAGTTGGAAGGCAGGATCTGATTATAAAGGAGTGGTGCCGGTGCGCAAACTGGAGCATTATCCAGCGGCGGGAAGACATAATTCCCTCTGGTACTGGAGTAAAGCTGTGAGTCCCCTTAAAGTTGTAAAAAACTTTATTGTCATTCAATTATGCCGCTACAGTCCTTCCCTATCCTTTAAAAACTTCTTGTGCCGTACATTCCTGGGTGTAAAAATCGGCCGGCACACTTCCCTGGGCTTGATGGTAATGTTTGATATTTTCTTTCCTGAGAGAATTACCATCGGTGAAGACGTAATTATCGGCTACAATTCCACGGTGTTATGCCATGAATTTATCCGCGAGGAATACCGGCTGGGGGATGTGGTCATTGAGGACGATGTGACCATTGGGGCCAATACTACCATTTTGCCGGGAGTGACCATTGGAAAGGGTGCAACTGTATCCGCCTGTTCTCTGGTCAACAAAGATGTCGCTCCGGGAAGTTTTGTTGGAGGGATACCTATTAGAGAAATTCGAAAGAGTTCCGATAAACAAGACAAAGGTGATTTTTCCGCAGAAAGAGGGTAAGGCCGTGTTTGACCTTTTATTCCGCAATCCCTTTCGCCGGTGGTTTTTAAAGGTTTTAATAGT
>LFTO01000227.1 GCA_001513335.1 Clostridiales bacterium DTU086 | reverse complement strand
CCCCTTCATCACTTTGTTCTAAGGTTTAATTAGCGACAATTGTATCAAGAAACAAGCTCACCAGTCAATAGCAAAAAGACCTATCGCAAAAATTTTTTTATGCAGCAATTAGTATACCCTTTTCATCTTTACTTGTAACTTTTTAATGTAACCACAACTATTTCCGGACGGTTAAATATCCTTACAGGAAAAATGCTGTTCCCCAAGCCCCTGCTTACAGACATTGTAGTTGAGTCCTGACTGTAACTGCCGCTTGTATATTTGGGAAACAGCCCCTGGTGGGGAGCAACCAATCCGCCGATAAAGGGAATTCTGATTTGTCCTCCATGGGCATGCCCTGCAAAAACTAAATCGATATTATTTTCACAATACAAGTCAAAAAGCTCCGGCCTGTGTGACAGTAAAATAGCAAAATTCTCATCTGCTGACCATTGGTTCAACTTCTCTTTTATCCTCCTGATATTTGTATCCTTATAATACTCAGATGTTAGAAAACCAGGGTCAGACAAGCCCAAGAGACGTATAGAGCTCTTCCCTTTTGAAAGCTCAACTGCTGTATCATCAAGAATACTGACACCGGCAGCAATCAGGTGCTCTCTTATTATAGGGAATTTTCCCGACCAGGCTTCATGATTCCCGGAAACATAGTATACGGGAGCAATTTTTACAGCTCCCGAAATAAATGCCATTGCAGTATCCAAATCATATTTTCGCCTGTCAATCAGATCCCCGGTAACGACTATTATGTCGGGAGAAAGGCCTTTAACTTTATCTAATATTTCGCTCTGGTCATCTCCGAACATTTTATTGTGCAAATCAGAAATATGGACAATTCTAAAACCGTCAAAATCACCGGGTATTCTGGGGTTATTGTAATTCGATTCTGTGATAACAATGCTGTTGTTTTGGTAGATACAAAATATAATACAAATTAAAACGAGTATGGAATACAAAATGATCCTGCCTTTTTTGGACCACAATCTCAATCTGTTCACTCCCAAAATCAAACAATCATACATTTGGATTGGTGTCCATTATAGCATATTTTCCAGAAAACCGGTTTTTCCATACATTCTAGGACATATCTGGTTATAACAGAATTTTCGGGGGTCTATTATAGGGCAAGCACTACTGGTAAACCTTTTAGTAGTGCTCCTAATATTATAAATACTATCCGTTTGTTTGTCGGGGCGTAAAAACTGCATCCTTTATTTTAGCTGTCAATGCCTTCGCCCGGCCAACATTGACCTATTGACTTCTCCCTTGCTATATGGATAATAAACATATTGCTTCGTTGTATTTGTTCGATGCTGTATTTGCAAAAATAGACGCAAGACAGTAAACTAACCTAATGTATTTAAACCATATAAACATAGAAAGAAGAGATTATTATGAAACAATTCTGTACCCGTCTGCTGCGCTTAATTTTTGGACTTTTCCTATATGCAGTTGGAATTGTTGTTACCATAAATGCCCACATTGGATATGCCCCGTGGGATGTTTTCCATGTTGGATTCGCAAAAATGGCCGGAATAAGCATCGGAGCCGCTTCAATTATTACCGGAGTAGTAATTGTCATAATCACAGTTTTACTTGGTGAAAAACTGGGATTTGGCACTCTTTTAAATATGGTACTTATTGGAGTATTTATTGATATACTTCTTGGATTTCAGATTATACCTGTTGCAGACAGCTTAGTGGTTGGTTTGGTGATGCTTATTGTAGGCTTGTATATAAATGCCTTAGCTACATATTTTTATATCGGATCAGCCTTTGGAGCAGGTCCAAGGGACAGTCTTATGGTTGCCCTAACCAGAAAAACAAGATTACCAATAGGTGTCTGCCGTGGAACAATTGAGCTGTCGGCGGTTCTTGTGGGGTGGAAACTTGGAGGTATGGTTGGTATCGGAACAATAATATCTGCCTTTGTGATAGGATTTTCCATTCAAACAACTTTTGCGCTGCTTAAATTTGACGCTACGGAAATCAACCACGAAACCTTGGATCAGACTTACCAAGTGCTTATTGGAAGAAAAAAAAAGCAGCTGCGTGAAGAGGCATCGGACAAATTGCCTTAAAAGAATTGGAGCACATCGCACCAGTATGTTACGGAGCGGGGTTTGTTCCCCGCAAGCCTTGCGCGGCTTTGCCGCCGCTCACGGCGTGGGGCCTGTCCCTGGGAATAATACACACAGGCTTCACGTAACAAGCCCCACATGCTATTCCGCTTCAATCAACCCGGCTCTCTTTGTGGTAACTTGGAACAGCACTCCTGTTAGTGCCAGCAGTACACCTGAAACCAATAAAATCAAACTAATAGGTACAATGTCCGCAAGGGGACCAAAAAAGAGTATGGCAATGGGCATCGCACCGCCGGAAATTATTTGTAACAAGGAAAATACCCGCCCCATCATTTCCGTTTCCACCTTCTCCTGGATCAACACAGTCTCCGCCGTTGCAATTACTGGCATGAAGACACCGGCAGCACCCATAATAACCAGATAGATAATAAAATTGGGGGATACACCCAAAAGGGCAAAGGCAACGCCGAAAGACACAAGGCAAATGGATATTGTCCGAATTTTGTCTTTAAATTCACCCCGCAGAGATACAAAAACCCCGCCTATCAAGGAGCCAACAGTCCAAACCATCTCATTTGCAGTCAGCCGCCAAATATCACCGCCGTAGACACGTTCCACAAACAATGGAGTCAAAAACGCCGCCGGTGTAATCAGAATAAAGGATATCCCATAGCAGATTAAAAGTCTCCTTACAAGCTCGTTGGAGAAGGCATAGCCTATCCCCTGGCGTAAATCAGTTAAAACCGTTGTAACTTCACCTGAGCGGACAACCTTTTCAATAGAAATAAAGCTTAAGATTGCAACTGCC
>LFTO01000045.1 GCA_001513335.1 Clostridiales bacterium DTU086 | reverse complement strand
AAAATCCCGGACAAACTTAAAATCCATCCAAATTGAAGGGTGCAGCCAACTTTTACCGGGCAGGATAAGAGAGGATATTTTTCTCTGGTGAATATCTAAAATAATATTTCGAACACGTCCCAGGTTTCGGCCGGCATGCAAATCCATTACCATGGTCCCCAAGATTTTTTTGCCTTTGTACATAGTACCTCCTCAGGGACATGCTTTCATTTTATTGTTGGCAAAAGGGCAAAAAAAAATGCGTACTCCGACGCATCAGGCTTTTTTAACAATACAATATGAAATCTGTTAAATTTGCGAAGACTCAATAATTCCTCCCCCAACGACCATATCGCCCTGGTAATAGACTGCCGATTGCCCCGGCGTAACGGCTTTCTGGGGTTCCTTAAATGTAACCACAACCATATCTTCTTTAGGAGCAATCACTGCCTCGGCAGGTGTAGAGTTGTATCTTATCTTTACAGATACCTGAACGGGCTCTTCTAACCTGTCAAAGGAAATAAAATTATTATTTTTTACCAAGACTTCCCTGCTGAACAGTGCATCTTTGGGGCCTACGACTACAGCGTTGTTTTTTGCATCAATACTAATAACATACGCCGGGTACCCAAGTGCCAGGCCGAGCCCCTTTCGCTGTCCAATGGTATAAAAGGGTATCCCCCGGTGCTTTCCAATTTCCTTCCCTTCCATGTCTAGGAAGGGGCCGGGAATTACTTCATGGGCGCCCGCCGCTTTCAGAAACCTTCGATAATCGTTGTCAGGAATAAAACAAATTTCCTGACTCTCCTTCTTATCCGCAACCGGGAGCTTAAATTCTTCGGCTAAATTTCGTATTTCCTGTTTCGAAAACCTTCCCAGAGGGAAAATTGCCTCTTCAAGCTGTCCCTGAGTAAGGCTGTACAATACATATGTTTGATCCTTTGTTTTATCCTTTCCCCTATAAAGAAGATATCGCCCGCTGTCTTCATCAAATACAACCTGTGCATAATGGCCTGTTGCTACCATATCAGCCCCTAAATCCCTGGCGGCCTGAAAAAAAGCACCAAATTTAATCTTTCTGTTGCAAACAATACATGGATTAGGTGTCCTGCCCTTAAAATACTCATTAATAAAGTTATTGACCACGTTTTCAGCAAACTCTTGGGAAAAATCAATCACATGGTGAGTAATCCCCAAAGTTTTTGCCACCTGTTGGGCATCAAGAACGGCAGACCTTAAACATGGAGTTGATTTCCCAGTATAAACAGGGTCATCTTTCGGCCACATTTCTATGGTGGCGCCTTCAATTTTATATCCCTGCTGCAGCAGCAGTGCCGCAGCAACCGAGCTGTCCACGCCTCCGCTCATAGCAACCAGAACCTTGGATTTTGTAACCAAGTCCCTCACCTGCAAATCATACAATCAATTTTTTTCCCTGTAATCTTCAATTGCCTTCTTCAGCGCAGCTGTAGCCAAAACTGAACAGTGAAGCTTATGCTCCGGCAGGCCCCCAAGGGCTTCAGCTATTTTTTCACTTGTCAGCTGGAGTGCCTCATCAACAGTCTTACCCTTAATCATTTCGGTAGCAATACTGCTGGAAGCGATTGCAGCTGCACATCCAAAGGTCTTAAACTTAATATCTTCAATAACATTATCTTTAATCTGCAGCCAAATTTTCATCGAGTCCCCACAGGATACGCTGGTTGACTCACCTACTGCATCCGCACCTTCTATCTCACCAACATTCCTGGGATTGTTAAAATGATCTAAAACCTTTTCAGTATACACTTAGTATCCCCTCCGTTATCTCCTTTATTTGACTGTACCGCCGCATAATTATGGTTCAGGCTTGCAAAGCCTTTCAGCTTCCCTAACCATATCCGATAAATAGTAACCGTCCAAAACTTCATTGATACTGTCCCTGACTTTTCTCCAAATAACCCGAGAAGCACAGGTCCCTGCCCTTCCGCAAACCTCACTTTGGTTGTCCTCGTTAACACAACCCATGGGAGCAATAGGGCCTTCGACGACACGAACAACATCGCCGACCTTTATCGCTTCAGGAGGATAGGCAAGCAGATAACCCCCTTGAGGCCCTCGTATGCTCTCCACCAAACCGGACCGCCGCAAAACTGCAATTAACTGTTCCAGGTAATTTTCGGATATTCCCTGCTCTTCGGCAATACTCCTTAAAGGAATCGGGCCCTGCCCGTAATGCCTTGCAAGTTCAAACATGGCCCTCAGCCCGTATTCAGCCCTGGTTGACAATTTCATGTTAATTCCCCTCCAATACCAACCAAATTGGTTGGTATTAATAAGATAAGGATAACAACCTCTTTATTCATTGTCAATCAAGATTTTTTGGCAGCTTATTACGTAACCTTATTCGGGACTCCTCACCGTTTTCTGATGGAATATAGTAAGTCCTACCCAGAAAGGGTTTTGGCAAGTACTGTTGTTCAACAAAATTTCCGGGAAAATCATGTGGGTACAGATACCCTTTTCCATGCCCCATTTCCCCTGCACCTCTGTAAGATTTATCCCGCAGGTGATTGGGAACTCTGCCAATTTCTTTTTCCCTGACATCTCTCATTGCCGCATCAATCGCTCTGATTACCGAATTGCTTTTGGGGGCACAGGATAGATAAATTACCGCATGGGCAAGGGAAAGACGGGCTTCCGGCAGGCCAACGTATTCGAGAGCCTGGAATGCTGACACCGCAACGGTAAGGGCTCGGGAATCAGCCAGTCCAATGTCTTCCGAAGCCAAAATAATCATTCTTCTGCAGATAAACCGTGGGTCCTCTCCCGCCTCCAACATCCTTGCCAACCAGTGCAAGGCGGCATCAGGATCCGACCCCCTGATACTCTTAATAAAGGCAGAGGCCACATCATAGTGGGAATCACCTGCTTTATCATACAGTACAGCAGGTTGTTGGATACAGTCCCTTAAAATGCTTATATCAATATTTTTGGGGGAACCCGTTGTCGTTAGAACTGCCAATTCCAGGGCATTTAATGCTGCTCGGGCATCACCCCTGGCTGATTCCGCTAAAAACTCCAGAGACTCATCATCAATCTTGACACTATATTTTCCCAATCCTCTTTCTCTATCATCCAGGGAGCGGAGCAAAATTTTTTTGATATCCTCTGTACTTAAAGGTTCCAGCTTAAAAATCCTGGACCGGGATATTAATGGGGGATTTACCTCGAAAAAAGGGTTCTCAGTTGTGGCACCTATTAGTGTAATTAGTCCGGATTCGACACTTGGAAGTAAAGCATCCTGTTGGGCTTTGTTAAAACGGTGTATTTCGTCAATAAAGAGAATAGTCTTTTCCCCATACATACCCAAACGGCTTTTCGCCTCGGTAATAATGTCTCGGATTTGGGAAACTCCTGCCGTTACAGCATTTAGCTCAATAAAGCGAGCCCTGTCTCTTATACACATCT
>LFTO01000181.1 GCA_001513335.1 Clostridiales bacterium DTU086 | reverse complement strand
CCTACCATTTTCAGCACCTGGGGCACTCTCTCCTGGATCTCTTTTTTGGTACACTCCAGAACCTCCATGGCAAAGGCAACATTTTCAAAGGCAGTCCTGTCCTCCAGCAGCCGAAAATCCTGAAAGACAACCCCCATGTTCCGACGCAGAATCGGAATTTCCGACTTTTTTAGCCGGCTGATATTTTTCCCTGCAATCATGATGTAACCGGAAGTGGGAACCTCTTCACGAAAAAGGAGCCGGATCAGTGTGGACTTCCCTGCTCCACTGGAACCAACCAGAAAGACAAAATCGCCCATATTTATCGTCAGCGAGACATCGCTTAAGGCCTTAACTCCGTTAGGATACACTTTTGTCACATTTAAGAGCTTAATCATCATAAAACTCCTTAAGTTTACACCTGTATTTTTATGGGTTTCGACGCCGCCCAACAAATTCCTTTTCCGGAAAAGCTTTTTGTCAACTGCTGTAATAAAAAACAAAAGAAATTGCCCTCCAACGGGGATACAATTCCTTTGAAAGTTTCCTTATAGGAAAACGCCGAACAATTCAGAGAATAAAACCTGCAGCTTTTTTTCCGTGCCTTTCGCTCACTCCAGGAATTCACACAGGACATCTCTAAGGCAAAGCTCCGGCCAAAACCGGGCCGCCCAAAAAGCGACATCCTGTCTCCACCCCGGCTGGTCCAGGCGTCCTGACTGTGCCTCCCGGTTTTTCCCTTCCCTTTGCCAAGAGCTGTATGCCTGTGTTCATAAGTCGTTTGCAAAAGGCACGAAAACACGGCACAATCCAGACCGGTGTTGAATCTGAACAATCGTGTCCCCCCGGGCGAAGAATTCCTAGACGGCGCCAACAACGAAAAGGGCCGCCTATATAATGAGTGGAACAATACATGCAGCCTTGATAATAAAAGAAAGATTTGCATTGCAAGTTTAGCCTTCAAATTGTCCGGCGTTTGCCTCCGATAGCCAGGGGGAAGTAGAAGGGGTTACGTTTGTTTGACTCACCATTATTATATGCCGGTTATCC
>LFTO01000239.1 GCA_001513335.1 Clostridiales bacterium DTU086 | reverse complement strand
ACGGTCTCATTCACTGCGATATAAAGCCTCACAATATTCTTATTAACGATAGGGGCAGGGTAAAGGTAACTGATTTTGGAATTGCCCGGGCGTGTACGTCGGACACGATTACTTTTGCAGGTTCCCTGGTGGGGTCAGTACACTATTTTTCTCCCGAGCAGGCACGTGGTGGTACAGCAGATATTCAATCGGATATTTACTCGGCTTCCGTAGTGCTGTATGAGCTGGCAACGGGCAAGCAGCCTTTTACTGCGGAAAGCCCGGTGTCCGTGGCCTTGAAGCAGATTACAGAAGAGCCTGTTCCTCCCAGTGAAATCAACCCTGAAATTTCCCCGGAATTAGAATCCATTATTCTAAGGGGTATGAGCAAGAGTCCCCAGGATAGATTTACCTCTGCTGCAGAAATGAAAGAGGCGCTTTCAGAGTTAAATGGGGGAGAGCCTGCTTTCCCGGTTAACGGACAAAAAGAGAAAGTCAAGACAAGGAAATTGCGGCCTGCAGGTTGGGTAGCCCTAGCAGCTGCTTTGCTGCTTGTGGCTGTCATAGGTTATTTTGCAGCTTTAGGATTTTTTAACGTTGATGAAGTGGAAGTGCCTAATGTTGTTAATGAGGAACTGGAAAGGGCAACTGAAATGCTGCAGGAAGCCGGGCTGAGAGCCAATGTACTCAGTGAAATACATGATATTGAAGTACCCAAAGGGCATGTGATTTCACAAAACCCGGAAGGGGGCGAAAGGGTAAAGAAGAACAGGGTGGTG
>LFTO01000176.1 GCA_001513335.1 Clostridiales bacterium DTU086 | reverse complement strand
GGAGTGGGAAAAGGAACACTGTGCAGAAACCTCGTTGAGGCTGTTGAAAATTTGGACTATTCTATCTCGGTAACAACAAGACCGCCCCGCCAGGGGGAGGTTAACGGTGAGGATTACATTTTTATAGAAAAGGACGAGTTTCTGGACAAAGTTGCTGCCGGTGAGTTTGTCGAGTGGGCAGAAGTTTACGGGAATTATTATGGCACTCCCTGGAAAGAATTGCAGAAAGCCCTGGAGAAGGGAAGGGACATTATCCTGGAAATCGATACCCAGGGTGCCATGCAGGTAAAGAAGCACTATCCTAACGGTGTTTATATTTTTCTCCTTCCCCCATGTGAAGAAGAGTTAAGAGCCAGAATAGAAAAGAGGGGGACGGAAGGCCCGGAGGTTGTTAAAAAAAGGCTGGCTAATCTGGATAATGAACTGAAAGTAATGAATGAGTATGATTATGCCATAATCAATGACTCTATTCCGGATGCGCTGGGAAAGCTAAAAGCGATATATACTGCAGAGAAATGCCGTACCTGGCGTACCTTATCGCAATGGAGAGGATGAGTATGGGATGAATCAACCGCCACTGGAAGATATGATTGCTAAAACCGGGAGTAAGTACCTTCTTGTTGTGCTTGCTGCAAAAAGGGCACGGCAGATTACGGAAGCCGGGACGACTTTTTCCGGTGACAAGTCTGTTAAGCCTGTTACACTTGCCTTTTACGAAATACAACAAGGGAAATTAACTGTTTAGAATTTTAGCGGGTGATGTCTTGAACATAGAAGGCAGTAACATTCTGGTAGGCATTTCAGGTGGTATAGCCGCATACAAATCGGCAGAAATGGTCAGTTTGCTGCAAAAAAAAGGAGCAAACGTTCGGGTCGTTATGACCGAAAATGCCGTTAAATTTATTTCCCCAATTACCTTTCAAACTTTAACAGGTTTTCCTGCCAGAACGGACCTTTTTGGAAATTGGTCGAAAAATTATATCCCTCACATTGGAAATGCCCAATGGGCGGATGCAGTTGTTGTTATCCCGGCAACTGCAAATATTATTGGCAAAATTGCCTGTGGGATTGCAGACGACTTATTGACTGCTACTATAGCAGCGGTTACTGTGCCTGTAATACTGGCTCCTTCCATGAATTCTGCCATGTATGAAAACCCCATAGTTCAGAAAAATATTGCTTTCCTGCGCCAGCATGGGTACTATTTTGCTGAGCCGGCCTGGGGAAGGCTGGCATGCGGAACAGAGGGCAGGGGCCGCTTGGCACCTGTTGAAGATATTGTCGCCTTTTTGGAAAAAGTTCTGACCCTTCAAGATGATCTAAGCAGTTTGAAGTTTTTGATTACTGCTGGGGGTACCCGTGAACCAATAGACCCTGTCAGATATATTTCCAACAGGAGTTCGGGGAAGATGGGATATGCCTTAGCTGAGGCTGCCCGGAGGAGAGGTGCTTCCGTGACCCTAGTTTCCGCACCTACCTGTCTTTCACCGCCTCCAGGGGTCAGAGTTGTTCATGTTGAGTCGGCTTTGGACATGCTCAAGGCGTGTGAAGAGCATTTCGTTGATGCGGACGTCTTGATCATGGCTGCTGCTGTTGCAGATTATACGCCGGAAAATTATCGGAGACAAAAGATTAAAAAGGGACAGGGAGTTCCTGAAATTAACCTTAAACCTACTCCCGATATTGTGAAAGAGCTGTCCGGTCAAAGGAAAGCCCAATTTATTGTTGCTTTTGCGGCGGAGACGGATGACCTGGAATATAATGCCCGGCAGAAAATCATTGATAAGGACCTGGATCTCATTGTAGCCAATGACATTAACAAAGGGATTTTTGGTAGCGACAACACCTGGATAAGCCTTCTTGACCGCCAAGGGGTTATTGCCCGGTACTCTGATATCAGCAAAAAAGAAGCAGCAGAAATAATTCTCAGTACAGTTGCGGAAAGGTTATCTGACAGGAATTAGGGAGGAGGTTATTCTTTGCCCAGAGAATTTTTTACTTCAGAATCGGTAACAGAAGGACATCCTGATAAAGTAGCTGACCAGGTTTCAGATGCCATTTTGGATGCCATGCTTAGTGAAGACTGCAGGTCCAGGGTAGCTTGTGAGACCTTGGTTACCACCGGCCTTGTATTGGTGGCGGGAGAAATAACCACAAACTGTTATGTTGATATCCCCACTATTGTCCGGGAGACCATTAGGGAAATAGGGTATACAAGAGCAAAATATGGTTTCGATGCCGACACTTGTGCTGTTTTGACTGCTATCGATGAACAGTCCCCTGACATCGCTGCAGGTGTTAATGCTTCTTTGGAGGTCAGGGACAGCGGCCAGCAGGACGAAATGAGCATTGGGGCAGGAGATCAGGGCATGATGTTTGGATATGCGGTTAATGAGACCCCCGAGCTAATGCCTATGCCCATTTACCTGGCTCACAGGATTACACGCCGGCTGGCAGAGGTCCGAAAGAGGAAGGAAATACCTTATTTGAGGCCTGACGGGAAGACTCAGGTTACTGTTGAGTATGAAAAGGGGAAGCCCGTTAGAGTTGATACCATAGTTGTTTCCACCCAGCACAAGCAGGACGTAAAATATGAAACGATAAAGAATGATGTGATAGAAGAGGTAATCAAGGCAGCTGTACCGGAAGAATTACTGGATAAGGATACCAAGTATCTGATTAATCCTTCAGGCAGATTTGTGGTAGGGGGGCCTTTGGGTGATACCGGTCTGACCGGGAGAAAGATTATTGTAGACACCTACGGGGGTATGGCCAGGCACGGCGGCGGCGCCTTTTCAGGGAAAGACCCCACAAAAGTTGACCGTTCCGCATCCTATGCCGCCAGGTACGTAGCCAAAAATATTGTTGCGGCGGGGCTGGCTTCAGAGTGTGAACTCCAGATCTGCTATGCTATAGGTGTTGCCAAGCCTGTTTCCCTGTTTATAAATACATTTGGAACAGGGGTTGTCAGTGACGATAAACTGGTAGAACTTGTACAGCGCACCGTTGATTTGCGGCCGGGAGCAATAATTAAAAAACTGGATTTATTCCGCCCCATATACAAGCAGGTGGCAGCCTACGGGCACTTTGGCCGTTCTGACCTGGACTTGCCTTGGGAGAAATTGGACCTGGTGGATACTTTCAAAAGAGAGGTTAAAGGGCTTTAGATAATATAAGGTGACGGTTTTCTGCTGGCTGTCAAGGGAGGAACCAGTGAGCGAGCCTATGGAATGTGTTGAAAAAAGGCATTTATGCGGGGGATTGTCTGCTGCGGAAACAGTTCAGAGAGTTTCAATGCCCGTAGAATTTGTGGAACAGTTTGCAGGAGAGTGAGCTGGAAATATGAAACTGGTTTATACAGGGAAAACAAAAGATGTCTATGATCTGGAGAACGGGCTCTACTTATTAAAATTTAAAGACGACGTTACAGGGAAAAACGGCGTATTTGACCCGGGAAGCAACACAGTGGGACTTACCATGGAAGGGGCAGGAAGAGCCGGCTTGAAGCTGACGAAGTATTTCTTTGAAATTATGAATAGAAGGGGTATTCCCACCCACTTTATTGATGCTGACCCGGATAATTTGACTATGACAGTAAAAAAAGCAGACTTATTTGGTAATGGGCTGGAGGTTATCTGCCGCTACCGGGCTGTTGGAAGTTTCTATCGCCGATACGGCATGTACGCCCGGGAGGGGCAGCCGCTGGATGCCTTCGTTGAAATTACTCTGAAAGATGATGCCAGAAATGATCCCCCTATCACGGAAGACGCCTTGGATATGCTGGGAATACTTTCTAAAGAAGAGTACAGGGTATTAAGGGACCTAACAAAAAAAGCGGCAGCCATTGTAAAGGAAGAGTTGGCCCAAAAAGGGTTGGAATTATACGATATTAAATTTGAATTTGGCCGGGTTGACAAAGATAAGCATGTTGCCTTGATAGATGAAATCTCCGGAGGAAATATGAGGGCGTACAAAAACGGTAAGTTTGTTGAACCACTGGAACTGGAACGGATTATGCTGGATTGAGGCTCTAGAGTTAAACAGTGTTGGTCAGGGCAGCACAAATAGGATTCTCTGCTTCATTTTTGGTGCTGTAGACAGCTGTCGTAAATTTTGATAAAATAAACAGTACTTTATATTGATGCTAATGTAGCTCAATGGCAGAGCAATGCATTCGTAATGCATAGGTTGGGGGTTCGACTCCCCCCATTAGCTCCATTTCCAGTGTATGCCGCAAGAAATTGCGGTATTTTTTTCCGTTTGGAAACCCATATGGGAAAATAAGCACAAATTAGCTCACTGCCCCCTTGGTTTTCAGAGTTCCCATGCAGGGGACTTAGAAGTGGTCAATAAAACAGAATGTGGTTGTAGGAGGTCCTTTTGGGAAAGCCAGTATGTATTATTCCACTACGGACAAGCTAACACGCCGTTAGCTGCGGCAGAGCCGGCATAAGGGAAACGAGTTCCGCTCCATAATGCGTACTGGTTTGACGAAGATGGGCGTATCCCTTGCGGGTGGGTAGGAGGACGTTGCCGCCAAAGGCCTGAAGGGCTAGTTTTTTACTATTGTCCGAATGTGGAGTGAAACCATGAAATCAGTTACTGCAGCTGTACATATTTCCGGGAAAAAATTTCTTATACTCGATTATCTGGTACCTGATTCCTTGTCCCGTGTCCAAACAGGTTGGGGAGTTATATGCCCTTTGCGGGGAAGATCATTCAGTGGGGTAGTATTATCTGTTAATGACTGTCAGGAATGTCTTGAAAACAGCACCTTAAAGATGATTGAGGATGTGGTTACCGAAGGTCCTATTGTACCCGGGGATTTAATTGAGATTATCTTTTGGATAGCGGAAAATTACTTTGTGAGCCTGAATCGTGCGGTAGAACTGGCTTTTCCCTCTTTTGCCCGTGGAAAATGGATAGAGAATATCAGTTTAACGGCGAATAGAAATGATTTGCTTCCCCTTTTGTCACTAAAGCCTGAAGCGGGGGAAATAGTGGACTATATGCTGGATAAGGGGACATTTTCCACTAATATACTGGAAACACGGTTTGGCAAGGATTTGGCTGATTTTTGCCTCCAGTGGATATCTGTACGAGGGCTAATTAACCGATCCAGGGTTTTCCGGCCTGAACGCCGTCATGGGCTCAGGGGTAATATGGTCGCTCTTACTCTCGAGGACCCGGATATATTTATGGAACAGAATAAACGGGCCAAAAAACAGGTGGCTCTTGTAAAGGCTTTGAGGCTTCATGGGGGCAAGTACCCTCTTAATAAACTTTTAAGGGAAACGGGAATAAAAAAAGAGATTGTAAAGATTTTAGAAAAGAAAGGTGCCCTTCGCATATACCGCTCATATCCCACCTGGGATGCCGGGGCTGGAGTCCGGGAATTAACAGAAGAGCAGCGGTCATGTCTCCAGGTTATTTGCCGGCAGATTCAAAGGGGGAAAAGCAGGACATTTTTCCTCCATGGTGTGACTGGCAGCGGAAAGACAGAGGTATATGTCCGGGCAGCTGAGTTTGCAGTAAAACAGGGCAGGAAGGTAATCGTGATTGTGCCGGAGATTGCCCTTAGCTCCCAGCTGATCGGTTATTTTCAAAGGTCATTCGGATCACGAGCTGCCGTCCTTCACAGCAGGCTTGCTTCATTGGAAAGGTACCAGACCTGGGAGAGTATTGGCAGGGGCGAAGTAGACGTGGTTATTGGCACTAGGTCAGCTGTGTTTGCTCCTTTTTCCAATTTAGGATTGATTATTGTGGATGAGGAGCACGACAGGAGCTTGAAACAGGACACGACACCCTGTTACCATGCTCGTGAAGTTGCAGACGAAAGATGCCGGCTTAATGATGCGGTACTGGTGCTTGGAAGTGCAACTCCTTCTCTGGAAACCTACTTTAATGTTCAAAAAGGTTCTGTAAGGGAACTTGAGATGCCCCACAGGATAGGAAGCAGGATGCCCCGGATCAGCCTGGTGGATATGCGCAGGGAACTGCGAAAGGGAAATACGTCGATTCTAAGCTCTCAGATGAGAGAAGCTGTGAAGGAAAGGCTTCAAAAAGGAGAGCAGGTAATCGCTTTTTTGAACAGGCGGGGTTACGCCGGATTTGTAAGCTGCAGAGACTGCGGTTTCGTATTTAAATGTGAGCATTGCGATATTTCCTTGACGTATCATGCTGAGTATAATACACTAAAATGTCATTACTGTGGCTTTTGTTCCAAGGTCCCTTCAAAGTGCCCTCATTGTGGTAGCAGGCGTATAAAAGCCTTCGGGTTGGGAACGGAACAGGTGGAAGCCGCCTTACAGGAAGCATTCCCCCGGGCAAAAATTCTGCGTTTGGACTCGGATTCCATTACCCGTGCCGGTGCACATGACAGGATTATCCGTTCCATGGCCAAAGGTGAATGTGATATTCTAATCGGGACCCAAATGGTCAGTAAAGGGTTTGATTTTTCTGGTGTAACTCTCGTGTGTGCAATTGCTGCCGATATAGATCTCAATCTTCCGGATTTTCGTGCAGAAGAAAGGACTTTTCAAATGCTCGTCCAGGTTTCGGGACGTGCAGGGCGCAGGGAGAAGCAGGGGGAAGTGTTAATTCAAACTTACAGTCCCGAACGCCCAGGAATTGCATTTTTGGCGAAAGACAGACAGGAAGATTTTTATGCCTATGAGCTGAGCCGAAGAAAGGAACTTCACTACCCTCCCTTTTCCCGTTTTGTGCGCCTTCTGTTTACCAGCAGAAATGAAGGGGCAGCTCTGCAGGCTGCAGAAAGAACAGGTGAAAGGCTCTCTGCTTTTGATATTTCCTATTTGGGACCTGCTCCTGCACCTATCGAAAAGATTCAGGACTCATACAGGTGGCATCTTATCATTCGTGAATTTAAACCTGAGATGAAGAAAAGTCTGAATGAAATATTAGAGGAAGAGCGGAGTATTTGTTCGAATAGGGTAAATATAAAGATTGATGTTGACCCTCTGAGTATGATGTGAGGAGGTTGAAAAATGGCTGTATATTCTATCGTAAAGATTGGCGATCCTGGAGATTCCGTATTAAGGGAAAAAGCAAGCACCGTAAAAAAAATAACACCCAGTATCTTTAAGCTCCTGGACAATTTAAAAGACACTCTCTATGAAGCTAACGGTGTAGGCCTTGCAGCGCCTCAGATTGGAATTTCAAAGAGGGTTGTGGTTATTGATGTGGGGGAAGGACTTCTTGAACTCATCAATCCTGAAATTATTGAGTATTCTGATGAAACAGAGCTGGATGTGGAAGGGTGTTTGAGCATTCCTGGTGCAAGGGGAGAGGTTGAGAGATATTCCAGTGTTGTTGTGAAGGCCCTGAACAGGGAAGGCGAGGAAATAGAAATCGCGGGAGAAGGACTCCTGTCCAGGTGCCTGCAGCATGAAATAGATCACTTGTACGGTGTATTGTATATAGATAGAGCTACAAGGATGCTTGAATAATGGGAGGTGCTTTTTTGAAAGCGGTATTCATGGGGACTCCTGATTTTGCTGTCCCCAGTTTAACAAAAATGATTGACGATCCGAAGATTAAAATAGTTGGTGTTGTAACCCAGCCGGACCGGCCAAGGGGCAGGGGGAACAAGATGACTCCCAGTCCGGTCAAAAGACTTGCCTTGGACTGCGGTCTTGATTTGTTTCAGCCAGAAAGTATTAATACGCCCCAATCATATTCCAAAGTTGCGGAATGGGATCCTGAGGTAATAGTGGTGGTTGCCTTCGGCCAGATATTGAAACCCCATATACTGGAGCTGCCTTCCTTGGGATGTATCAATGTTCATGCTTCTTTGCTGCCCCGGTACAGGGGAGCCGCACCCATTCATTGGGCAGTTATAAACGGGGAGACGAAAACCGGAGTTACCACCATGTATATGGACCAGGGGATGGATACGGGGGATATTATTCTTCAGGAAGAGCTGGCCATTGGCGAGTTGGAAACTACAGGAGAACTCCATGACAGGTTGGCCCGTCTTGGAGCCGATGTGCTGCTGCGGACACTGCATTTAATAAAAGATGGACAAGCACCACGGTGTCCCCAGGATGATTCAAAGGCCAGTTATGCTCCGTTACTCACCAGGGAGCACGAAGTCATTGACTGGGGGCTTAGTGCAGCCCAAATAGTCAACCACATCAGGGGACTTAACCCTTGGCCGGGCACCTTTACTACATGGAAGGGAAAGAAAATTAAATTATGGCGGGCTCATGTTTGGGATAATGGTCAAAATGCAGGACGGGGTTCAGTCGGCCAGGTCGTAATTGCAGGAAAAGAGGGCATAATAGTACAAACCGGAAAGGGACTGATTGCTATCACAGAGCTGCAGATGCAGAACCGCTCAAGGTTGGATGCAGAAAGCTTTTTGCGCGGCAACAGCATTGAACCGGGAGAAATTTTGGGGGGTGTTTCTCCCAATGATGGAAAACAGGGTTAAGAAAAGGCTTTTTCTCGGTCTTGCTCTGGGAGCACTGCTGGTGACTGCAGTTTTTATTTCAGTTTTCTGGTATTTAACTAAAACAAATGCTGCCTTTTTAAATAGGCTTTTGGTAATTGCCGGGTGGGCTGCCGTTGTTTTGGGAGTCTGCAGTCTGGCAGGGATTGCGCTGATGGTTATCAGCCTGTTCTATTCACGTTCCCTGGGGGTATTCAGAAACTTTGCTTTTCGTATGCTTGACATGGTTTACCCCCTTGCTCTGGGCTTGGCAAAAACTCTTCGCCTTGATAGAGACCTGGTACGGAGGTCATACGTTGAAGTCCATAACCAGGCGACCAAATTTTGTCTTGCCGGGCGGAGATTAAAAAGGCCGATGATTCTTGCCCCACACTGCCTGCAATGGAGTGACTGTCCTTATAAAATTACAATTGATATTAACAACTGCAGGCGGTGCGGAAGGTGTCCCGTTGACAGGCTGATTAGCCTTCGTGATAGATTTGGCGCCAAATTGGCAATAGTAACAGGAGGAACATTAGCCAGAGAGGAAATTGAGAATTACCGCCCTGATGCCGTATTGGCCATAGCCTGTGAAAGGGATTTGATCAGCGGGATACAGGATGTAAAACCTCTTTCCGTTATCGGCGTTTTGAATGACAGGCCAAACGGTCCCTGTCACAATACTCAAGTTGATTTTAATGAGGTAGAGTGGGCATTAAGGCAGTTGGTAGTGAAACCGGGAATTAGTCCGGTGGTACCGGTAAGTTTTTCCGAAAGTGCAGATTAACTGGGTGGAAATTTTATGGTATACTATAGGTCAGGGAATATCAAATACACGGGAGGTTTAACTGATGTTTTTTCCTTATTTTGATCCCACATATTTCATCCTTATTCCCGGACTGATTTTTGCTCTTTACGCACAGTCAAAAGTCAAGGGTACTTTTGCCCGGTATTCCCGGGTAGCCTCTAGTTCAGGAATGACAGGGGCTGATGTAGCTGAGAGGCTGCTGCGTAGCAGGGGGATAACTGATGTTCGTATAGAACGAATTGGCAACACCCTTGGGGATCACTACGACCCCAGGCAAAAAGTTTTGCGTCTTTCACCTGAGGTTTACGGCAGCACTTCCCTGGCCGCTCTTGGTGTTGCTGCTCATGAGACAGGGCATGCTATCCAGCACCGGGTGGGCTATTTCCCCTTACAGCTGAGGTCCAGTCTGGTTCCTGTGGCTAACTTTGGTTCCACCATCGCCTTCCCTTTACTCATTATTGGAATTCTTCTGGCCAGCGAGTCTTTAATTACCTTTGGTATATATGCGTTTGGAGCGGTGGTGTTGTTCCAGCTGGTTACCCTGCCTGTGGAGTTTGATGCTTCCAACCGGGCAATAGCACTACTGGAGGGAAATGGTTTCTTGTCCCGCCAGGAAGCTGTCCATACAAAAAAGGTGCTAAATGCCGCGGCTTTAACGTATATTGCAGGAGCACTGACAGCGATACTCAGTTTGGTAAGGCTGCTCCTTTTAGCCAGAATGTTCGGCGGGGATGAATAAGAAAAAAGCATGGGGGTTGTCAACATGGCAGCCCTTTTTTATTGCTTGCCAGAAGATTAGCTTCATAACCGAGAGAAAATTCTGCACTTAAGGTGACATGACTGGAAGCGGCTTATGTTGAGCGCTTCTATGCCTTCTACTGGCGAATTGTGAGCGTCGGGAACAACTCTTGGCGAGATGCAGATAAACCGGGAGGCGCAGGCAGGACGCCTGAGCCAGCCTAATTTGAGACAGGAAGTCGATTATTGGGCGGCCCGGTTTGACAAAGTCGAGCCCTAGAGGTGTCCGGCGCGAACTCCTGAGCCGGGAGGGGGCAGTGGAAGCGTCCTGATTTGCATCTTATAACTGCTGCATTTCCGTAAAGAAACCAAGAAATCCGCATCTCATATATATATATATATATATATAACCGATTGCAATTTCAAAAGGGAGGTTATGATCTACAATGACGGTAAACGCCAGGCAGGTTGCCCTGGAAATGGTCAGTAGCATCCTGGACAAAGGGGCTTATGCAAATTTGGAGGCTTACGGCGATCCCAAACTGTCCAGGCTCTCTGATGTGGATAAAAGGTTTGCCTTGGAGATTACGTACGGGACTACAAAGCACTGGAATACCATTGATTGGGTTTTGGGTCAGTTTGTTTCCCGCCCGCTGGAAAAGGTAGACCCCCCTGTGCGCAATGTCTTGCGTACAGGTGTCTACCAACTACTCTACATGGATAGGGTCCCGGCATCAGCTGCCTGTGATGAATCAGTAAAAATAATAAAAAAGCTCAGTCACAAAGGGGCTTCGGGGTTTGTGAACGGAGTACTGCGTTCCATATCCCGCAAATATGATAGTATTCAAGATATCCCTTTCCCTGATATTGAGCAGAAACCTGCCGACTACATAAGTTTGCGTTATTCCTACCCCCGCTGGATGGTCCAAAGGTGGCTCGACAACTTTGGACTGGAGGGAACGATTGCTATTTGCCGCTACGGCAATGAGCCTCCACGCTTGTCAGTAAGGGTAAATACACTAAAGACTACTGTAGAAGGTTTCACCTCTCTCCTTGATTGGAGGGGCATTTCCTGGTCTCCCGGCGAGATATGCCCTGAAAGTGTGGTAATAAATGATTATGCAAAACTGGAAAAGGAACGGGATCTTCACCCTTTGTACTTGACCCAGGGCGAATCTTCCATGCTGGTAAGTCATGTATTGGAACCGGCGGCAGGCCAGAAAATTTTGGATGCCTGTTCTGCTCCGGGATCTAAAACGACACATATTGCCCAATTAATGGGGGACGAAGGAAAGATTACTGCAGCAGATATTCACGAACACCGGCTGAATCTGGTAAAAAACAACTGTGCCCGCCTGGGAATAAGATCAGTTGAGACTCTTTTGTGTGACGCCAGGGAAATAAGTGAAAAGACAGCAGAAAAGTATGATTGTGTTCTGGTAGATGCCCCGTGTACAGGGACAGGTGTCCTTAACAGGCGTGCTGATGCCAGGTGGAGGAGGAAACCTGAGGATATATCTTCCATGAGTTTTTTGCAGAAGGAAATTCTGGAAAGAGTCCTCCCCTTAGTTAAACCTGGTGGCAGGTTAGTATATTCTACCTGTTCTCTGGAGCCTGAGGAAAATGAAGAAGTGGTGGATTTTATTTTAAGGAAACACCCGGATTTTTCAGGTGAGCCTTTTGGTGGCTGTTTCCCTTCCTTGGGCTTTAGTAAGGATGCCTATGCTGTTCAAGTGGCTCCCCATACTCACGAAACAGACGGCTTTTTTATCAGCAGGTTAGTGAGGCATTGATTTTGGGGTTTGAAAACAAGATATTGTACATAAGGACGATAAATTGTTAAAATAATTTGTGTCAGGTTTTCTGCAGTACCCTTAGTTTGTGATTCAGAGACGCATAATTCATTGAGCGTAAATATATTCCCCATATGGTGATTAAATTGTGAAGGACTTAAAAAGCGGTGATATTGAGGATTTAACTGATTTGGCTGTGAGCATGAACCAGCCTAAGTTTCGGGGTGTCCAGTTGTTTCAATGGATTCATAAACGGGGGGTGACCTCCTTTGATTCCATGACTGACCTTCCCCTGGAATTTAGGGAGGAATTGAAGAGAAAATGTTTTGTGGGGCTACCTTGCATAGCCGCTCAACAGCAGTCAGCAGTCGATGGGACAAGGAAACTCTTGCTGAGGTTTTCCGATGGATTGACTGCAGAGTGTGTGATTATGCCCCATGAAGACAACAGCGGCAGGTGTACTGTGTGTGTTTCCTCACAGATCGGCTGTCCAGTGGGATGCGCTTTTTGTGCTACAGGAAATATGGGGTTCTTACGCAATCTTTCTGTGTCTGAAATATTGTCTCAAGTATATCTGGCCAATGAAATGGGCCGAAAAGAACAGGAAGGTTGGCATGTAAGCAACGTTGTTTTTATGGGTATGGGGGAACCCTTTTTAAACTATAACGCTGTATTAAAGAGTATTAGGATACTGACAAATCCTGAAGGAATGAATATCGGTCAAAGAAGAATTGTAGTGTCTACTTCGGGATATGTTCCTGGGATCAAAAAATTTGCAGGTGAAGGTATTCAGGTTGTTTTAGCCGTTTCTCTTCATGCAGCGAATAATGAGTTGCGGGATAAACTTGTGCCCTTAAATCGGAAGTACCCTTTAGAAGAAATAGCTGAGGCGTGCAGCTACTACAATGAGAAAACGGGGAAGAGAATCACCTTTGAATATGCTCTGATCAGCGGCCTCAACGACAGTAAAGAGTGTGCTGTCCAGTTGGCAAAATATGTTAGGCTTTTTTCTGCTAACATTAACGTAATTCCTTTGAACGAGGTATCTCATAGTGAATACAGGAGAAGTAGAAAACTACAAATCAGGTCTTTTATGAAGACTCTGGAGAGCATGGGAGTCGAGGCTGTTATCAGAAAAGAGAGAGGTTTGGATATCGCGGGAGCATGCGGTCAGCTGTGTGCATCAGTCAACGAAAGGATAAAGTCCGGGGGTATTTGCGAGAAGAGGTGAGGGGAGTTGCTGGCACAAGGTTCCACCCATTTGGGACAAAGGGAAAATAACGAAGATTTTTTTCTGGTAGATTTGGAGCGCAATCTGTTTATTGTTGCTGATGGTATGGGAGGTCACAGGGCAGGTGAAATAGCCAGTGCCCTGGCTGTAAAAGCTGTCAAAGAATACCTCAGTAACATACCGGGTATTAATGCTGCTGCAGCTATTAGAGAGGCTGTCCAGGCAGCCAATTACCAGGTGTTCGTACATGCTTCTCTTGAAGATGCCCTGGAAGGAATGGGTACCACATTGACAGTACTTTGGATAGTGGGTCGCACAGGTTATGTAGCCCATGTGGGTGACAGCAGGGCATACCTTATCCGTGATGGTGCTATAGACAGGATAACATGCGACCACTCACTTGTTCAGGAGATGGTGGAAAACGGGGGCTTGTCGGAATACGAAGCCCGTATACATCCCCAGCGTAACATCCTTACACGTGCTGTGGGAACACAGAGTCAGGCTCTTGTGGATGTGGATGTAGTGAATTTAAAAGAGAAGGATATCTTATTGCTTTGTACAGATGGATTGAACAGTGTTCTCAGCGATGAGGAGATATGCAATATTGTGACATCTAGCACTACGGTAACTCAATCCAGTTCCACTTTGGTGAACTGCGCTGCACAAAGAGGCGGTCAAGACAACATTACTGCAATCGTTGTTTTTGTAGACTCTTTATGAAATGCAAAGAGCGTACCCTTTTGCATTGAACGGAAGAGGTGAAACCCTGTGGTAGGAGCGGTGCTGAGCGACCGGTATGAAATTATAGAGAAACTGGGCGGCGGCGGGATGGCTGTCGTATATAAGGCAAAAGATACTCTTCTTGGCAGGCTTGTAGCAATCAAGGTGCTGCGGGATCAATTTGCCCAGGATGAGACTTTTGTTGAGAGGTTTGGAAGGGAAGCCCAGGCAGGAGCCCGGTTGTCCCATCCAAATATTGTAAGCATTTTTGATGTTGGGCGACATGGGGATGACCATTACCTGGTCATGGAATATGTTGAAGGAACTAATCTAAAGAATATTATCAATGAAAAGGGTCGTTTAAATGAGAACCAGGTTATCCGGATAGGAATTGAGCTTTGCGAAGCATTGGAACATGCTCATGAAAACGGTCTCATTCACTGCGATATAAAGCCTCACAATATTCTTATTAACGATAGGGGCAGGGTAAAAGTAACTGATTTTGGAATTGCCCGGGCGTGTACGTCGGACACCATTACTTTTGCAGGTTCCCTGGTGGGGTCAGTACACTATTTTTCTCCCGAACAGGCGCGGGGTGGTACAGCGGATATTCAATCGGATATTTACTCGGCTTCCGTAGTGCTGTATGAGCTGGCAACAGGCAAACAGCCTTTTACCGCGGAAAGCCCGGTGTCTGTGGCCTTGAAGCAGATTACCGAAGAACCTGTTCCTCCCAGTGAAATCAACCCTGAAATCTCCCCGGAATTAGAGTCCATTATTCTAAG
>LFTO01000086.1 GCA_001513335.1 Clostridiales bacterium DTU086 | reverse complement strand
ACGGCCAGCAGAGTGCAGCCCAGGTCAGTCCTGTGACCGGGACATCATACATGAACCAGCAGTATTTAAGGTAGCTGACAGAAAAAATATTGGACAGTAAAGGGAAAGCCGAGTCAAGGTTTTCCCTTCTTTTCTTTGTTCAAAACGGTGTGGATAAACAGCATACATTAATGGTGAGTCACACAAACGTAACCCTTTCTACTTCCCCTTGGCTACCGGAGGCAAACGCCGGACAATAAACTTACGATCCAAATCTTTCTTTTATTATCAAGGCCCCATGTATTGTTCCACTCATTAAATAGGCGGCCCTTTTCGCCGTTGGCGCCGTCCAGGAATTCTTCGCCCGGGGGGACACGATTGCTCAGAATCGACACCGGTCCGGATTGCGGCGTGTTTTCGTGCCTTTCGCAAACGACTTATGAACACAGGCCGCAGCTCTTGGCAAAGCGAAGGGAAAAAACGGGAGGCACAGGCAGGATGCCTGGGCCAGCGGGGGTGGAGACAAAATGTCCCTTTTTGGGGGGCCCGGTTTTGACGGGAGCTTTGCCTTAGAGATGTCCTGTGTGAATTCCCGGAGTGAGCGAAAGGCACGGAAAAAAAGGCTGCAGGTTTTATTCTTTGAATTGTCCGGTGTTTTTAAAGGAAACTTTCAAAAGGAATTGTATCCCCGTCGGAGGGGTCAATTTCCTTGTTTTTTATTTACAGCAGTTGACAAAAAGCTTTTCCGGAAAAGGAATTTGTTGGGCGGCGTCGAAACCCATAAAAATACAGGTGTAAACTTAAGGAGTTTTGTGATGATTAAGCTCTTAAATGTGACAAAAGTGTATCCTAACGGAGTTAAGGCCTTAAGCGATGTCTCGCTGACGATAAATATGGGCGATTTTGTCTTTCTGGTTGGTTCCAGTGGAGCAGGGAAGTCCACATTGATCCGGCTCCTTTTTCGTGAAGAGGTTCCCACTTCCGGTTACATCATGATTGCGGGGAAAAATATCAGCCGGCTAAAAAAATCGGAAATTCCCATTCTGCGCCGGAACATGGGGGTCGTCTTTCAGGATTTTCGGCTGCTGGAGGACCGGACTGCCTATGAAAATGTTGCCTTTGCCATGGAAGTTCTGGAGTGTACCAAAAAAGAGATCCAGGAGAGAGTGCCCCAGGTGCTGAAAATGGTAGG
>LFTO01000039.1 GCA_001513335.1 Clostridiales bacterium DTU086 | reverse complement strand
AAGACCACAAACTTTCCCCTGTTTTCTGACTTGTAGTGCTTGGCGTACCTGTTTAACAGTTCCGAATTAAAAGGCAGCATCTCAAAAATATTCAGCTGTTCCCTTGTAGACCGGGTCCATTCTTTTGTGTCCCTGTCCTGGGCCAGATAGACACCGTTCTTGTAGTATTCTTCCATTACAGGGAGGAGTACCATTTCGCCTTTTGCCTCCTGAGTAAGGGAGGTCTCTTCTTCTACTTCTTTGCCGTTGTCTTCAATTTCAGAAAACCTTGCAACGTTGCGGCAGTTAACGAATTTGCTCCAGGCGTCGAAAATGCCTTCCCTTTTCATCTGCAGTTCGTCAATTACTTCTTCGGAGTCGTCCAATTCGCTGATAACGACTCCTGATTTAAAGTTGACCACATGGACATGGTTCACCACATCAATGTAGTCGGTGTACAGCTTGTCCATAGGGTGTTCGGTTTTCAGTGCCATTCCAATGTACAGGGCAGTTATCACTGCTGCGGCTGCAGCCAGGGCCCAGAGTATTCTCCTGTTGTCAATCTTCATCCCGGACTTAAGCTTCATTTCAAAACGCCCCCTTGTTGTCCCTTATTATGATACAATCAACTGTGTGTATAATCCAGAGCTTTGGTAATTTTTCACCTGTTAATAATTGTTTCTGCCGTATAGTTGCCGGCGGGAGGATTGCCTGTTAAAGGAGAGAAATGTACTAGGATGGGCTTAACTAAAATCACCTGTTTGTCCGTAGCGGAATAACACATGCTGTTTGACAACAACAGTTGTTGACTCACCACCGCTGATATAAATATTTTGAAAGCACAGTTACCTGAAAAAAGCTGCTGATTTACAAAAAAAGGAGCGCGACATGAACAGGCTTATGCTGGCAATTTCTGCAGGAGAATGGGAAGGGATCAACCACCGGCCCCATCATTTTATGCGCCGCTGTGCTGCCGGCGGCCGGAAGGTACTGTACCTGGAACCTCCTGCTTCCTTAATTGCTCCAATAAAAGACAGACGCTTCCTCAAGCGTTGGAAAAACTGGCTCAAGGGGCTGCGTAAAGCTGAAGAAAACCTTTATGTCCTTGCCCCGCCTCCTGTACTGCCTTTTGGCAGCAAGTACCGGGTTGTGAACAAAATAAACCAGTGGTTTATTTCCCGGACGGTTAAAAGGGCCTTAAAGGAGTGCGGCGGAGGGGTGCCTGACATCTTTACTTTCCTGCCTTCTGCTGTAGATCTGCTTTCTTTTATTGATCATGGTATTGTTGTGTATGACTGTGTGGATGACCATGCAGCCTTTACCGGTTTGATAAACGCCGATGTAGTCTATCAAATGGAGAAAGAATTGATGGCCCGGGCTGATGTCTCCTTCGCCACGGCGAGACAGCTGTATGAAGACCGAAAGGGTTGGAGCGGCAATTTTCACATAATCCCCAACGGTGCCGAGTATGAGCATTTTGCCTGCACCGGGAATCCCCCTCCTGTACCTGAGGATTGTGCCGGTTTTTTTCACCCGGTTGCAGGTTTTGTAGGAGGGATAAGCGACTGGGTGGATGTGGACCTGATTGCCGCAGCTGCACAACAGTTGCCCGAGGTTACCTTTGTGCTTATCGGGCCGGTGCTTACTGATGTGAGCTGCTTCAAAGGGCTGGATAACGTCAAGCTTTTGGGAGCCCGACCTTATGCCAGTCTGCCGGGCTATGTTCACTTTTTTGATGTATGCCTTATACCTTTCAGAATCAACAAACTGACTGAGAGCGTTAACCCGATAAAAATGTATGAATATCTCTCTGCCGGAAAACCGGTGGTTTCCACCCCCCTGCCGGAAGTTCTGGCTTACGGGGATGTAGTCATGATTGCCCGGGA
>LFTO01000112.1 GCA_001513335.1 Clostridiales bacterium DTU086 | reverse complement strand
TTTTCCAGAGCAATCCTGGCAATCTCTCGTCTGATTGGATCAAAACCCGAAAGAATTACTGCTTCAGGTGTGTCATCAATAATTAAATCAATTCCCGTCAGTGTCTCAAGGGTTCTGATATTGCGGCCTTCTCTCCCGATAATTCTTCCCTTCATCTCATCGTTAGGGAGAGAAACAACGGATACAGTTGTTTCAGCCACATGGTCGGCAGCACTTCTTTGAATAGCCATTGTCAGTATTTCCTTGGCTTTCTTGTCTGCCGTTTCCTTGGCCTGGGTTTCAATTTCTTTAATCATTACTGCAGCGTCGTGTTTAATTTCCTTCTCAATGTTTTTAAGCAGCAGTTCCCGTGCCTCCTCGGAAGTTAAACCGGAGAGCCTTTCCAATTCTTCAACTTCCTTGGCATACTGCTCTTCAAGTTTAATTTTGAGAGCTTCAATTTCCTGCCGCTTTTTCTGCAGGTGCTCTTCCTTCTTTTCCAGGGATTCAATTTTCTTTTCCAACTGCTCTTCCTTATGCAGGAGCCTCTTTTCGCTCCGCATAATTTCGCTGCGCCTTTCTTTGTTTTCCCTGTCAAGCTCGCTTCTCAAGGCATGAATTTCTTCTTTTGCTTCAAGAAGAGCCTCTCGTTTCTTTCCTTCAGCCTCTTTTTTAGCTTCCTCAAGAATCCTTTGAGCTGCTTGTTCAGCGGATGCTATTTTGAGCTCAGCAATGTACTTTCGTACCAGATAACCTGCTATCAATCCAACAATAACACTGGCAATAGATGCTATTATAGCGTGTGGCGTAATTGTTTTCACCTCCTCTACAATTCAAATAAATGGGATTTGCCTGTTTAAAAAACAAAAACCGAGTAGGGAAACTCGGCTTTAGAACTAACATAACGGGTAATACAAAACATCTCACCATTAATATTACCCTGAAAAATGGAGATGTTTAGATTTTAATATTCGTCTATAAAATATCCATTAATAGCTGTCCTTAAGAAGCAAACCAGATATCAATGCATGCATAAATAAAAATATGCAATTATAGATTAATATATTAATAACCCGTTATGGTAGTGATCCAAACCTATTTCTCCCGTAAGTATTGTATTAAGTTTTGCAAAAATTGTCAAGTCTTCACCAATCGGCGCCAATGCCCAGGGACTCTCTTACCGCTTCAACGGTATCGTATGAGAACCCCCTTCGAATCAGCATTCGGGCTACTTGGGGCCAATTTTTTGACCTGTTAAGTTTGGAATTTGCCAACTTACGGGCAATGTCAAACTCGGAATTGACGGAGAAAGCCTCTTCCAATTTGGCATTTATTATTTCTTTGGGGACTCCCTTTTCTCTTAGTTCTTGTTT
>LFTO01000075.1 GCA_001513335.1 Clostridiales bacterium DTU086 | reverse complement strand
CCCTTACGCTTCGTTAAATCCCCGCAAAACCATTGGCGCAACCCTTGAAGAACCCCTAATCATTCATGGGATTCCCAAGTCGGAACGCAAAAAAAAGGTGGAGGAAATCCTTGAAGTTGTAGGTTTGAACAGTTATCATTCCGGGGCTTACCCCCATGAGTTCTCCGGCGGACAGCGCCAGAGGATTGGGATTGCAAGGGCCTTGATTACGAGGCCAAAGCTGGTAGTTGCTGATGAGCCTGTTTCTGCCCTGGATGTCTCTATTCAGTCCCAAATACTCAACTTGATGAAAGACCTGCAGGATCAATTCAAATTGACCTATTTATTTATTTCACATAACCTTTCGGTTATCCGCCATGTGAGTGACCGCATTGGTGTCATGTACCTGGGACGTCTTGTTGAAATTGCTCCCAAAGCGGAGCTTTACAACAATATTTGTCACCCCTACACAGAGGCTCTCCTTTCCGCGGCACCCAATTTGAATCCTCGTGTTAAGGCCGAGCGTATCCTGTTGAAAGGTGATATTCCAAGCCCGGTTAATCCACCCAGCGGTTGCGCTTTTCATACCCGTTGCCATAAATGTATGGAAGTCTGTAAAACAGACCGTCCGGAACTGCGGGAAGTCAGCCCCGGGCATTTCGTGGCTTGTCATTTATAAGTTGTTTTAGGAAGGAAGTTTGTAAATGTCCATCATAAAAGAGTTGGAAGAGATTCTCATGGTGCCAGGGGTCACCGGCTATGAGGAGCCCATTCGGGAATACCTGTCCCAAAAAGTCACAGAGCTTGGGCTTTCATACCAAGTGGACCCTTTGGGTAACCTGATCACGGAAATTGGGTCCGGGGATAAAAATGTCGTCCTCTTGGCCCATATGGATGAGTTGGGACTAATCGTTTCCTACATTGAGGATAATGGCTATGCGCGTTTTCGCAAAATCCACGGCGTCGATGACAGGATGATTTCAGGGCGAGCCATGAATGTCTTGACGGAAAAAGGACCTATTCCTGCAGTTGTCGGTGTCAAGCCGCCTCACCTTATGAGCGATAGATCAGAGGAAAACAAAACGGTACCGTGGGAACATCTTTACCTGGATCTGGGTACCCGTTCACGCCAGGAAACCTTGGATCTTGGTGTAGATGTTCTGACTCCTGTGGTATTCCAAAAACAATTTAATGTGTTAAACGGCGAATATCTTTCCTGTCGGGCAATGGACGATCGTTTCGGCTGCCTTGTTCTTCTAAAAGTGTTGGAAAACCTGATAAATGAAAACCTGCCCTACCGTTTAACCTTCGTTTGGACTGTCAAGGAAGAAATCGGCCTCCATGGAGCCAAGGGAATTGCCGCAAGCTTTACACCCAATATTGCTATTGCCGTTGATTCCTTTGCCACAGCAGATATGCCTGAGGTTCCCTTCCACCTGGCGCCCGCCAGGTTAGGCGAAGGCCCGGTGCTTCGGGCAGTGGATAATTATGCCATGTCAGATATATTTGTGCGCAAGTTTTTTCAAATGGTGTGCAAGGAACACAACATTCCCCTTCAAATTGCCATGACAGGGGGCGGAACTGACGGTTCGGCACTTCAGGCCGCCGGAGTACCAATGCTTGCCGTTGCCGTAGCCGTCCGCTACCTGCACACTATGGTGGAAATGATTCATCGCCGGGATTGCGAACAGCTGATTCAAATGCTTTCCCTTGGCCTTAAAGAGATACCCCGGATTCTGTGATTTGGAACACTAACGAAGATACCATCGGAAGCTGGTATACGAACCTATGCGGCACATTTACGGGGC
>LFTO01000221.1:430-4376 GCA_001513335.1 Clostridiales bacterium DTU086 | reverse complement strand
CAAAGAAGGGAGGCACTCGGTTAAGTTGGCCAGGGTTACCCCCGGCCTGTATGTCGGCTCCACAGAGCCCAGAGAAGCGCTTTTCCTGTCCATCAGGAAATCCCGCAAGAGCTGGACAGGGGCAGAATAGTCTCCTCCACCTAAACCATAGGCCAGCCCTTCCCATTTCCTCTGGTATTGCACCCCGGCCAGGGGGTGTTCACTGCCGAAGTCTCCAGGGGCTACGTTCACTAGGAATGCACTGTTGGCATTCCTGCCATCACGGGCGTATTCACTCATTCCGTTGGTACAAAGGTATCCAGGCTCGGAAGTTGCTGCCACAACACTGCCGCCGGGGCACATGCAGAAAGTATAGGCTGCCCGCCCGTTGGGGGAGTGGTAGGCCAGCTTGTAGTCGGCAGCCCCCAGTTTAGGGTGGCCAGCAAAGGGGCCGTACTGAATACGATCAATGAGTTCCTGGGGATGTTCAATGCGAACCCCTATGGAAAATGCCTTCTGGGCCAGGGATACACCACGGGTGTAGAGCATTTCATAGGTATCCCTGGAACTGTGCCCGATAGCCAGCACCAGGACAGAAATGGGGATAAACTCAATATCATTGACGACTATCCCTTTCAGGGTACCGTCTTCAATACGCAGGTCCGTCAATCTGGAATTAAAACGCACTTCACCGCCTGCTGCGATTATTTTTTTCCGGATGTTCTGCACAATTGTTACAAGCTTATCCGTTCCCACGTGAGGCTTGTAGCTGAAGAGAATCTCTTCCGGGGCGCCGGCTTCCACAAATTCTTCGAGGACTTTTCTGTTCCTCATATCCCTGGTCTGGGTAGTCAGTTTTCCGTCTGAGAAAGTTCCTGCGCCCCCTTCTCCAAACTGGACATTGCACTCAGGGTCAAGGGTTCCGGAGTTCCAGAAGCGGGAAACGGCAGCCCGGCGGCTCTCAGCATCGGCGCCTCTCTCGACAAGCAGGGGAAAATACCCCATTTCCGACAGGATAAGCCCGGCAAATAGTCCTGCAGGACCTGTCCCGACAATAACCGGTCTTTCCCTTAAGGGTTCCTGGCCGTTTTCCACATATGAGTAGCCCATGTCCGGCGTTTTAGAGACCTGGCCGTCCTTATTAAGAACAGCCAGGTCATCTTCGCAGGCGACCACTGCATCAACTGTATATACAAAATAGACCATATTCTTTTTCCGGGCATCCACAGACTTTTTGAAAATCTGGAAACCCAGCAGGTCTTTCCTCCTGATGCTGAGCCTGCTGCAGATCTGTTTTTGTAGTTCTACAGGAGAATCCCGGTTAATTGGAATGCGTATTCCGCTGATTCGTATCATTTTAATCCTTGTCAACCAAATATGAGGGTCCGTATATCATCTTTTCATCAAATACCGCCAAGGTGGATACTGCGTAAGGGTTTTGAGCTTCTCCATCGTTTAAATTATCGCCTGTTTCGTCATTCTCACTGTCCCTTTCGTCATCATCCTCATTTTCTTCGTCATCATCTTCGTCATCATTTTCTTCTTCGTCGTCATCTTCTTCGTCATCGTCATCGTCGTCGTCTTCCTCAAATTCTTCAAAAGCCTCTTCCGCCAAGGCCAGCACACCGTTACCGGCAACAAAGTAAGCCAGCCGTAAAGCCTCAGCAACCTCTTCCTTGGAAACATCGGCTTTTTTAGCTGCCTTGGCCAAATTTTCTACACCCTTTTTATGTCCGGCTAGGGCATCAAGAGCAATGGCAATCAATAGCTTCGTTTTCCCGTCCAGGGCACCCGGTGCCATAGCCATTTCGGCAATAGTGGAGACAGGAGCATGAAACTCCGGGTCATAACCTTTAAGTTCATCAATAAATTTTGGCATGGTAAAACCTCCCTCGTTATCAGTTCCTGTTAATTTCTATGCTTAGCCTGTGCAATCCTTTTACAAGTATACCATTTTGCACCTGTGGCTGGCCTGCAGAAAAAGGTACTGTGACTAAGGAGGTTTGTCGAAATTTTGCAGGGAAAAAATTCGTTTTTTACCAGTTTTTCATTAGAAGACTACCCTTTTTGTGGATAAATCTGTGGAAAAGCACATATGTTTGTGGATAAATTATGTTGAGTAATCCAAGAGGGGATAGTGCCTTTGGTAAAAAATGGCCCCATTTATCATAAAAACGTGAACTCCTGCGAAATATCTTGTCACCAACCTCAATAATTGTCGTTTTTTCTATTATTGTCCTTCCGATCATATCAATTCCATTTTTTGGGGTTATTTTTTCTGCTGTCCCATCTGTCCTGGTACCACTTGCTTTTGTCATCGTCTTTGTCGTAGGTTTTCTTTTCAGTGTCTTTTTTATTGTCCCGACGGTTGTCATCTCTCTTATTGTTGTTCTTGTCGCTTCCGTTGTTTCTGTCTCTGTTATCCTTACTATATTTGTCGCTACCCTTTACATTTTTCTTGGGGTTGTCATTTTTACCGGGATTCTTATTCCGCCTTTTGTCGTCCTTATTATACTTTTCCCAGGTACTGCCGTCCCATTTACCGTCATAGTTCCTAAGGGAATCCCAGTTTGAATTCTTTCCGCTCTTACCGGGGGTACTTACTGACGGTTTTTTCTCTGACCTATCAAGCTCCTTGAAAATATTAAAAATTGCCCGCTTGTCAAGAGTTATTTTATCCTTGTTTTTTCGGGAGGATTTTTCCTTTTCATCATTGTCAAATTTTGCAGCTTTTTGGTTCTGCTGCTGTTTGGGTACTACTTTGGACACTTTATATTGTTTGGGTATACTATGCCTTCCCTGAGGTTGGTTTTTATAGAGCAGGGCATTAATGGAACTCTTTTTGTTTAATGCTTCTTCCCGTTTCGAGCTGTCAACGGTTGCAATGCCTAAGGTAACACTCGTTTTGGCAGACTTAAGCTGTTGTGTGGCCGCTGCAGAAAGTTCCCGGATGAGCTGCTGTGTTCTACGCTCGACTTTGTCCCCGCCGCTGGCAACACTGATTAATACGGTATTTTCTTTATCCGGGGCAAAATATTCCAAGTTTTCTGCAGTACCCATCAGGGATTCGATGGCCCTTTTGGCAGACTTCCGGACAACAGGTGCCTCAGTGAGAATAGCGTCTCCCAGTTCATTCAGGGGAGTAGCCTCCAAAACTCTCATATTCCTGGAAAGTGCCAGTTCAACGCTGGAATTTCCAGGTATATCCACATGGACATAATATGCAGGGGCAGCCATTGTACTAACAGAAGACCACAGCAGGCACACCACCACTGCCACAGCTGCAACAGCGGATGCTGCATTGGTGAGATAGGGGATGGGCTTCCGTACTGGAACCAAAATCTCATCCCCAACTTGAATATCTCCCTTGGGCAGGGGTCTCTGTAAAAACTCTCCCTCGGAAGTCAAAACGATAATTGAATTTTCACCAATTTCTAAGATGCGCCCTTTAACAGCCTTCATGTTCACCAATTCCTTCCTCAACAAGTGATACAATATACTGCCTGATCATAATTAAATCATCATCCGTAAGAATGAGAAACAGGGTCAGCAGATACCGCCGCCAGGTTTCCACAAACTTGCGGCGAACATTGAATTGCCGGCAGATTTCTTTAACAGGAAGCCGGTAGTTTTTTGTAATATAGGTGGAAAAGTCCTCTCTAAGGCTTATTTCATGAGCCATATAGGCAAGCTGCAAGCGAACCCTCTTATGCTTGGGAGAAGCTGAAACCAAATCCTTTAGGGTTATTCCATAAGCTTCAAGCTTACGGAGCAGGGAATGGATTTCATCCTGCCAGAAAATTCGTTCAAAATCACGACTGCTGTCCAGGGTTGCCCCTTCAGGAACAACCTGGGAAATGTCTTCCTGGGGGACAGAACGAGTTTTGTGCTTGTTCTCCTTACGCATATAATCGGTAAGACGGCGGTTAATAACTAGATATGCGTAGCTGGAAAAAGCAGCTCCCTG
>LFTO01000221.1:0-385 GCA_001513335.1 Clostridiales bacterium DTU086 | reverse complement strand
AAGGTCGTTCCGAGCCTGAGCATCACCGGCTTTAGCTTGGGCCAGCAATTCCAATGGCTGTGAGACCACAAAATCACCTACTATTTCTGCGATATTTTTCTGCATTTTGCAGGGGTAAACCTATTACATAAAACTGTTTTTATTTACCTTTAGACACTCGGGCTGGATAACCTGCTATAATACGGAAAAATCGAGTGGGCAAATATGGAAGAGCAGGAAATAGAGGAAGTTATTGGCAGGACTCCAAAAAAAAGAGGCCGGAAACCCCAAAAGGGTCCGGCCTCCTGTTTGCGTAAGATATTTGTCACCCCTCCCCATTGCCCCGGAAAAGGAGCAGGCTCAGGATGACACTCGCTTTTTTCAATTACTGCCTATGCAGTAACAT
>LFTO01000033.1 GCA_001513335.1 Clostridiales bacterium DTU086 | reverse complement strand
TTAGGATGTGCTATTTCCGAGGCCATGGAAACAGCAGTAAAGACAGAGAACTGTCGTTATGTACTGGGCAGCGTCCTCGACCACGTTCTGCTGCACCAGTCTATTATCGGGCAGGAAACAAAGGCTGCCTGTGAAAAATACGGAATTAAACCAGATATGATTATTGGCTGTGCCGGAGGAGGTTCCAATTTTGGCGGATTGATTGCACCTTTTATGGGCGACAAGATTCAAGGGACGAATGACATTCAATTTATTGCCGTAGAACCTGCTTCGTGTCCCTCACTGACCCGTGGAAAATATGCTTTCGACCACGGAGATACGGGGAAAATGACACCCTATATGAAAATGTACACCCTGGGTGCCGGCTTTATTCCATCCCCTAACCACGCAGGGGGCCTAAGATACCACGGCATGAGCCCAATTCTTTCCAAACTGTACCATGATGGCTATTTTGAAGCCCGGTCAGTAGAGCAGTCAAAAGTATTTGACGCAGCTACTAAATTTGCCCGTGTGGAAGGAATCCTTCCAGCTCCGGAATCTGCTCATGCAATCAAGGTGGCTGTGGATGAAGCACTAAAGTGTAAAGAAACGGGGGAGAAAAAGACCATCTTGTTTGGTCTGACAGGCACAGGTTATTTTGACCTGGCTGCTTATATGAGCTATAATGCGGGAACCATGACTGACTATATTCCCACCGATGAAGATTTGGAGAGAGGTTTTGCAACGCTGCCTAAGGTAGAGGTGGAACTGTAAAA
>LFTO01000220.1 GCA_001513335.1 Clostridiales bacterium DTU086 | reverse complement strand
GCTTCCCGAACATCAATAGCTATTATATCTTCAGGCACTCCCAGAGAGCAGGCCTCCCGGGCCTCCCGGATATGTTTCAGTGCCTTCCTTAATGCCTCCTCATGCCTTACTCTGGTAATCAGCGGCCCTTCCCTTACTTTTTCACCTTTTTCAATTATCCCGCGGATTTTCTCTTCCAGGGAAGAGAGTCCCCAGCCTGTTTTCGCCGACACAGCAACGCACTCTCTGGATGTTAATTTTTCCCATCCCTCAATATCCACCTTTTCCACAAGGTCACTTTTATTGACTACCACCAGACACCTGGCCTCACCGGCTTTTTTGAGTACCCCTTTGTCTTCCTCAAGGAGTCCAGTGGAAGCATCCATGATTACAAGGACTAAATCTGCTTCCTTTAGTGCTCTTTCCGACCTCTCAACGCCTATCCTTTCCACCTCATCCCTGGTTGGCCTGATCCCTGCCGTATCCAATACCCTTACGGGAATACCGCCCAAATTAAGCATCTCTTCAATAACATCCCTGGTAGTACCGGGAATATCCGTTACTATAGCCCTTTTTTCCCGAAGCAAAGCATTAAGAAGGCTGGACTTCCCCACATTGGGCCTGCCCGCAATAACCGTTTTCAGTCCTTCCCTGAGCACTTTACCCTGACCTGCGCCGGCAAGGAGTTTTTCAATTTCCTTTTCAATACGGGAAAGATTTTTCCCCAGCTCTTCTGTCGTCACTTCTGCATCAGGGTCCTCACCCGGAAAGTCAATATTTACTTCGATCCTGGCCAAACAGCCGCTCAAATCATCCCTTATCCCCCTGATTTCCCGGGACAAGGAACCTTCAAGATGATCCAACGCAGCGGAAAGTCCTTTACCTGTCCGGGCACGGATAACATCGATAATGGCTTCTGCCTGAGCCAAATCAATCCTCCCGTTAAGAAAAGCCCTCTTGCTGAATTCCCCCGGCAGAGCAAGCCTGGCACCTGAAGCCAGGACAGCCTTCAGAGTGGCTCCAAGAGGAGCAGCTCCCCCGTGGCAGTTGATTTCCACCACATCTTCCCGGGTAAAAGTCTTGGGTGCACGCATAACAGACACCATAACTTCATCGACTACTTCCCCGGTGTCAGGGTTTTTCACCCGGCACAGTTTTAATGTATGGCTTGGAAAGTCACGAATTTTTATTCCGGAGGAGGATTCAACCACTTTTTCCACAATGTCAACAGCCTCCGGTCCGCTTACCCTGACAATTCCAATGCCCCCTTCGCCAATGGGCGTAGAGATAGCGGCAATAGTGTCCCATTCCAATAAAAATCACCTCATTGAACAATATAACCAACAACAAAGAACAAATTC
>LFTO01000020.1 GCA_001513335.1 Clostridiales bacterium DTU086 | reverse complement strand
GTTACTTTCGGCTGGACATCAGCATCTCTTACATTTAACCTTTTGGCATCTTTAAAATATTCTTGAATATATTTTTCGGCTAGTTTTCCCGGGTCCATTCCTTCTTCATTGGCCCGGTTAATAATCTTGTCGTCCACATCGGTAAAATTCTGCACCAGAGTTACTTTATACCCTGAATATTCCAGGTACCGCCTAACAGTATCAAATACAACCATCGGCCTGGCATTGCCCAGGTGAATAAAGTTGTAGGTTGTCGGGCCGCAGACGTACATCCCCACTTCATCTTCTTTGCGGGGAACAAACTCTTCCTTAGTTCTGCTTAGCGTGTTGAATACTCTCAGCATCCTCCCAGACCTCCAATTGTGCAATTCTCTCTTCCAGCCGGTCAATCTTTTTCTGCATGCACAGAATCATCTCAGCAACAGGGTCAGGCAGCTTATTATGCTGCAAGTCTATCTGGCTTTCCAGAGAGGGATCTCCAAGCCGTCTCCCTTCCCTTTTAACCACTCTTCCCGGCACACCTACAACGGTGCAGTTGTCCGGAACGTCCTTAAGCACCACTGATCCTGCGCCAATTTTTACGTTATTGCCAATGGTAATGGATCCCAAAACCTTTGCACCTGAACTGACAACAACGTTGTTTCCAATAGTGGGGTGGCGTTTTCCTTTTTCCTTACCTGTCCCTCCGAGGGTAACCCCCTGGTACAGGGTAACATTATCGCCGATTTCACAGGTTTCACCAATCACAACACCCATACCGTGGTCAATAAAAAGGCCCTCTCCAATAACTGCTCCAGGGTGAATCTCAATACCCGTGAGGAAGCGGCTGAACTGGGATATCAGCCGGGCAAGAAACTTTAATCCCCTTTTATGCAGCCAGTGCGCCCCCCTGTGAAATAGGATGGCATGAAAACCCGGATACATTAGAATTATCTCCAGGGTGCTCCTGGCAGCAGGGTCTCTGTCGAAAACCACTGCAATGTCCCTCTTTATCTGGGAAAACATATTTATCCCTCCTTAGCTTAATCTAATTAAAACCAGTGTATTCAAACAGAAAACCTTTCGCTACAGAGGCGAAAGGTCGCGGTTCCACTCTACTTGGACTGCCACAACAGCCCATCTCAAATAAATTAACGGTTTCCCGTTGAGACCTACTAATTTCAATCTCACCGTTCCAGGGCGCACCTTCGGCAGCCGGCAGCCAGGACCCTTGCAGCACCGGGGGTCCCTCTCTGAGGCAAGCAGGACAGCTTACTCTCCCCTTCATCACGTTTGGCATATTGTTGGTACTTTCTACGATTATACATTCAGATATAGGCGGCGTCAAGGAGGATTATAAACATAAAATTTTTATTCCCAGGCCGCATGCAGGCCCCGGTCAACACGCCGGACAACCTCTTCCGCCCCCATAACCGGTATCAGGTCATGGAGTTCCGGGCCGTGCATTACCCCGGTAAGGGCTATCCTGATGGGCATATAGACTTTTTTACCCTTTAACTTAAGTTCTTTGGTAATTTCCTTAAGGAGCTTTTTGGTGTTCTCCGGTGTCAGGGAATCCTGAGCCGCAATTTTTTCTTTCAGCTTTTCCAAAACCTGGGGCACCTGCTCTTCTCTGAGGAGGTCCCTGGCTTCCTGGCTCTCAAAAACAATGTCTTTCTTGAAAAAAACCTCTGCGTATTGGGGAACCTCGCTCAAGCAGTTCAAATACTTTGTTATGGCCGACGTAATAATCTTCAGCTTTTCATATTCCTCAGCATCGGGGTTTTCGCTGGCATATCCCGCTTTCTGGTAATAAGGCAGGGCCATCCGGGTAATCCGTTCAATGTCGCTGCTGCGGATATACAAACCGTTGAGCCACTGGAGTTTTTCCAAATCGAAAACTGCCGGGCTCTTGGAC
>LFTO01000058.1 GCA_001513335.1 Clostridiales bacterium DTU086 | reverse complement strand
TTGTGGAAAACATCCGGCACCACCATGAGCGTTTTGACGGGAAAGGTTACCCCGATGGTGTCAGTGATGTGAATATACCCATTGGAGCAAGGATTCTTGCCGTGGCTGATGCCTTTGACGCCATGCAGTGGGACCGCCCTTACAGGAAAGCGTTATCCCTGCAGGAGTCTCTCCAGGAACTGGCGGATAATGCAGGAACACAGTTTGATCCTGAACTGGTGAGAATATTTATTCAGCAGTTCTGGCAGCGGGAAGCCTGCTGAAGGGAGTAAAAATGGGGGAAGTTGACAGGAGTTATATAATCAAGATAATAATCGTCTTTTTTCTGGGTTGGGCATTACTCTATGCTGACCGTACAGCTCTGTACCCTCTCCTGGGGGTTATCGGAGATGATTTAAACCTGACAGGTGCACAGGCCGGTGCCATTACCAGTGCTTTTTTTGTCTGCTACACTTTCATGCAGATTCCAGCGGGGATGTGGGGCGACAGGTACGGCCTAAAAAAAATGCTGGTCTTTATGTTTATGCTTGCCGGTATCGCCCTGCTGGCTATAGGGATATTCCCCCCTGGCTATTTAACTTTAATACTCCTGGTTGCCCTCCACGGTACCGGAGCCGGTGCCTATTTCCCTGCTGCCATGGGGACTACCCTTAAAACAGTTCCCCAGAAGATGCGGGGGTTGAGTTCCGCCATCGTCCAGTCGGGAATGTCTCTGGGACTGGCTCTGGGGCTGGTATGCTCCGGGCCCATATACCTGTATTTTAACAGCTGGCGGATGCCTTTTTTTGTCCTGGCAATTCCCACAATCATGCTCGCTGTTGTTTACCAGATTGTTTTAAGAGATATAAAGCCTGAGGCCTCTCATGCAAGGGAAAAGTCTTCAATCCGGTGGATATTTAATAACAAGAACCTGATGCTCCTCAGCGTGACAAGCTTTTGTTCCCAGTACGGGTTTTGGACTGTTGTGACCTGGGGCCCAACTTTTTTTCAAACAGAGAGGGGGTTAAGCCTGGCAGTTGCCGGCCTCTACACGGCAATCGTTGCCTTTACAGCCATACCCGCCACCTTAACCATCGGGAGCTGTTCCGACCGGTTTCTGTCTCTTATACACA
>LFTO01000059.1 GCA_001513335.1 Clostridiales bacterium DTU086 | reverse complement strand
TAAAGTACCGTTACTGGTAACCTGCCCCTCTACACCTTCCAGTTCCCATTCAAGAAGCTGGGCCGGCACCTCCCTCTTGGTACCGTTTTTAAAGGTTATTGTCGGTTTAAGAGTTACAGACTCACCGGGGAGGAGTTGGATATGACTCTTATCCAGCTCAATTTTGGCAATATCGTCTTCACCGACCACATGAACGGTTACCGACTTTCTTATGCCCTCTATATCGCAGGTAAGGTAATAGTCCCCCGGTGAATCAAACTTTAGACTTGAAACGCCTTTGTCCTGAGTTATATCAACACCGTCAGTTCTATCCCAGTCAATATCCATACCGCTGATGTTTACCGGGTTGAAGTACTCATCATAAGCAGAAGCGATCTTTACCGTTACCGTCTCCCCTGCCAAGATCGTTGTAGCAGAAACGGCAATTTCAACGTTTTTCAGTTTGCCCTTGGGAGCTGTGGTAAACACCCCAAACCCGTTGGGAACGGCCCTTTCTGAACCGTAAGCAGGTTTTATTGCCTCCTTAAGTTCAAAGGTGCCCAGTTTCCGGGCAACCATAGTAGTTGAACCACCCCCGTCAAGGTTAACTGCATCGGATACCCCTATAAACTGCAGGAAACCCGCAAGTTGATCCAAAGTCATCCCGGAACTGGAACTGCTTTTTTCTACAGTAACCATATACATAAAC
>LFTO01000136.1 GCA_001513335.1 Clostridiales bacterium DTU086 | reverse complement strand
GAAATTGAAGTTGACCTTTATCGTTATGATGATGAGTGGGAAGACCTTAAAGACAAGGAAATAAAGAGCTGGGTAGAAGATATCTGCAAAGATATTCAGAAGTATTTCTCCAAGGACACTTACGTTTCAGGGGAGATAGTTGATATTGACTCTGATAAGACTCTGGTAACCTTTAACAAAAAAGGAACCAGCTCTTTGTCAATAAGCTATAAAGATTCCAAGTATCGTAAGGGCGGAGATAAGACCATTTATGAAGTTGAAGACGACTTAAAAGGCGAGAAATATACTGTCGATGGCATCAGGTTTGAAATAGATTATATTGATTACAGAACCAGCAATGATGTTATTACTGTCAGGTTGGTAGCAACTCAAAGTGGTGCTGATAAGATAGGCGATGATGACCTTGAAGATGCTGCGGAAGAAATAGGTGAAGAAATAGCAGAGAGGTTTATCGATGATGCAGACATGGATCCAGATACGGTAATAATAGAGTTTTATGACAAAGACAATGAGTCATTAGGTGACTTTGAGTACGACGTGTATCGTGGCAGGATAATATAATAAGGTTAGTAAGCTTTCCTGCGTTCCCTTAAGTGACAATGGGGGCGGTTTTTCAAAATCCTTCGTCAGCTGGTTCTCTCCAGGATAGCCAGCTTAGTCTATTCCGAGCATAGCGGAGGTTTCATGCGTTTAATATAAGCCGTATATTAAAAAACAGGGGCAGCTCTCTTGGCTGCCCCGTGATTTTGCAATAGCTTTTTTCTTTTTGCGCGCACCGCTTTATGTCCTTTTTTTATACCGGCCACTGCTCCAGTTTTTCAGCCATTTCCCAGAACAGGTACTCGTACTTGCTGCTCGTAACAAATATATCCGTCAATCGCTGTTTTCTTGCTTCAGACATCCCGCTGCCGATACGGTCCATCAGGTCTTTTGCCCACTTACAGAAGTCGGTAAATTCCTTGGAAGTGTACATTTCAATCCAGTCCCAGTAGGGGTTGCCTTCCTTGACTGCTCCATTCTTAATCAACCGGTCGGCAATCTCCCAGAACCCCCAGGTGCAGGGCAGGAGTGCCGCCGTCAGGTCAGCCAGGTCCCCTTCGTAGGAGCGGGCCAGCATAAAGTCGGTATATGCCTGTGTCGTAGGTGAGGGGGTCTCTTGTTCTACCTCTTTTTCATCAATGCCAAATTTTGCGCAGTAGCTGCGGTGGAGGCTCATTTCAACATTTAAAGTGCCGTCCAGAAGTTTGGCAAATACAGACATAGTTTCCAGGGTGTCTCCTTTTGCGGCACCGAGGGCAAAGATCCTGCAATAGTCTTTCAAGTATACATAATCCTGGCGCAG
>LFTO01000208.1 GCA_001513335.1 Clostridiales bacterium DTU086 | reverse complement strand
AGCTGAAATCCATTCCTGGGCAGTACCAACAACAGCAGCGGTAATAAATCCTGATGCCACAACTATAGCAATAATAACTGACAGAATCTTTTCAATAGCTTCATAGGCAACAGGCACCCAGGTCAGGATAACCCCCATCAAGATGATACCGCCAATGGCGGTTACCAACCACGGAATACCAAACATGGTTTCAATAGCGCCGGCACCCAAGGAGATGTGACCGGGCCAGATATAAGTTCCCATAGCCAGGATCCAGAAGAACCACATGAACGGCTTCCATACACGGGCTGCAGCCATAAATGTACTTTCACCGGTAGCCATGGACCAGCGGGCAATTTCCATCATAGCAAAAACCTGAGCCAGCATACCCATGAAGAACAGCCAGCGAATGTTTGCACCGAAGAGCATAACCAGACGCGGCCACATGAAGAGCTCGCCCAAACCAACACCAAGAGCGACCAGAACCATACCGGGACCAAAGAAAGACATAGTACTCGGCGGTTCCGGCAGCGGTTTACCAAAATCCAGTGGTTCCAAACCACCGGCTGGCCACTTTTTAATCTCAGCAGCTTCTGACATGAAGTCACCTCCAAGCATTACATAATACAGAGAAGAAACATAATTTCAACAGCGAATAATGATTGCTAGATCAGCACCACCTCCAGCATAAAAATACTCCTCTTCCTAGGCACAGCCACTCAAACACAAATAAATAGCAACCTGGTGCCTTATTGTGAGCAGTAATTAACCCAATTGTGGTATTCCGGTATGCCAGTATTCCAAAATATTCTGAAAATTTTGAGTGGAATGACTACGTGTGCCTAATTTATAGTTATACCAGTGATAAAAAAACTATTACAATATTAAATGTTTATTTTTATTTAGTTACGTTTCTTTGTTTTCCGCATCGTAAATTATTTTTATTAAAAAATTTTTCATTACATTACATTCTATTACTTATGGGTATTTTGAGGAGGAATCAGCCAATTCGCCCCCGGGCAACTGGTTGAAACAATCACATTAAGGCTTCTACCCCCTGTTGGCGCATTGTGAGCGGCCAAACAACTTTTAGTGGGACCCGGGGAGGCACAGGCTAGGACGCTGGACCAACCGGGGTAGAAACAGGATGCCCCTTTTAAGGCGGCCCGGTTTGACCGGGGGGTGAGTTATAGAGGTGTCCGGCCTTCTTGGCACGTGGAGCAATAAAAAGGTTATTTCCAAGAAAAAAACTCCGGAATATTACCGGAGTTTTCTGGTGGGCGGTACAAGGCTCGAACTTGTGACCCCCTGCTTGTAAGGCAGGTGCTCTCCCAGCTGAGCTAACCGCCCAAACAATATATATAATTGAATAACTTGGTGGGCCCACCTGGGATCGAACCAGGGACCGACCGGTTATGAGCCGGTTGCTCTACCGCTGAGCTATAGGCCCAAGAACGCCGCATTTATGCGGCGTTTATTAAAACTAATATTATTTTCTCAATTGGCTCCCCGGGCGGGATTCGAACCTGCAACCCTCCGGTTAACAGCCGGATGCTCTACCGTTGAGCTACCGAGGAACGTCAAGCGCAAGACTTATTATATGACAAAATGCGCTCCCAGTCAAGAGTATAATTTACTAATTATAGCCGCTATTCCAGATAGTCTTTTAACTTTTTACTCCTACTGGGATGACGCAGCTTGCGCAAGGCTTTAGCCTCGATCTGACGAATTCTTTCCCTGGTAACTCCGAACTCCCGACCTACCTCTTCCAAGGTCCTGGATCTTCCGTCATCCAAGCCGAAACGGAGCCTGAGGACTTTTTCCTCACGAGGAGTAAGGGAGTCTAATACGCCTTCCAACTGCTCTTTAAGAAGCATAAAGGAAGCGGCTTCCGCCGGAGCGAGTGCATCTTCATCTTCTATAAAATCTCCCAAATGGCTGTCTTCTTCTTCGCCTATCGGTGTTTCAAGAGAAACGGGTTCCTGGGCAATCTTCATAATTTCACGGACACGTTCCTCAGATATATCCATTTTAGCAGCAATCTCTTCAGGAGTGGGCTCTCTCCCGTATTCCTGCAGCAGCTGCCTAGAGACGCGTATCAGCTTGTTGATAGTTTCAACCATATGCACCGGGATACGTATGGTTCTGGCCTGGTCGGCAATAGCTCTCGTTATTGCCTGGCGAATCCACCAGGTAGCATAGGTACTAAACTTAAACCCTTTGCGAAAATCAAATTTTTCAACTGCTTTTATTAAGCCTAAATTACCTTCCTGTATCAAATCCAAAAACAGCATTCCCCTGCCTACATATCTTTTGGCAATACTTACAACGAGCCGGAGGTTTGCCTCTGCAAGTCGCCTTTTGGCTTCCTCATCCCCCTGCTCCATTCTTTTGGCCAGTTCAACCTCTTCCTCCGCAGTGAGCAGCGGTACACGACCAATTTCTTTTAAATACATCCTAACAGGGTCGTCTATACCTACTCCTTCAGGAACAGAAAGATCAAGAGCACCGTCTTCTTCATCATCCTCTTCATCATCTGGCTCAGCAAGGACTTCGATACCCATATTCCCCAACTGTTCATAAATTTCATCTATTTGCTCAGGGCTCATTTCTGTTCCTTGTAAGGCATCCATTATCTCTTGATAAGTAAGGTTCCCCTGCTTTTTTCCTTTTTTAATAAGTTCCTTTATATGTTCTTCTTTTTCTTGGGGTTCTTGCACTCTTATTCCCCCCTTTCGAAAGGCTTATTCCCAGTATTATGAATGTTGTCTTTCAACCTGCAAAGCTCATCAATATCCTGTAAATATTTTCTCTGAAGACCCAGATCCCCGCTCTTTTGTGCCTGAAAGAGCTGTTCTTGTTTTGTATTAATTTTTCGCTCCAGGATCCGCTTTTTTGCACTCAGGATATTTTTTTCCAAGGCCCCGGGCGAATCGCCGGATAGTATGGATTCTTTCAGGCTCATATGTGAAATAAATCTTTTCGTATCTTCCAGAGAAACACATTCAATCAGAGAAATCGGTTCTATGTCTTTTTCATCCTCCAACCTGTCCTTGATAATATAAAGAAGCTCCCTTAGGTAGGGTTCACTAAAATTGTCCAATCCGATTTCATTCTCGATCCTTATTAAAATACCCGGATTGCAAACTACAGCCCATACCAGGGTATGCTCCGGCCCCTGAAATGGGGGTACGGCTGGCGAAAAAACCCTTCCTCTAGTATATCTATTTTTTTCTATTTTATCCCCTTTAGAACCATTTTTTTGCAATTTACGGGCATATTTAGCAACTTCTTCAAAAACAGCATCGTAGGAGAGAGACAGCCTTCTGGAAACCATCTTTATATATTCGACTCTCTCTACCTCATTTTCCAACCGGACAAGAGTTGGAATAACTTCATTTACTGCGGATAATCTACCGGAAACACTTGTTAAATCAAATTTTTTACATGCTTGCTCCAGTTTATATTCTACAAGAGACAAGGATTTCCCTTTTACCAGTTCAAGAAAAGCATCTCCGCCCTTCGATTTAATAAAATTATCGGGATCCTGCCCGGAAGGCACAAGGGCTATGCGCACTTCAAACCTGGATTGAGACAAAATGTCCATACCCCTCAGTGTAGCAGCCGCACCGGCTGTATCGGAATCGTAGGCTATAATTACCTTTTCCGTATAACGCCTTAAAAGCTTAGCCTGCTCGCGGGTAAGAGCAGTCCCAAGGGAAGCAATAACACTGCATACTCCCGATTGGTGAGCCGAAATAACATCCGTATATCCTTCAACTATAACAGCAAAACCGCTGCTCCTGATGGCAGGAATGGCAGTGTGAAGACCATAGAGCACATTGCTTTTTCGAAAGAGTTCCGTCTCGCCGGTATTCAAATACTTTGGTTCCCCCTGTCCCAATACCCTGCCACCAAAACCGATAACACGTCCCTTATAATCACTGATGGGAAACATTAAACGTGAACGAAAACAATCGATTAAATTCCCATTTTGGCATGTCTGCCCAAGGCCGGCAAGTGTAATCTCTTTTTTGGAAAACCCCCGTTTTTGCAAAAAACTGCATAAGCTGTCTTTCTGGGAATCAGCCCAGCCCAACTTAAAATTGTCTACCGAAGACATGCTGATTCCTCTATGTTCCAGGTATTTTCTGGCTTCAGAACCGGCAGGCTGTTTGAGAGAAAAACCAAAATAACTGCATGCCAGGTCGTTAACGGCAAATAAACGTTTGCGTAGATTAAGTTTCTCCCTGTCAGCCGGACTAATATCTTTCTCCGCAGGAAGTAAAATTCCTGCCCTTTCGGCCAAAGTTTTTACAGCATCGACAAAACCATACCCGTGATATTTCATTAAAAAGGTATATACGTTTCCTCCCGTTCCACACCCAAAACAATAAAACATTTGATTTTCCGAGCTTACGGTAAAGGAGGGCGTCTTTTCCGAATGAAAAGGGCACAAACCAACGTAGTTTTTTCCTCTTTTGCGCAGTGATACAAACTCGGAAATAACATCTACGATATCAGACGCATCTCGAATCTCCTCAATTAAGTTTTCGGGAATAGAGTAGCTCACTAAATCGCCCCCTAAGATACACTCTATTTCCTTTTATCTTTATTTATCAAAGTATATAAGGCCATTTGGAAGCGCTTCCTGTCGGCAGAAAGAATTTTCGAAGGGCCTTTCGTACGCCTCCCTGCTTTTCTGGCTTTTCGACTTAAAAACCTTTGGAACAGAGCCCGGTCGATGTTATCATTATCAAATATTCTCCCCCTGCTGGATACAACCCGGGCTCCTTTGCCAAGGGCAATAGCCGCAAGGCCAATATCATCAGCTACAAGGACATCTTCCGGGCGGAGCTCGTTAGCAATAGCCATATCCACGCTCTGGTATTCGCTGTCTACAAGCACTGTGTTCTTCCTGCGTTCAGGAGAAAAGTGAGCATACGTGCAAAACATAATGACTTCAACACCTGTACTCCTTCCCGCTTCAAAGGTCTCCTCAATTACAGGGCAGGAATCTCCGTCAATAATGATCCGCATTAACCCGCCCCCTCCAAAAAACACTGTTTTTTCCCGGTTTATCCAAAAGGGAGTGTAAAAGATATTCGTTAAATGACCTTTTATTCCTTGTTTTAGATAAGTTTATTATTGACGCATATTTTTTTGCATTCCGCGAAAGAATATATCTACGGAGGTTGAATTTAACATGATTAGAACAGTAGCAATTATTCTTTTTGTGATTATCGCTGCAGCGACTCTTATTGTTCTTTGGCGGGGTTTAGTACTGCCCTTAATCCAGCCCTTGATCAAGAAAAAACAGAAGTCATGAGAAGGAAAGCTAGGTAATACTTTCCGCATGATTTTGTAATACTTATATGCTATACTCACTTATAGAACCACTCTTCATTCTTCTTGAACCTCCCTTTAAAATGTGAGAGCGCTTGTCCAAGCGCTCTCACATTTTTTCCGATTAAAAAGGAATAACGGCGTATGGGCATGTCCGTAGAGGAAATTACATACGTGCTTTCCAAACAAACCTTTCGACAACTACGTTCCGTCCATATTGAGCATTTCCACCCCGCGGGAAAATAATGAGCGCAGTGGAAAACTCCTGGCTAGACTGATAATTTCATAAAAAAATTGAAATCTTAATGAATATTAATTTTTTATCCCGGTAATAATAAGTAGCGAGAGAGGACAACAACTCTTCTGCTTGGATGTTAGTCAACTTCCAAGATAGCTTGACCGCGAAGAAAGTGTTTGTTGCCTCTCTCATTTTTTAAAAACGATTCGGGCTCTTCCTGCACTAAATCTCAAACCCCCTCGGCACAAAAAGCCGCCGGAACTGCTTGATAGCAAACCTGTCAGTCATGCCGGCGATATAATCACATACCGTCCTGCTTAGACTGCTGTTCGGGCTAGCAGGCAGGGCATCAGGATTGTCCATGTAATATGTATACAATTCCTCAATAATGTGTTTGGCCTTTTCTTCCTCGGCCTTGGCCAGGGAACCAACGTAAACGTTTTCAAAAAGAAAAACCCTAAGCTGTTTGGTAGCTTCCCAAACAGTCTCACTCATTCTAATTTTCTCCTGCCCCATGCTTGTCTTTACCACATCAACAACCATAGTATTTATGCGACTGCGGTGATCGGCACCCAAAATCCAGATACATTCCTTGGGCAGGTCGCTGTTAGTTAAAACCCCGCCCCGGATAGCATCGTCAATATCATGATTAATGTATGCTATACGGTCTGCAATTCGTACTATCTGCCCCTCGAGGGTAAAGGGTTCCTGTTCGCCGGTATGACAAAGGATGCCGTCCCGAACTTCCTGGGTTAGGTTTAAGCCTTTCCCCTGTTCTAGAAAGTCCACAACTCGGAGGCTCTGCTCATTATGGCGAAACCCCTCCGGCACAATAACGTTTAATACCTCTTCCCCTGCATGACCAAAAGGTGTATGTCCCAAGTCATGCCCAAGGCCTATGGCTTCCGTCAGGTCCTCATTCAAATTTAACGCTCTTGCTATAGTACGTGCAATTTGGGCAACTTCAAGGGTATGGGTTAAACGGGTACGAAAATGGTCTCCCTCAGGTGCAATAAATACCTGGGTTTTGTGCTTCAGCCTGCGAAATGATTTTGAATGAAGGATTCTGTCCCTGTCTCTCTGGAATTCAGTTCGCAAATCACATTTGGGCTCATACTTCAGCCGCCCGCGGGAACAGGCACTGGCTGCAGCCAGAGGTGAGAGTATCCTTTTTTCTCTTTCCTCAAACTTTTCCCGGATGGTACCCTCCATGGCTTTTCGCCTACTTTCGCAGGGGTTTTGTTGCTTCAGCAACTTCGATTATTCTCTCCATCGTAATCCTTGCCCTTCTTAGGGCAAACTCATCTTCTGCTGAGGGTTTCTGGGCAGAGGCACCAAAATGCCCGCAATCAAAATCACTCTGTCCGTCTCCAACAACTGTCATCCCCTGTACCAGCATCATGTGAATAACAGCCTGAAGGGCCATTTCCTGCCCGCCAAAACGTGCTGCGCCAACAGTCACTACTCCCCCTACAGTATTGAGTAAATCTTTGTTCTTTCTCAAATTCCGTGTCTTATCCCAAAAAGCCTTTAACTGTCCCGATACCGTACCGAAGTAGACGGGAGTCCCAATGAGTATGCCGTCAGCCTGGCGCAGTATGTCGAGAGCATGACCAAGGGAATTGCCCTGACTACACTGGCATTCACATACCCGGACACATTCAGTGCAGAAGGGATCCTTAACCCCCTGAAGGGCCTCAGCCGCATGGATCAATTTGGTTTCATGCCCCAATTTCCTGGCAACAAGCAGTCCCTCACGCAGCAGTGCCATAGTATTGCCATCTTTGTGGGGACTCCCGTTTACTGCGACAAAAAGCATTTCATATACACCCCCTTGGTAAAGTGAAAGCCCGTAGATACGGGCTTTTATCACTAAACTTGAACTACCTCTGTTACTTCTTCAATCTCTTCCTTAAGGGCTGCTTCAATACCCTGTTTTAATGTTAAGGTTGCCATTGGACAACCGCCACAAGCTCCTGTAAGTTTTACCTTTACGACACCGTCATCGGTAACGTCCACCAATTCTACATCACCGCCATCAGCTTGCAGCATCGGCCTTACTTTGGCCAATACAGCCTCAACTTTTTCGCGCATGGGCGGAATCTCTCCTTTCATTATCTGGAATTGCTCTTCATTATAGCATATTATTCTACTATTGTCTTTCGACAATTTTTATTACAGTAAAACCCTTCCGTAAGGAAGGCCTCCCTCAATACAGAGGAAGGCTTATTTTTATCGTACATCTTTGTGCATTACCGCCGCACGACCACAGCAGAGACGGGAAATAGGAACACGGAAAGGTGAAACACTCACATAATCCAGCCCTACAATATGGCAAAACTCAATGGAGTTAGGCTCCCCTCCATGCTCACCGCAAATCCCAAATTCAAAATGGGGATCAAGTGCCCGGGCGCGCTTAATGGCAATATCCATTAATTCACCCACAATCTCCCTGTCGATTACGATAAAGGGGTCGTGTTCAAATATTCCTTCGGCAACATAAGTCTGCAGAAATTTCCCCTGAGCGTCGTCACGGCTTAGACCCAAACCTGTCTGAGTCAGGTCATTGGTCCCAAAGGAGAAGAAATCCGCTTCTGTGGCAATTTCCCCTGCTGTTGTACATGCCCTTGGAGCCTCAAGCATTACACCCACTTTGAAGGGGAAGTCAACCCCGGTTTCCTTGCGTACTTGCTCCGCTACTTCAAAAGCCTGTTTCCTCAAACGTCTCTGTTCGTTAACGTGGACTACCAAAGGCATTTCAATTTCCGGATAGACTTCATATCCCTCTTTAACAAGCTGGGCAGTAGCTTCAAATATTGCCCTGTCCTGCATTTCATAAATCTCTGGATAATGCAGACCTAAACGGCATCCCCTGTGGCCAAGCATGGGGTTAAGTTCTGAAATACTGCGTACTTTGCGGAGCATTACCTCCAATTCTTTTAACTTTTCGGGATTTTCCCCTGTTATACGCAGTTTTGTAACCTCTATTATCAGTTCTTCAATATTGGGCAGGAACTCATGGAGTGGAGGATCCAAAAGGCGGATTGTAACGGGAAGCCCTGCCATTTCCTTCATAATATTGTAGAAGTCTTCTCTCTGGAAAGGAAGTATCTTAGCCAGAGCAGCCCTTCTTCCTTCCTCATCTTCGGCAAGGATCATTTCCTGCATAGCCGCAAGCCTTCCGCCTTCCATAAACATATGTTCCGTCCTGACAAGGCCGATTCCCACTGCCCCGAAATCTCTGGCCCTCCTGGCATCAGTCGGATTATCTGCATTGGCACGGACTTTAACCTTGGCAATTTCATCAGCCCATTTGAGGAGTTCCTCAAAATCAGTATTCAGTTCGGGGTCGATCATGGGAACGGTACCGGCAAAAACATTCCCCGTTCCGCCGTCTATAGAGATAATGTCACCCTTGGAATATTCATTCTTGCCAATGTAGAACTTCTCATTGTTGTAGTCAATACTGATAGCCTCACACCCTACAACGGCAGGCTTACCCATACCCCGGGCTACCACCGCAGCATGGGAAGTCATACCGCCCCGGCTGGTAAGAATACCCTGGGCAGCAACCATTCCGTGTATATCGTCAGGGGTGGTTTCGGTTCTGACCAGAATTACCTTGGCACCTTCCCGCTTGACAATTTCTTCCGCTTCATCCGCATCAAAGATCACTGCACCCTGGGCCGCCCCCGGAGAAGCAGGGAGTCCCCTGGCAATAGCAGTGTCGGCAACTTCTGGGTCAATGCGGCTGTGCATTAAATGCTGTATCTGTTCAGGCTCTACCCGCATGATAGCCTCTTCCTTGGTTATGAGCCCTTCGTTTACCATATCAACTGCTGTCTTAACAGCGGCACTGGCAGTACGTTTTCCACTCCTGGTCTGCAAAATAAACAGCTTACCTTTTTCAATGGTAAACTCAATATCCTGCATATCACGGTAATGGCTTTCCAGCTGTTTACTTATCTTTTGGAACTGATCGTAAATTTCCGGCATTACCTCAGCCAGTTCGTCAATGGGCCTTGGAGTCCTGATACCGGCAACCACGTCCTCGCCCTGAGCATTGATCAGGAACTCTCCGTAAAGCTTGTTTTCACCGTTAGAAGGGTTGCGGGAAAAAGCAACACCTGTTCCAGAATCGTCGCCCATGTTCCCAAATACCATAGTCTGAACGTTAACGGCTGTCCCCAGGTCATCGGGAATATTGTTTATCTTCCTGTAAACCTTTGCCCGGTCATTATTCCAGGAGTTAAAAACCGCCTTAACGGCCATTATTAACTGCTCATGGGGGTCCTGGGGGAATTCCTGACCTGTTTTACTGCTGACGATAGCTTTGAACTCAGAAATAACTTCATCCAGCATTTCAGGAGTCAGCTGGTGATCGGCCTCCAAGTTATTCTCCTTCTTAATGCGTTCCAGTACGTTTTCAAAGTTTAGGCTTTCCACATTCATAACAACATCAGCAAACATTTGGATAAACCGGCGGTAGCAGTCCCTGGCAAACCTCGGATCACCTGTAGCTGCTTCCAGCCCCTGGACACTTACATCATTTAACCCTAGGTTCAAAATAGTGTCCATCATGCCCGGCATGGAAACCGGTGCCCCTGAGCGTACAGAAACCAGCAGGGGGTTGTTGTTGTCCCCGAATTTTTTCCCCGTAATCTGCTCCAAAGCCGCCAGCTTCTCATTCAGCTGGTCTTCAAGTCCTGGAGGAAAGCTCTCGCCCGCTGCCAGGTATTCGTTACAGCATTCCGTAGTAATTGTCAGGCCTTGAGGTACGGGAAGTCCAATATGGGTCATTTCCGCCAGGTTGGCCCCCTTGCCTCCCAGCAATGACTTCATTTCTTTTTTCCCTTCACTAAACAAGTAGACATACTTTTTATCTGTTGCCATACCTATCCCCCTTATAATATATTTCTAATACCTTGGAAGCAGTTTCTTCAACTGCCCTGTTCGTTACATCTATTATGGAGCAGCCAAGGCGCTTCATAATCTCTTCAGCGTATTCCAGTTCTTGTAGAATTCGCCCGTAATCCGCATAATCGGCATTGGAAGCCAGGCCTATTGTTTTGAGTCTTGCCTGACGTATTTCGAATAAGGATTTGGGACTTATGGTAAATCCAACTATTTTGTGCCTTGAAAGCTGAAATAACTCCTCAGGAGGAGCAACCTCCGGAACCAAAGGAACATTTGACACTTTAAGTCCCTTATGAGCCAGATACATGCTTACAGGTGTTTTTGATGTTCTTGAAACACCCACCAGGACAATATCTGCCCGCAACATCCCATGAGGGTCCTTTCCGTCGTCATAATGTACAGCAAATTCAATGGCTTCAACCTTGCTGAAATAATGGTCATCCATTTTACGCAGCAAACCGGGCTCCAGCTTAGGCTTTTTTTCGGTTACTGCGCTGATAGCATCAATCATAGGACCCAGGACATCTACAGCGTTAATATTTTTTTGAAAAGTCAACTGCAGGAGATAATCTCTTAACTCTGGACGGACAAGGGTAAAAGCAATGAGGCTGGGCCTCTGTCCTGCTTCTTCCACAATTTCCTCCAGGTGAAACTTGTTACTGACAAAAGGGATTTTGCATATTTCCACATGCTCACCCTCAAATTGACTTGCTGCTGCCTTGGCCACAAATTCAGCAGTTTCCCCTAGGGAGTCGGAAATAATGTAGATTACCGGCGCCTGTTGGAAGCTAATTTCCATCCCTCCTTAATTTTTCCCCTCGCCCAATTCGACAAATAGTCTAGCCAGGTTTGTTTTTGTTATTCTTCCAATTACCTCCAGGTGTTCATTCCCCTTGCTGTCAATAAAGGTCCTTACTACAGGAAGAGAGTCTATTTCCCGGTCAATTATTTTTTTTGCAGCCATATAAACAGTCTCTTCATTAGTTGTAGTAATTACATTGGGCATTCTTGTCATAATTACGTTTACAGGTATGCTGTGAAGGTCTGAACCCCCCAAGGCAATTTTCAAAAAATCTTTTCGGGATACTACACCCTCCAAAACTCCCTCATCACCAACAACAAAAAGAGTACCCACATCCTCTGTAAACATGGTGACAACTGCATCATATACTGAGGTCTTTTCGTCGATAACAATTGGAATTGACTTTACATCCTTTACCCGAATATTTTTGATGGTCTCAGCAATGAGACTCTGTCTTTTATCCCCAGTATAGTAATAGCCAACACGGGGGCGGGCTTCCAGAATTCCCGAACGGGTAAGAATGCTCAAATCAGGTCTTAAGGCTGCGCGAGTAAGGTTCAATTCCTGGGCGATGTTTGAACCCGTAATGGGGCCTCTTTCTTTGACAATCTCTATTATTTTCTTTTGGCGCTCATTTAACCTAATGTTGAGACACCACCTTCCCCCAACGGGCGTAATAGGATACATAATTGTGAAAACTGCTACACTATATATACGATTAGTTTATTATTATTCCTCCCAATTTAGCAGAATTTTTAACTTTATTGTGCAGGTTGAACATGGGATAAGTCTGCTACCGACCCCATAAATCCGGATACAGCAGCCAGTAGAGCAAGGCGGTTGTTGCGGACTTTTTCCTCGTCAACCATAACCATCACGGAATCAAAGAAAGTATCAATAGGTTCCCTCAAATGTGATATCTCCCTCAGAGCCCGCAGGTAATCTCCTTTTTCAATGTACTGCCGAGCCTTCACGGAAGCATCTTGCAGGGCACTGTACAAAGCGGTTTCGGCACTGTCTTCCAAAAGTGAGGGGTCAACAGTCCCCCCTGGTGCCTTTTGGGCAAGGTGCGCGGCCCGGGTAAAACCGGTCAGCAGAGCCTCAAACCCCGGGTCCTGCCTGAATTCCCTTAAGGCCTGCCCGCGGCTTAAAGCATCCGGCAAATTATCCCACCCTGCAGCCAATACTGCCTGTATAGTATCGTGTCTGAACCCGGACTCCTCCATAATGTTTACCACCCGCTGGTGGAAAAACTCAGCCAGGGCTTTCTCAGTATTTTCGTAAGACTCCTGGAAATGTACTTTTTCTGCATACTGTTTATAGGTTTCCCTGAAAAGCTCAGTAAATGTAATCTCAAACTTGTACCTGGCAATAATATGGCATATTCCAAGAGCCTGCCTGCGCAGGGCATAAGGGTCCTGAGAACCGGTAGGCTGGATACCCAAGGCAAAGCAGCCTACAATGTTGTCAATTTTGTCTGCAATGCTCAGCAGGCAGCCGGCCTCCGTCTCAGGGAGGACATCCCCGGAAAAGCGCGGGAGGTACTGCTCCCGCAGAGCGATAGATACATCCTCTCTTTCCCCGTCAAAAGCGGAGTAATAATAGCCCATTATCCCCTGAAGTTCCGGAAACTCAATAACCATATTGGTAACCAGGTCTGCCTTGGACAGGAAGGCGGCACGGTACGCAGCGGCCTTTACTTCAGTCCCTACCCCCAGCCTTTCGGCAAGGAAAACAACAAGTTTCTGCATTCTGGCGCATTTCTCGTAAATCGTCCCCAGCTGTTCTTGAAAAACGACGTTTTTTAGGCGGTCAACCTTATCTGCCAGATTGGTTTTTCTATCTTCGTTGAAAAAAAACTGGGCATCGGCTAACCGGGCACGGAGCACTTTTTCATTGCCTTCTCTTACAGTATCCAAATATTCTGTGTTACCGTTGCGCACCGTAATAAATTTATTAAGCATACGGCCGTCTTTTCCAAAGACCGGAAAATAACGCTGGTGCTCACGCATTGACGTTATCAGGACTTCCTCCGGTAGCTCAAGATAATTTTTTGAAAAACTGCCGCACAAAGCTGTGGGGTATTCCAGGAGGTAGGTGACTTCCTCCAGCAAATCATCATCCTGCTGTACATTTCCTCCCTGTGCGGCGGCAGTTTCCTGAACCTGCTGCCAGATCATCTCCTTGCGTTTGTTCTGGTCAACAATAACATATGCTTTTTCCATCTTCTTTAGGTATTCTTCCGGATTATCTATTGTAATCTCACCGGAACTTAAAAACCTGTGCCCCCTGGAACTGCGTCCGGCAGTAACGCCCGCATAAGTAAACTTTACTTCCTTATTTCCATATAAGCTGACAATCCATCTAATCGGACGGGCAAACCTTATCTCATTGCTGCCCCAGCGCATGGGTTTCGGAAATGACAGCCCCTTAATCAGCTGTGGAAGCAGCTGGGGGAGAATCTCCAGGGCAGCCTTGCCTTTTTCACGGCGCAGGGCAAATACATAGGAAGTACCGCCTACATCGCCGGTTTTTAGCTGGCTCACATCAACCCCCTGGTTGCGGGCAAAACCTTGAGCGGCTTTTGTTGGATTTCCTTCACTGTCAAAAGCAACTCTTGTGGGAGGGCCTTTTACTTCCTCCTCAATGTCAGCCTGGACTTCTTCAAGGCTATAAACGTATAAAACCAGCCTGCGGGGTGTCCCGTAAGTTTTGATCTCCCGGAAACCAAGCCTTTCTTTGTCCAACAGTTCCGCTGCCAATTGCTTTAGCTCAGCCAATGCAGGAGACATAAACCTGGCAGGAATTTCTTCTGTCCCAATCTCAAGAAGCAGGTCCTCAGGCATTCAAATCCCTCCTTTCGGGGTTTTCAGCAGTAATCAAAAGTTTTTCCCTTTCGGCATTATCCTTGATTAAGGGGTACCCCAACTTTTCTCGTTGCTCAATATAGCTTTCGGCACACAGACGGGCAAGGTGGCGCACCCTGGTAATGAAACCGGTGCGTTCAGTAACGCTTATTGCACCACGGGCTTCAAGGAGGTTAAATGTATGGGAACATTTAAGGCAGTAATCATAAGCAGGCTGTACCAGTCCTGTCTTTACCAGGCGGGTGCATTCCTTTTCATATACTTCGAACAGGTTAAACAGCATATCAGTATCTGCCGCTTCAAAATTGTAAATTGAATACTCTAGCTCTGTCTGGTGATGGACATCTCCATAAGTAATATCACCCACCCACTCAACATCAAAAACACTCTCTTTCTTTTGGATAAAGCTGGTAATCCTCTCCAAACCATAGGTAATTTCCACCGAAACAGGTTTACAGTCGAAACCGCCGCACTGCTGAAAGTAGGTAAACTGGGTAATTTCCATACCGTCCAGCCAGACTTCCCAACCTAATCCCCACGCACCAAGGGTAGGAGACTCCCAGTTATCCTCCACGAAACGGATATCATGCTGCTCAGGTACAATACCCAGGCTCTCCAAACTTTTTAGATAAAGCTCCTGGATATTATCAGGTGAAGGCTTCATGATAACCTGAAACTGGTAATGCTGCTGAAGACGGTTAGGGTTATCACCATACCTGCCGTCAGTTGGCCTCTTCGAAGGTTCAACATAGGCAACATTCCACGGCTCAGGCCCAAGGGCCCGGAGGAATGTGGCTGGGTTCATAGTGCCCGCACCTTTCTCCACATCATAAGGCTGCTGGATCACACATCCTTGGTCAGACCAAAAACTGCTCAAAGCCAGTATTACTTCCTGGAAATTCATTATTTTGAAACCTCCTGTCCATTAATAAAACAAAAACCTCCATCCCCAATTTTCAGGGACGAGAGGTTTTCCCGCGGTTCCACCCTGGTTGGCCGCATAATACCGGCCCACCTCTAATTATTGGCAAACAACACCAACCAATTGTAATACCAGTGTGTATATACTCCGGAACGCCTTCACTGCTTTTTTTCACCGGTTTCCAGCTTAGGCCCGGCTCTCTGTGGAAAAATAACGGCAGCTACTACTTTCCATCACAGTAGGTATTAAACTCAAAACTAATTTAGCAAAAACAATTATCGATGTCAATAACTAGACGTATTGGAATTCTTCTCAATTCGCTTAGAACTAGAGTTTTATTTCGTGCTCCTCAGTTTCGCCGTCTTTTTTCTCTATTTCCAAGGTGTAATCATTCAGCATGGCGGCTATGGTGCCTAAACTGGCTAAAACGGCAAAGGGCGGGCTGGCAACTATGCCTACAACACCTAACGCTCCAACGGCGGCAGGTATTTCAGTAATAACTTTGCTGCCTTTTTTTACCTTTATCTTGGTTACATTTCCTTTTTTAATTATCGATTGTACCTGATTTACCAGTTTTTCCTTGCGCTCTTCAAAATTCTCCTCAAAACTCCGTTCCTGGCTTTCCAAATTTACTATGGCGGCAACTACATCCCCGCCGGCCTCGTTTAATGCATCCTGGGCCTCCTTGTAACTAACTCCGAGACGCTCACGAATAATATCGATCTTATACAGTTCGTCCGTCATTTTTAATTCAAACCCCCTTCCTTTCTTTTTTTCCCTCAACAGCAAAAATTTATGCGAACTGCCGCATTCTTTCAATAAATTCCACTGACTTGAGGCTTTTCTCTAAAATGGTTTCCCAATAGGCCCTGGTTACCTGCTCCATTTCCTTAAGGTTTTTTGCACTGGGCCTGAGACGGTGGGTCTTCTGCATGTCCATTTTTGAAAGGTTGTTCATTACAGCCAGTGTGTCCTTACCAAGCTGAACCCCCTTACCGCCGCAACACACTGCCCCGCCTTCCGCGCAGCTGAAAACCGGCCTTTCGGGAAGATGCCCGCCGCATTTGACACAGCGGCACATTTCCGGCAGAAAACCGGAAATTTTCAGCATTCGCATATCAAATAAACGGGCTGCAAATTCTTCCTGGCCGGAAGCAATTAAACTCAAAACAATAGAGAGGAGGCGAAAAGCCGGTACGTTGGGCTCTTCCTCCCGGAGCAGTTCCCCTATTATTTCAGCACAATAAGAAGCATAAGCAAATTTTGAAAGGTCCTGCCTCAATATTACGAAAGGCTCTTCTGTTTCGCATTGGGTAACTGTATACAGGCTTTTCCCCTTATAAAGAAGAAAGTTTCCGATGCTGAAAAGCTGCAGCGTACCCCGCATCCTGTTTTTTGTTTTTCTAGCACCTTTTGCAATAGCACTGACTTTTCCCGTACTGAGACCAAACAAAGTAAGTATAAGGTCCGATTCCCCGTATTTATAACTCCTCAGCACAGCAGCTTGGGTTTTGACAGTTTTTTCCGCCAACTTTTCCTCCCTTGAAGGGTATCACCGGTCTTCTTTAACCTTATCAGCAGCCATATGATTTTCTTTTTTCTGACACTCAAGACAGTCTTTGTAGACCAGGTAAGCACTTATGTCCCCGGTATGTCTAAAAATATCCCACATGGCATTACCAAGACTCATGCGATCACCCTCTTTTGTTTATCGCTAGTAATAGGCTTAAACGTTACCTCCAGCGGTATACTAGAGTTCTTTTTCCAAAGTTGAAAGGTTTTGATCCGGTAAGTAATAATATTCTAAAGCAAAAAACCGATGAGGAAACTTGCAAGAGTAGAATAGATCAACAAGCCAGTAATATCGATGGAGGCAGTAATAAAAGGAGCGGAAGCAACTGCCGGATCAATCCCCCACTTCTTAAAGGCAATAGGAACCAGTGTTCCCATTAAAGCAGCAGTAGTCATATTCCCTAGCATGGCTAACCCAACAATTACACCCAGCACAAAACTGTTCTGCCACAAAGCGGCAATAACAGCTACAATCAACCCATTGATAAGACCTAACGTAATTCCGGTTAGGGTTTCCCTGGCAGCTACTCTAAAGACATCGCCGGTATCAATCTGCCCTACCGCAAGCCCACGGACAGCAATGGTAGCGGACTGGGTTCCTACATTTCCACCCATTCCGGTAAGCAAAGGGATAAAAAATGCTAACGCTACAACAGCACTGAGTTCCCGCTCCAGCCCCCGGAGAACTGTTCCAGCTATTAACCCTTCCAACATCGTAATAAACAACCAGGGGAGACGTGACTTCAAAGCTTTAGCCATTATTGACTGGTCCTGGTCGGAGAGTTCCGTGCTACCTCCCAGGAGATAAATGTCTTCCGAAGCTTCTTCGTAAATAACGTCAATTACGTCATCCACCGTAATGATTCCCAGAAGGGAATTATCTTTATCAACCACGGGAACGGCAAGAAAATTGTATTTGGATACTACTCTCGCCACTTCCTCCTGGTCCATATCCACCGTAACACTGATAACTTTCCGGTGCATTATGCTTTCAATAAGAGCATGGGGATTGGCAACAATTAATTCACGCAGGGTAATGACCCCAACCAATTTATTTTTGACATCAACCACATAGACATAATAAACAGTCTCTGCTTCTGGTGCAATTTCCCGGAGGACATCAATTGCCCTCCCGGCAGTAATATCCTTACGGATAGCCACATACTCCGTAGTCATGATACCGCCGGCACTCTGGACATCGTACTCAAGAAGCTCCTGTACATCAACAGCTTCCTCATGCTGCATGAGTTCCAAAATAATTTCCCGTGTCTCCTGTGGCAGGCGACCGAGAAGGTCCGCGGCATCGTCCGAAGCCATTTCATTGATTATGTCGGCAAGATACTTGGCGCCCAAGCTTTCAACCAGATTGAAAATCACTGACTCATCCAGTACTTCCAATTCTTCAAGAACCATTGCCGCTGTTTCTCTGCTTAACAGCTGAAAAACAGTGCCGCGGTAATGTGTTTCCAGTTCGGTTAAAATCTCGGCAATATCTGCCGGCTGGTATTGTGAAATCAGCACCGCAATATCTGATTTCTTTTCTCTACGGAGCAGTTCCATTAGTTGCTGCATCAGTTGCTCTCTTTCACGAATCATATGAGACGCCCCTTTCCTTCAGGGGCATCCCAAACGAGAGGCCCCTGATTTTATTCAGTTAAACGCCGCCACCCGTCAGGGCTGCTATCCATCCAGCACACCTCCGTAATGTTCACTAATGTAACAGTATCAATTCCAAACCCATGTGTCAATAAACTTGTTTATCGGTATAGCCCAGCTGCCGCAAAGCGATTTCGTGTTTTCTCCAACCTTTTTTAACCTTTACGTTTAATTCCAGGAAAATTTTACAATTAAACAAATTTTCCAAATCGCGCCTGGCAAGGGTTCCAATTTCCTTCAGCATCTGTCCCCTTTTTCCGATAACTATCCCTTTCTGGGATTCCCTTTCCACAAAAATATTGGCTGAGATATAGAAGAGATGCCCCCGGTCTTCCATCTCCTCCACTGCCACTGCCACGGCATGAGGCACCTCTTCTTTTGTAACTTCAAGAATTTTTTCCCGGATAAACTCGGCAGCAACAAATTCCTCCGGCCTGTCCGTAACAGCATCCTCGGGGTAATATTTAGGTCCTTCAGGCAGGTACTTTATAAGGAGTTCCAACAGCAGTTCCGTATTTTCCCCTGTAGCTGCGGACAGGGGAACGACTTCCGCAAAGCTTTGGTCAGAAGTCAGGGCGGTAATCATTTCCGCAAGCCTCTCTTTGGTTACCAGATCAATTTTGTTGATTCCTAAAAAAACGGGTGTTTTTACATCCCTTAAAATGTTCTGCACCCATTCCTCACCGGGACCAATTTCCGCTGAAGCATCTACAAGGTATAATATACAATCTGCTTCATCCAAAGAGCTTGTTGCCGTCCTGACCATATATTCCCCCAGCTTGTGCTTGGGTTTGTGAATTCCGGGAGTATCAATAAATATTATTTGGGCCTTGTCTGTTGTAACAATGCCTTTGATCCTGTTTCGGGTAGTTTGGGGCTTATCCGACATGATGGCAACTTTTGAACCGACAAGCCGATTTAAAAGAGTTGACTTTCCTACATTGGGCCTGCCAACGATAATGACGAAACCGGATTTAAAACCCTGAGCCATATATACCTCCACACCAGGAACTTCTGTCAAGAAAGTTAAAATGCAAATTCCTCAGGCAAAAGTTCCGAAATCTTTTTTATCTCATACTGCCGGTCCTTTGAGGCCATAATAATCTGGATGTCCCTGCCAAATTCCCTGATTACCTGCCGGCAGGCTCCACAAGGCCGGCAGTACCCCCCTCCGTCAGATATTACGGCCAGGGCAAGGAAATCTTTTTTTCCGGCACTGACAGCATTGAACACGGCTGCTCTCTCGGCACACACTGTCAAGCCGTAAGAAGAGTTTTCTACATTACAACCGGTAAAAATCCGGTTGTCTGCCGTTAAGAGGGCAGCACCAACATGGAAACCCGAATAGGGTGCGTAAGCATGTTGTCGTGCCTGTTCAGCCATGAGCAATAGACGGGAAACATCCAAAAAAAGGCCCCTCCTTGAAATCAAATTCAGATTACAACTAAAACCCTTAGGCCCATATACCATTAAATTTTGTGCCTCTTAAAAGGAAACTTTTGTATTCTGCGGAATTATTTCTATCCATGACTGTCCCGGCAGTAGTTCCACTGTTTCCCCGTCCATGGTTTTAAAGGTGGTAGGCCTGTCAGTTGCAGGTTTTTGCCATACTGCTTCGATCACTTTTTTCCCGGAAAAGACTAAAGCACGGCCATGGTCGGTTAACGCCATTTCCAGCCGACCCTGACCGTCTACAACATTAGTTTTTACAAATTGAACAATGATATTCCTTGCACTCAGCTGGGAATTGGTTGCCGCATCCAGGTGCGGTTTTTCGTCAACAAAACGGCAGTATGTCTGCTCTTCGGGATCATAAGAATATGTAACTTCGTACCCACGGGGAAAATGGATTTTTACCTCATCTGACTGGAGGCTCTTTTTCTCCCCGATATATTCCTTCACTTCATCACTTATAAAATTAAAAGAAGGCACTTTTACCTCATTATTCAGACCATAATCCCGTGCCAGTTTATGTAAATTTGAGATACTGGAGTAAAGGTTATGGGGCGGCCTCCGCTGTGATATTCGCCAAAAGTACCGGGGGTGCCGGAATTCATCAAGGTGTGGGAAATTGCTGTTTTTCAACAATTCCAGAGCTTCAGGGCTTCCTCCAGAATGCACAAGAATAGCATTCACCCCCCCTGCCAACTCAATAAAATATGGGCGTGCACTTCGAATGGGACCTACGCTGGAAGCCTCCCCGTGGTAGTAAACCGCCAGTAAACGGGTTACTCCCCCCTCGGCAAGAGTCTCATAGACTAAATCTGCCTTTGTCAGCCCCGATTGGGGTCTGGCACGGGGGAGGTTATCAATAACTACTGCTACAGGCCTGTCTTGGGGCAGTCTGTCTACCAAAGCCCCGTCCAGAGGGCACTGCAACTTTCCGGTATTGAGTGTTTTTTTTCTGCTATCTTCCCGGAGCAGTTCTTCCCTGGAACCGGAAAAGCTTCCAAAAAAACTATTTATGGCAACAGCCACACACATTACAATAAAGAAAGCCAAGCCCAAAAGAACCGGAACCGGGTTTTTCCCCATTAACCGCAATACTACCACCTCTTACCCTATTTCTTCTCCTTAAAAGCGGGTACCAATACGTGCTTTCCAGTAGAAATTTCCATGCGGATACCGAATTCATTCAACTGGGACTTTATTAAATCCAAGCTGCTGGACAACACCTGGGGGTCACCTATTGCATGAATTTCAATCGGGTTAACAGAAATAGGCTGCTGGTTAACCAGGATTACCGGCCCGGCACACCTAATGGAAGAATTGGAAACCAATCTCTGCCCTCCAACGGATACCCCTGCTGCTCCGGCAGCAAAAAGTTCATTAACTACATCCCTTACATCCCGGTCGTGGACAATATCAACATTACTATAACCTTCCTCGGCATCATAGAGCTTCACTACTATGCCGGAACCTACCATCTCTTTGTACCCTGCAAGAGCCGTCAGTTCGTCCAGTTTTTCCTGCAGGCTCTTCACTTCATCTTCTGCCAATTTCAAACGATCAATCAAGGTCCTTGCCGTTACCAGTTCAGCTTTTCCGTCAGAAATGCTAACCTCTATCAAAGGCCAGGTACCTTTCATCTGTTCATTTTGTTTTAAGGATATTATTGAGTGTTCGGAGAGAATGCCTTCAGGATCAGAGATAACGACACCTTCCGTTTCGCTTTTGCTGATGCCGATTGTCCCTTGCCCCTGAAATTTAGCAACATTGGGATCTTGTTTAATAATACTTAGTACCGTTTCCCGCCGCTTGTTGTCCTGCTCCCTGGCGATTACCTCCTTAACTTTCCCATCGTACAAGGTTTGAACGGCAACTACTTCCTCCGGAGTAGCCGCTTTTTCTATGTCAAATTTCATTTGGGCCAAAACGTCTCTAACAGCAGAATTATCCAGGACACCTGCCTGGGCAGCCTGCTTTTCATAATAGGTAACCACCATTTCTGCTCCTTCCCGGGCAATATCAAGTTTGCTGATTTCCCCGGGAAAATTCATTATACCTGCAGTACGAGCCAGCAATGCAGTATTTACCAAGAGAATAATTAATATTAGTGAAACAGCTGCCGGTGCAAGCTGTTTGGGGGATATATGCTGTTTCACATAACCACCTCTTTCTGTAGGCAGCATAGAATTAAAAAATGAATGCAGAATATAAAAACCGGGCCCTTACAGACCCCTGAAAAGTTTCAACAGAGGAACTCCTAAGACTAGTATACCGGTAATAACAGCATTGATAGCAGCGATAAGGACTGCACCCGCTGCCACATTTTTTGCAATTTTTGCCAGGGGATGATAAGTGCTCATAAATAAATCAACAGTCTTCTCAACTGCTGTATTAACCATTTCAGCAGTGAAAACCAGAGCGATGGCAACAACAATAAAAAGGAAATCCAACCTGCTGATTTCCAACAGCCAGCTAAGAATAAGAACAATGACTGCCGCAGAAATATGAATTCTGATGTTCCGCTGGGTTGTAATTGAATATTTTATTCCTGCCCACGCATTTTGGAAGCTGTCCCGTAAAGTCTTGTTCTTCATGTACATCCCTACCTAAAGATTTTTAAATCATTCAGTATCTTTTTTTGCTTGGTGATCATTAATTGCTCCCTTTCAGGTGTATCATGGTCATAGCCCAGTAAATGCAGCATTCCGTGAACCACGAGAAAACACAGTTCTCTGGTTACGGAGTGACCGTATTCCTCAGCCTGCCTTTCAACAGCTGGGGCTGAAACAATAATATCACCAAGTACGAGAAGTTCCTCACCTCCATCCTCAATTATTTCCGGCTCTTCCTCCAAATGCTCGGTAACAGAAAAGGACAACACATCGGTAGGGGCATTGATCCCCCGGTAATCCCGGTTTAACTGCAAAATGCCTTTATCATCCATAATGGTGATCCCCACTTCATAGTTGTCAGACAGGCCTTCTGTCCTGCAGGTATGGGATACACATTTATGCAGTAGGGACTCATACCTTTCAGGCAGTTTACACTTCCGCTGCACGTTGGTTATCGTTATCTCCATTCCTTTTTCTCCCTTCAATTTCTTGCAGCAGATTATCAGGATACTCTATCCGGGAATGAAAAATTCCCGACAGGATTCTTACAAAAGTCCGGGTAATAATTTCCAGTTCCTTAAAAGTCAGCTCCGATTCTTCAAGCTGCCCGTCTTCAAGGCGGTCATTTACAATTTTGCGTACTTGGGCCTCAAGCCTGCCATGACCAGAATATTTAAGAGAACGGACAGCTGCTTCAACAGAGTCCGCCAGCATAACGATAGCAGCTTCTTTGGTCTGGGGTTTTTTGCCTTCGTAGCGAAAGGCACTTTCGCTAATACAGTCCTCTTTTTCGGCATCACAAGCCTTATGGTAAAAGTACGATACCAAAGTTGTACCGTGGTGCTGGCACAGGATATCAGTAATTACCTGGGGAATTCCGTTTTCTGCAGCCAGTTCGGCTCCTTCCTTAACGTGTGAAGTAATTACAAGAGTGCTGAGAGTTGGAGTTAATTTGTCGTGAGGATTCTCCGTTGAAATCTGATTTTCAATAAAAAAATAAGGACGTTTGAGTTTTCCAATATCGTGATAGTAAGCCCCGACTCTCGTAAGGAGTTGATTTGCGCCTATTGCTTCGGCAGCCCCTTCAGCCAGGTTGGCAACCATCATGCTGTGATGATATGTGCCCGGCGCTTCGACAAGGAGCCTCCGAAGGAGAGGCTGGTTGGGGTTGGACAGCTCCAGAAGTTTTATTGATGTTGTTATGCCAAAAGCGTTTTCCAAAAAAGGCAGAGAACCTATGGTTAAAATTGCAGACAATATCCCGTTGATTAAACCCACAACGGCACCCAGGGATGATAAGCTGAAGGAGTTTGTTTTAATCAGCACCAATCCTGTCACCGCAACCACATTGGCAAGCACTATATAAATGCTGGCCCGAGTTACATCAGTTCTCTCGCTGATATCAGAAACACTGAACACACCCACAGCACCGCCAATAAATGAGAGGGCTGCAAATTCCAACTGGTTGCCCATCATCAGCCCCACAAAAATACTCATTACTGCGGATACAAAAATGGCCAATTTCCTGTCGAGAAGAACTGCTGTAAGCATGGACACGGCAGCAGTAGGAACCATATATCCGATAAGTGAGGCTATTTCCGGATTGTCACCCAGCTTGATGGATATAATTCCCCTGTCAATAAACAGACCGGCTGTTATAAGGAGCCCCAGTAAAAGAAACTTCTTCTCGTCCAAAAGTATTTCCCTGTTATACCGGTAGAGGTATATCAGAATCAGGATAATAACCAGTACAACAAAACAGATTAAGCCAAAAAAGCTAAAGTGCCTGTAACTTGTTTTCAGCAGTCCCAGGTGCTCTAAAATTTCATATTTTTCTTCCGTAACAACTTGTCCATCACCGACAATTTCCTCTCCCTGCTTAACTGTAACCTGGACAGGCTGAATCCTGCTCATAGCTTCCTGCCTGCTTGCTTCCATTCTTTCTTCATCTAAAACAAGGTTAGGTTTTAGTTCCGTTTCGCTGATAACAGCTGTCACTAAAGGCTTAAAATCCTCTTCCAACTCCGATTCTTTCACTTTCAGCAAAATGTCCTGTTTGGTGCTGTCCAGGGCTTTCTCCTGGACGCCTTTTTCCATATATTCCCGGATGAACTGCTTGGTCTGCATAGAAAGATTACTAATTACGCCCGGTTCCGCATTAGCCACAGCTTTAAGGGTAGAAGACGGCAGTCCGGTATTAATCTGGGCCTGGATGGCACGTGTCTTTTGAGTCTCATTTAAAGAATCATCAGCATTAACAGTCAAAATCTTTCGATAAATTTCACTGATATTCTCGTCAGTTTCCAACAGAACATCCTGGTCAATTTTAAAGATAGAGTCAACTTGGTCGGCAGCCTCCTGCCGGGCTCTATTAGTCAGGACATCGCTGATGAAAACGGTCCCCTGGGGAGCCTTGATCTGCCTATCGCTTACATCCCCGACCTGAATATTGATCCTTTCCGGCAAAAAATCTGCACTTAAAAGAATAACAATACATACAAAAAAGATAACCCCCCAAAGCTTCCGGCGGGCACTAAGAGTCGCCCAAACCCTCTTAAAAGCATTTCCTTTATAGGAAGCCTTGTTATCAGCCACTTCTTTCTCCTTCCCCGTTATCCGGCCGGTAATCTTCGTAAGCCTGGATAATCTTTTGAACCAAAGGATGTCTAACTACATCTTTTTGATCCAAATATTCAAATACTATACCTTTAATGTCCGTTAAAATATCTTCGGCCTGCATCAGGCCGGAACGCTCTCCTTTGGGCAGGTCAACCTGGGTCACGTCCCCGGTTATCACGGCTTTTGAGCCACAACCAATCCTGGTCAGGAGCATTTTCATCTGCTCAGGGGTAGTGTTCTGGGCCTCGTCTAGAATAATAAAAGAGTCATCCAATGTCCGCCCCCGCATATAAGCAAGAGGAGCTACTTCTATAATCCCTCGCTCCATATATTTCTGGGCTGTCTCCAGCCCCAAAACGTCATATAGCCCATCATACAGTGGACGCAGATAAGGATTAACTTTTTCCTGCAAATCACCGGGCAAAAACCCCAACTTCTCCCCGGCTTCAACTGCGGGTCTGACAAGGACTATCCTGTTCACTTCTTTATTCTTGAGGGCTTTTACAGCCATTACAACGGCAAGATATGTCTTCCCCGTGCCTGCAGGACCGATACCAAAAACCACATCGTGGGTACTGATTGCCTTAATATAACGGTGCTGCCCCATAGTTTTGGGTTTGATATGTTTGCCCCGGGGAGTAACATATATTGGCTCCGACAGGACATTGGTAAGAACTTTTGACTTAACCTGCGACTGATCTCCCCTCAACAGGTTAAAGGTATAATTGATAAGATTTATATCAATTGTCTGGCCGGAGCGAGCCAGGGAAACAAGCTGGTTAAACAGCTTTTCAGCTAACTCAACCTCACAGACATCTCCCGAAATAACTACTTCATTCCCCCGGGCAACGATTTTTGCCCTTGAGTTTTCTTCAATAAACCGCAGGTTTTTATCCTGCTGACCTAAAAGATTAGCTGCTTCACCATTATCACCAATATTAATCCTAACTTCCTTTTCTCTCAAGCTGGTGCATACCTCCCAAGAGATGCATTTATTTATAAATTAGCTGTATTTCAACGATATTTCCTTTTTATTATACTACACCGTATATGGTTCTCAAGAGCAAAGTTATTTGGCCCTGAAGGGCTGAAACCAACACCTACGAAGGTGAAAGAAAGAAACTGTTTACTTCAGGGGAACGAACCGGGCAATGTTTTCCAAGGTTTCAACATAAACCTTGGCCTTAAGCTCCTTTTCATTGGCTGAGGTAATCACGGTTCTCCGGGAAACGACTTCCGCACCCTCGGGGAGCCTGGAAGAAATGTCTTTCATTGCAACTTCTTCGGCTTGTGACCGGGCTTCGACCATACTTAAATAGATATCCACTTTTTCTATCTGGTGATAGGTAGTAGTAATCAATTCCACAGGCAGCCGGTATTTCCACAGGGAAAACCTCTTTACATCCCTGTCCGTCCTGAAATGCTTATACTTATTCCCCTTCGCCTGGTTTTTTAGAGTTACCTCTTCCTCTCCTATACGGAGAACAACTACCTGCTGTTTCTGTCCTGTCAACTCCTCTTTGTGCTGCACTAAAGGGACTCTTGTCTTAGCTTCATACCATACCCGGGCACGGACAATACCTCTTGCACTCACATACCTCGGTTCTTCCGGCTGCTCTTTATCATCCTCGTCACCTGTGTCCTCTTCCGCCTTCCCCTCCTTTTCCTCAGGGAGTTCAGGATAAATGATTCCGGAAATAAGAATATCACCTTTCTTTACCGTATCACCGGCTGCCGCCTTTGGCTCCCCGGAAAGCACTAGAATCTCCTTAATAACACCGTCCTTTTGGGCAACAATATTGCCCGGGCGGCTTCTTTCATCTTCTTCAGGAAGAATCTTTTCCACTACATCGATAATGATTTTTGTTCCGCGGATTTCAATACCTACCCAGCTTACTTCCATAAACTCTTTCTCCAGGGCTTCAGCTGCTTTCCGGTTATCTATTGCGTAGCGCAGGGCACCTCTCTTGATACCATATTTGGCTGCAGCATCCAAAACCTGCTGCTCCGTGATTGTCTTTAATTCCCTGCTGCTTGTTACTTCAACGGACCAGATAAATGAAGAAAGAATATATAGGGCCAGAAAAAAAATAACTGCCCCTGCAAAAAGCATTTTTCGTTTTCTCATTTTCGCCGCTGTGAAGGGAAGCCCTGTTTTTCTGCTTATTCTCATTTTACAGCGGCAGGTGCGGGCAACATGCCTGAGCCGCGGATAGACGGACACATCTACCTTGGCAGTCAAAACGTTTTCCATAGGCTGACTGATGTCCCAAAGATTATATCCCCTGGAAACCGCCATATTAATAAATTTTTCTATCTGCTTGCCCTCAACGACAATTACCACATAACCACGTATAAGGGACCATAATCGCCAAAAAATCACTTCAGTACCCCTCTCTAGGTATTAAATATTATTGATTCAATGTGGCCTTGAAGAGAAAGTTCATCTGAAAGAATATTTTTCAGAAAAAATTCCCTGCCGTTTATCTCAATTTCACCGAAGCTGACCCCTATTCTCAGCTTCTGGGGAGTATATTCAATGACTCCCATGTGATTTTCAATAAATACCTGTGTGTTGCCCATCATCGTAATCTTTGGAAGGTTTAACATAGTGTCTTCGGGTATCTCAAAGACATTGGCAAAGCTCTGCTGCATCTTCTTCTTGCGGTTTTCCAGAGAATTTTTCAAATTCTTGTCCCCCACGCCTAGAAACCTCCTTTTTAGGTTCATTCCCGGGTCTTTTGTCCATTAATCCTTGTACTAAACTTATGCACCGAAAAAGTTGTTAATTACTCCTTCACTAAAGCTCATGATGACAACAGCACACAACCGTTTTCGTGCCACTGCTAAATATTTCAGACTCCTGAAGGCCGCATGTATTGTATAGCAGGACTTGTTTTGCTTAAGCCTTGCGAGGCTCTGCCGGCAGTAACGGCGTGAGAGCTTGTCAGTAGCTAACAATACATACGGGCTTTCGTAACAGACTTTGACGATAAGCATGTTCCAAGAAAAAAGGCCTGGACAATGCCAGACCTCAAAACCGCTAAAAAAGGCGTGGAAAAAAAACAAGGTGGGCAGTATCCCACCTGTTTTTCAACAGTGCTTATTCAATTATACTCCTCAGTCTTCCTCAAAAGAACATGTGCGCTGAGAGGGAAGGTAAAAAGCATCTGTTTACAATTAGTGCAGTTTGTTTCTTACCATCTCTTCCGTTTTCTGGCAGCTTCAGATTTTTTCTTGCGCTTTACGCTAGGCTTTTCATAGTGTTCGCGCTTTCTAACTTCGCTTAAAACACCCGCTTTTTGACAGTTGCGTTTAAACCGGCGCAGAGCGCTATCAAGGGATTCATTTTTGCCAACCTTGACTTCGCTCACCCAATTTCCCTCCCTCCGCTCCAGCAAGCTTATAAAAAGGCACTTGATGTGCCGGAATCTGCTGAAATCTATTGGGACTAAAAAAAAATTCGCACCTCGTATTATACTATATGCGCTATCGCCAGTCAACTCCAGGCTCTGGACAGGAGGTGTCACCCCTTGAAAGGCATAAGGTTAGCGTTGTCACTTAAATTCCGCCCAGATTTTTCCCGCCTAGCAAGTGAAAATGCAGGTGATAGATCACCTGGCCTCCGTGGGAACGGCAGTTGTTCACCAGGCGGAACCCGTCTTCAAAAATACCGGCATCCCGGGCGATTTTTCCTGCAACAGCGTGCATTCTCCCGATCAACTCAAAATCATCGTCGGTGATATCTGTTATTGTAGGAATATGCTTTTTAGGTATGATTAAAATATGAACAGGAGCTACAGGATTGATGTCCTTGAAAGCCAGAATATCCTCATCTTCATAAACTATCGTGGACGGGATTTCCTTATTGACGATTTTGCAGAACAGACAGTCTTCAGACAATCTTGCCACCCCTTTTAACAATGATTTTTATTCAAAATTCGTTAATTATTGGTTAAACTCCTTCACCAATAACAAAGTTATCCCCTATGCCGGTAATCCTGACAGGAATTATTTTGTTCCTGTAATCCTCTGGAGAAGATAATTTTACAACTAAATAATTTGGAGTATGCCCCTCCCACAGCCCTTCACGGTCACGCTGCTCTATGAGGACTTCCACTTCCTTATGTAAGAACCGGCTCGCATATTCGGCGAAGAGTCTTTTTGTCAGGTCTGCTATCTCTCTGCTGCGCCTTGCTTTTACTTCACCGGGCACCTGTCCCGGGAATTCTGCGGCGGGTGTCCCCTCTCTCACAGAATATTTGAACACATGAACACCCATAAACCCTGCAGCTTTAATAACTCCTTTGGTATTTTCAAAATGTTCCTCATTTTCGCCGGGAAACCCCACCATAACGTCTGTAGTAAATGCCGCCAGAGGGCTTTTTTCTTTCAGGCTCTGTATCAGCTCCAGGTACTGCTCAGCGGTATAACGCCTGCGCATCCTATCCAGGATTGTATTATCACCACTCTGGAGCGGAATATGAAAGTGGGGGCAAACAACCGGTTCGCTGGTTAAAACCGATACCAGTTCAGGAGTAAAATCATGGGGATCCACGGAACTTATCCGCAGCCTCCGCAGCCCTGGAACACCGTTAAGGGATTTAATCAGAGAAGCCAGGGAAACAGGTGGCTCTAAGTCCTTACCATAAGCCCCCAGCCTTATTCCTGTAAGAACTATTTCCTTAAAACCCGATGCTGTCAGCTGCTCAACTTTTTCAATAGTTTCCCTGAAAGGCCTGCTCCGCATCACTCCCCTGGCATAGGGGATAATACAGTAAGAACAAAACTGCTGGCATCCCTCCTGTACTTTAAGGAATGCCCTCACTCTGTCGGAACTGTATCCGGGTTGACCTTCTAAATCACAGAAATCCTTCCCATTGGAAACTGCCGGAATCTTTCCCCCGTCACTGCGCACTTGCTCCACCCGGTCCACCAGGGCATCAAGGCTGCCTGTCCCCATGACAACATCTACTCCTTCCATAGCTTCCACCGCCCTGGAAGAAACCTGGGCATAACAGCCTGTAACTGCAACAACTGCATCGGGGTTTTTCCTGACAGCACGCCGGATTAAATTGCGGGATTTCCTGTCACTCTCACTGGTAACAGTGCAGGTATGAATCACATAAACATCTGCTTTTTCTGAAAAATCAACGATTTTGTATCCTGACCGGCGAAACATTTCAGCAATGGCAGAAGCTTCTGTTTGATTAACTTTGCAGCCAAGGACAGAAACCGCTGCCTTTAGTTCAGGCACCTGCAGCACCTCCGAGGTCTCCAAGTTCATATAGGATTATACCCATTGCCGTAATTCCTGCAGTCTCTGTACGCAAAATCCTCGGTCCCATGGAAACAGGCACTGCCCCTGCTTTTCTTGCTTCTTCAACTTCCTCCTTGGAAAACCCGCCTTCCGGGCCAATAAGGACTGCAACTGTATTGGATAATTTATTTTTAACTTCCCAGTTCAGGACGTCCTTTATTCCAACAGTTTTTTCCCCCTCCCAGGGAATGAGACACAGAGCATCCCTGGGGACTGTATCCAGAAATTCGTTTAAACTCAAGGGTTTATCGACAACGGGCACCTTTGCTCTCTGGCTTTGCTTTGCCGCTTCCAGGGCAATCCTGTTCCACCTCAACCACCTGCTGTCCAGTGTATTATCCTTTGGCCGTGCCACCGTCCTCTCCGTAATTAACGGCACCAGCCTGGAAACTCCCAGCTCTGTAGCTTTTTGGATAACAAGTTCCAAAGACTCCGCTTTTTTGGGAAGTCCCTGGGCAAGAATGACAGAGATCGGCGGCTCAGCGAGGGATTTCTTTACAACCCTAACCTTTACAGTAACTTTTTCTTTGCTGCACTCACCAATTTCTCCCTCGTATTCATACCCTTCACCATCGCATACAACAACAGGGTCCCCGGGGGAAAACCTCAAAACATTTACAATATGATGGGCATCATTTCCCAAAATATTAATACTGGCACCCCTGATCTGTTCAAGTTCCACAAAAAACCTGTGCACTCCATTCACCTACTTCTTAACCCTTAAAAACAGCTCTGTTTGGTACAGACATCTTCTTTGCTGCTATAGCCACCCATTCTCCCCGGGTTAAAGTCTCTAACAGAGAGAATCCGGTACTCTTCATTTTTTCCTGTACTTCCTTGGCTCTTTCAGAAATTATTCCCGAGACAATAAAAATTCCCTCCGGAAGTAGTTTTTCAAATGCTTGGGGAGAAAATTCAATAATAGCACCGGAAACAATATTGGCTACAATCAAATGGGCCTTCCCGGGCACATCATCCAGGAAGTTACCGGCCTCGGCTTCAAAGCAACCGGTGATTCCGTTAATTCCCGCATTATGCCACGCCGCGGAGACAGCTGCCGTATCGATATCCCGGGCCAATACAAAGGATGCACCCAGTTTTGCCGCTGCTATGGACAGAATACCCGAACCACACCCCACGTCAAATACAATTTGACCGGTACCCAGGTATTTTTCCAACAGGCGGACGCACATAATCGTGGTTGCGTGGGTTCCGGTACCAAAGGCAGAACCGGGATTCATTTCAATAATAATTTCCCCCTGGGATGGGCTGTACTCTTCCCATTCCGGTTTCACCACAACCCGGCGGCCAATTTTTGTAGTTTTATAATACTGCTTCCAAGAGGAAGCCCAGTTTTCATCAGCCACTTCACAGACAGCAACTTCCAAAGGGGAGTCAGGGAAAAACTCCTGCAGGCTGTTAACCTTCTCATTAAAGGAACTCAAACGCCCCGGAAAACTGCTATCTGCAGGTAGGTAGCCTTTAATTATCACTACATCCTCTGAAATGGAACATAAGGAGATATCAAAACAATCCCATGCATCTTCCTGCATGTAGCGGTCGAGAACGTACGGATCCTCAATAACCACGCCCTGAGCTCCAATTTCAAAAAAAATGTTGGCCCCAGCTTCTGAGGCCTCATGTGATGTTGTTAATGAAATCTCCTTCCATTCCATATGTTCTCCTCCAGAATTAGTTTAAGCCATAAAAGCATCCTTTACCCGCTTAAAAAACCCCTTTTCCTTCCCGGCAACGTTGGTATCATCAACAGTGTCATCAAACTGCCGGAGCAGTTCCTTCTGCTCCTCAGTCAAGCCGGTGGGGACAACCACCTTAACCTTTACCAGCTGGTCCCCCCTGGAACTGCCTTTAAGGTGGGGAATGCCATGACCTCTCAAACGGAAAACCGTATCCGTCTGGGTCCCCTCGGGAATTTTCATTTTTACCTTTCCATCCAGGGAGGGCACCTCAATTTCACCGCCCAATGCCGCCTGGGCAAAGGAAATAGGGCACTCACAAAATACATTGTTACCCTGACGCTCGAAAATTTCGTGGGGTTTTACATTCAGGAAAACATACAAGTCTCCGGGGAGTCCTCCCCGCAGACCACTGCCTCCTTCCGCTGCAACCCTGAGGCGCATTCCATCCTCAACTCCGGCGGGGACTTTTACTTTAATCGTCCTTCTCTTGTTAACCCGCCCCTTCCCCTGACATGTCTGGCAGGGGTCCGAAATTATTGTTCCCGCCCCGGAACACTGGCTGCAGGTCCGGATTGACTGGAACTGTCCAAAAGGTGTCCGCTGAGAAACCTTTATTTGGCCCGAACCGTGGCAGGAAGGACAGGTCTTGGGTGATGAACCGGGACTTGCACCGGTACCACTGCAAACACGGCATTTTTCCTTCCGGTTTATCTTTACTTCCTTTTCAACCCCAAAGGCAGCTTCTTCAAAAGTTAATTCCAACTCCGCCCTTATATCTTCACCCTGTTCAGGACCGTTGGACCTGCGGCGCTGGCCGAATTGATCTCCGAAAAATACATCAAAGATATCGCCGAAGCCTCCGAAATCACCAAAGCCCCCGGCACCGCCAAAGCCTTCAAAACCTTCACTTTTTACACCTTCATGCCCGAACTGGTCGTAGCGTGCCCTTAGATTGTCGTCAGAGAGAACCTCATAGGCCTCTTTGACCTCTTTGAATTTTTCTTCGGCATTTTTATCACCCTGGTTAACATCAGGGTGGTATTTCCGGGCAAGGCTCCTGTATGCCTTTTTTATCTCTTCTTTGGAAGCCCCCTTGGAGACCCCAAGAATATCATAATAATCTCTCTTGGACATAGAGTTCACCTTTTCTATGCAAATATTTCCGGGAAAGCTGAACTACAAAAACATAAGATACAGCTTCCCCGGAAACATAGTTGATTTATTCTTCTACATCAAAATCGGCGTCAACTACATTGTCGTCCTTATCGTCAGGGCCTGCACCTGCTCCTTCCTTCTGCTGGGAAGAAGCCTGCTGGTACATCTTCGTTGTCACTGCGTAAATGGCTTCGGAAAGAGCTTCTTTCTTTTCCTTTATTGCTTCAATATCATCCTTATCCATTATATCTTTTAATTCCTGTTTTGCCTTTTCAATTTTTTCAAGATCTTCTTTGTCCACCTTATCTTCCAGTTCCTTAATGGTTTTTTCCGTCTGGTATATCAATGAATCAGCCTCGTTGCGCACTTCAACGGCTTCTTTTCTCTTCTTGTCTTCTTCGGCATATTCTTTTGCCTCTTTAACCATCCTGTCAATTTCTTCATCGGACAGACCGCTTGATGAACGAATTGTAATATCCTGTTCTTTCCCGGTTCCTTTGTCCTTCGCCGTTACATGGACAATCCCGTTGGCATCAATATCAAAAGTAACCTCGATTTGAGGAATGCCTCTCGGTGCAGGCGGAATTCCCGACAGTTCGAACCTGCCTAGAGTCTTATTGTCCTTGGCAAATTCTCTCTCACCCTGGAGAACATGAATATCTACACTGGTCTGGTTGTCCGTAGCGGTAGAAAAGATTTTGCTTTCAGAACAAGGAATTGTTGTATTTCTGTCGATAATACGGGTAAATACCCCGCCCAGAGTTTCAATACCCAGAGAAAGTGGAGTTACGTCCAGCAGCAGGACATCTTTTACGTCACCGGAAAGAACTCCCCCTTGGATTGCGGCGCCTAAAGCAACACATTCATCGGGGTTTACTCCCTTGTAGGGTTCCTTTCCGATAATTTTTTTGATAGCCTCCTGGACAGCAGGTATTCTCGTGGAACCACCAACGAGAAGCACCTTATCAATATCTTTGGGGTCCAGATTTGCGTCTTTTAACGCCCGCCGTGTTGGCACCATAGTCTTTTCCACAAGGTCCTCAGTCATTTTTTCAAATTGAGCTCGCGTCAAAGTTAAGTCTAAGTGGAGGGGACCTTCCGCAGTAGCAGTAATAAAGGGAAGATTAATATTAGTCGTTGTTACAGCAGACAGCTCATGCTTTGCTTTTTCTGCCGCCTCCTTAAGCCGTTGGGCAGCTACTTTATCCCTGGAAAGGTCAACATTGTGGGCTTTTTTGAATTCCTCCACCATCCAGTCAATTATCCTCTGGTCAAAGTCATCTCCACCCAACTTGTTGTTCCCGCTGGTAGCAATTACTTCAAATACTCCGTCCCCCAGTTCAAGAATGGAAACATCAAAAGTTCCGCCTCCAAGGTCATAGACAAGAATAGTCTGGTCTTCTCCTTTTTCCAAACCGTATGCCAGAGCTGCAGCAGTAGGCTCATTGATGATACGCTTGACTTCAAGCCCCGCAATTTTCCCCGCATCCTTTGTAGCCTGTCTCTGGCTGTCGGTAAAATATGCCGGTACGGTAATTACAGCATTAGTTACAGGCTCTCCCAAGTAGCTTTCTGCATCTTTCTTTAATTTTTGAAGGATCATACCCGAAATTTCCTGGGGTGTATACTCTTTGTCACCTATTTTAACTCTATGGCTGGTACCCATATGCCTTTTAATCGAGGTAACGGTCCTGTCAGGGTTGGTAATTGCCTGCCTTTTTGCAATTTCGCCTACCAATCTTTCGCCCTCTTTTGAAAAGGCAACCACGGAAGGGGTAATTCTCGAACCTTCGGCATTAGTAATAATAACTGCCTCGCCGCCTTCCATAACTGCAACACATGAATTGGTAGTCCCCAAGTCGATACCTATAGTCTTACTCATAAGACATACCTCCCTGAATATTTTGTTTTACAAATATTGCATCACATAGCTGACCATCGGTATTCAACAATCTATGTGAGTTTTTCAGGTACTTTTTCGTGAAACTTTAACCATGGCCGGCCGAAGGACCTTGCCGCCAAAAATATAACCCTTCTGTACTTCTTCTACCACTGTATTCTCATCAACACTGTCATCTTCGACCATAAAAACTGCTTCGTGGAAATTAGGGTCAAAAGGACTACCAACACACTCAATGGGTTCAAGCCCTGATTCTCTTAGAGACTTTTCCAGCTGCTTGATGATCATTTCTATACCTTCCCGGAAGGATACCTCTTCACCCCCGTTTACCTGGGTTGCTCTCTGAAAATTATCAAGTACGGGAAGAAGAGACTCCATGACAGAAGATGCAGCTGTTTGAACCATTTCTTCTTTTTCCCTCTGTGTACGCCTTTTAAAATTATCAAAATCGGCCTGCAGCCTTTTTAACCTGCCTATGAGTTCTTCAATCTGAGAGTCCTTATTCTGTAAACTTTCCTTTAAGTTGGAAATCTCCTCTTCCAACTTGAGGACAGCATCTTCACCGGTGGTTTCCGGTTTGCCCTCCGTTTCCCTGGCTGGACCCGGAGTTTCATGGCTGTCTTCCGAAAGGCTGGAATCTTCTCCACAGCAGCCGCTATGGATGTCCTCCCTATCAGGACTACAGCACTTGCTGTTGTCTTCACCCATTGACTATCACTCCTATTAATAATACTTTGAAAGTACTTCTGAGAGTACCTGAGTAATGCATTCTACAATACTGATCGCTTTTGAATACTCCATACGGGTTGGACCCAGCACACCCACTGTCCCAACAATCTGATTATCAAGAGAATAAGTTGCAGTAATTAAACTGCAGTCGTGTATTCCTTCATAACTATTTTCGCCACCAATCCTGACGGTTAGTCCTTCAGGCATCGGCTGGGTCATTAAACTCCTGATCACTTCTTTTTCCTGTAGCAGGCCCAACAGGGACTGTACTTTTTCAATACTCTTAAACTCGGGGTGCTTCATAATGTTTAAGGCACCGTCCATATATATGTTACGGCAGTCTTCCCCCTGAAGTACCTGATCGATTAAGTCGAGAATATCGAAAAGAAAATCGTTCTGGAGCTTCACCTCTAAGCGTATTTCATCGAATAGAGTCTTAGAAATCTCATTTAATGTGAGCCCCCGGAGTTTTTGCCGCAGGACTCTTGATACCATGTCCATATCCCTTGGGGAAATATACTCCGGAACATCTACAAAACGGTGTTCCACTAACCCGGTATCCGTTACCACCACCAGTAAAGCCCTTTCTTCGTCGATACTGGTAAGGTCAATGAATTTAATTGTGCTGGATCCGGAAAGGGGGCCGAGAGTGATTGCTGCATAACTGGTTAATTTGGAAATCAGTTCACTGGTAATCCGAATAACCTCTTCAAGTTCAGCAATCTTACGATCGTAATATTGATAAATAAACGATTCCTCTTCTTCCGACAGACGCAGTCTTTCCATAAGAAAATCCACATAGTACCGGTAACCTTTATCAGAAGGAATCCGACCGGCAGAAGTGTGGGGCTGCTCAATATAGCCCATTTCCTCCAGGTCAGCCATTTCATTTCTAATAGTGGCCGGACTAACACCAATATCGTATTTTCTGGAAATCGTCCGGGATCCCACTGGTTCAGCGGTGAGTATATAATCTTGGATGATTGCCAACAATACTCTCCTTTTTCTATCATCCATGAGATCACCCCTTGTTAGCACTCTCGGCAGTTGAGTGCTAAGTTTTTCACTTCTTAAATTATCACCTACCCCATATTTTGTCAAGGAGGTACAGTATTTACTTAATACTATAATCAATAATAAAGGAGTTCCTTTATTTTTTAAGGGACCGAAAATACTTCAGAGAACTTGGGTTTAATGCTTGTGTATATTTATTGTATGTTAAACAAATTTTAGAAACACTTCATTGCTGACAGCGTAATACTCAGGATTGAGCCTGAGCCACTGTCCCTCTCTGATAATAACTCCGGCCTTTTCCAGGGGTTGTAAAACGGGGGTAAATATATCATCGATACTCCTTCCAAATTGGCGGGTAAATTCAACCTGGTTTATACCTTTTGCCGTTCTAAGACCCAAAAACATTGTTTCCGATATTGCCTGTTTTTCACTTATCTCTTCTTTTTCCGCTATGGGAAGCACGTCCTGGTCTAATGCTTGAAAGTATTTGCCCAGGTCAGAATAATTTTTGTACCTGGTTCCCCGGATAAAAGAGGAGGCTCCCAGACCTATTCCTATATAAGGACGCCTGTACCAGTAGCCCAAATTGTGCTGGCATTCATAACCCGGTCGCGCATAGTTGGAAATTTCGTACTGCAAAAAACCTGCCTCCTGCAGCACCTTCCTGGCCATTCTATACATTTCTCCACATTCATCTTCACCAGGCAGTTCCAGCTCTCCATCCAGGAAAAGGTCTCCCCAGACAGTATTTGGTTCAATATTTAAGCCATATACAGAAATATGTTCCGGGTTCCATTCAATAACAGCCTCCAAAGTAGTCCGCCAATCATCAAGAGTCTGTCCCGGAAGTCCGTGCATCAAGTCTATGCTGATATTCTCCATGCCTTCCTCCCTGGCTAGATAGAAAGCCTCCCCGGCCTCTTCTGCCGTGTGGAGCCTGCCCATACTCCTGAGGAGCCTGTCATTCATGGACTGCACTCCCAGTGAAAGGCGGTTCACACCCAGGGATACCATTCCACGGAGCTTCTCCCTGGAGAGGGTCCCCGGATTGGCTTCTACAGTAAATTCCACATAGGGAGACAGCAGCACCTGTTCTTCAACTGCAGAGACAATCTCTCTGAAATACTGCAGTGGTAGAAGGGAAGGAGTACCTCCCCCGAAATATAATGATCCTGCTTTAGCATTTTCTACCCAGGGGGCTGACAGCCGGAGCTCCTTCTTAACCCCCATAATATAATCTGCCGCCCCGTTCTCACAAGGCAGCAGAAAAGATTGAAAATCACAGTAATTACACTTCTTTTTACAATAGGGAATATGAATATAGATGCCAATCTCCCGGGACGTCCTCTTTCCGCTATCAGTCAATGCTCAGCACCGCCATAAAGGCTTCCTGGGGGATTTCCACACCTGTCTCTTATACACATCT
>LFTO01000006.1 GCA_001513335.1 Clostridiales bacterium DTU086 | reverse complement strand
ATTTCCTTACACCCTGAAAATCAACCTCAGCAAATTCACCGTCAATACTTACTACTTTAGAGGGTATTGACAGACACATCTTTATGCCACCTCCAATAAGCAACGGCAGCCTGCCCCAGACATATACCTCCGTCATTGGTAGGGAGCTGCTTGTGGGTATATACCTCAAAACCCCTCTCCCCTAAAAGTCCCTGGCTCTCTGCAGCCAAGTACTCATTATGGAAGGTTCCCCCGCTGAACACCACCTTCTTAAGGCCTGTCTCACCGCTGATAACCTGAACAGTATCAGCAATTGTGTAAATCAGGCTGTTGTGGAATTTGGTGCTCATTCTTTCCAGGGACTCACCTTTTTCCATGTCCCGGAGCAATCCCTGGAAAATACACTGGGGAGAGAGTACAAATGGCTTTTTAGAAACACTTACCAGCATGGAACCATAATCTTCTCCCGTCACACCCGTGGCCAACTCCCCAAGCTCAATGGCCGGCTGGCCTTCATATGTGGTTTCCCGGCATACACCCAGGAGAGCTGACACTGCATCAAAGAGCCTGCCTGTACTGGAAGCCAGGGGACAATTTATTCCGCTGGAAAGTATACGGGCTGCGGAAGAAATCTCACCGGTACAGCCCAAAAATTTGTGGGCAAGACTTAGCCCTTCCTTTTCCCCAAAATACTTTATAAGGTAGGCCAGGGAAACAAGCCAGGGATTTTTGACTGCTCTTTCGCCCCCTATGAGAGGAATATAACTCAAATGGGCATGTCGTGTAAAGTCCAGATAGTCCCCTGTCAGGAATTCACATCCCCAAATATTACCGTCCAATCCATATCCGGTTCCGTCAAGAATGACACCGATTACCGGCTCATTCAGCATGTTTTCCGCCATTACGGCAGCCATGTGTCCATGGTGGTGCTGAACAGCAAATTTCTCTGTTTCCGGAATCTCTTTTGCCATCTTGCTGCTGTTGTAACCGGGGTGCATGTCATACCCTATTATTTCCGGCTTGACTTCCAAAAATCGCTCAAATTTGTCCAGGCTGTCCCTGTAATTTTCCATAGCCTCTAGAGTGTCAATTTCTCCCATATACTGGCTGGGATAAGCGCTCCCATCCTGCTTTACGAGACAGAAAGAGTTTTTCATCTCTCCCCCCGCACCAAGGACTACAGCCGGAAAATCGGGATCTATGGGTATCTCCACAGGCCGGGGCACATATCCCCGGGAACGCCTATTAAACCGTACAGTTCCGCCGGCAACCCGCAGTACCGAGTCGTCCGTCCTGTTTTCAATGTCCCGGTTGTGCATGATGAAATAGTCAGCAATGCCCCCCAGCCTTTCTACCGCTTCCCTGTTGTCTTTTTCCAGAGGCAGGCCGCTGGGGTTGCCGCTGGTCATAACCAACAGATCCACCCCTTCATTAAAAAGCAGCAGGTGAAGAGGAGTGTAGGGAAGCATCACACCCAGGGTCTTCAGACCAGGAGCCAGATTTGCCGGAAGGCCGCAGGAATCCAGCCTGTCCAGAACAACTATAGGTGCCTCTACCCCTGAGAGGAGCTTTTCTTCCTGTTCATTTACACGACAGTATTTTTTTACTGTATCCAGGTCCCTGGCCATAACTGCCAGGGGCTTGGCAGGACGCCCCTTTCTCTCTCTGAGTAAGGCAACCGTTTCTAGACGGTGGGCATCACAGGAAAGGTGAAAACCTCCCAGACCCTTAATTCCAATAATTTTTCCTTCCTTTATAAAATGGTAAAAATGGTCTCTCCAGTCCCCGGCTATCTCCTGTCCTGTGCTGTCGGTAAAAATAACCCGGGGGCCGCACCGGGGACAGGCAACAGGCTGGGCATGGAAACGCCTGTCTGCCGGGTTATTATATTCTTCCCTGCACTCATCACACATGGGAAAGAAAGACATAGTAGTCTTGGAACGATCATAGGGAAAATCCCTGACGATGGTAAATCTGGGGCCGCAGTTGGTACAGTTGGTAAAAGGGTACAAGTAGTGCCTGTCCGTATGGTCAAATACTTCCTTAATGCAGTCACTGCAAATAGCAGTATCCGGGGGGACCAGGACATCCGTCTCTTCTTCTCCGGTACTCCGCCTGATGCAAAAATCCATATAACCGCACCAGTCAGCTTTTTCTACCTTCATGGAAGTAATCCTTGCCAGGCGGGGAGGTTCTTCTTTAATGCGGCGGACAAAAACCTCCAATTTGTCAGAAGGACCCTCCACGTGAACTTCCAGCCCCCTGGTGGAATTGAGAACCCACCCGGACAGATCCAGTTC
>LFTO01000171.1 GCA_001513335.1 Clostridiales bacterium DTU086 | reverse complement strand
CGGGAACCTGCATCAGAGAGTGAATTAAGAAAAATTTATTTAGCCCACCTAAATTTTCTTACTAATGCGGTAGCAATTACGGTAGATGGGGAAAGTGTTGCCTGGGTAAAGGATGAAGCTGCTGCAAAAGAGGTTCTCCAGAAATTCAAAGATACTTTCACCCTTGAGGATGCCCAGATGCTCTCTCTGGAGTACGAAAATGAATTGGCTTATAGCCCGGGGACAGTGAAAGCAGATCAAGTTATGGATTGTAATTCCGTGGTCAATTTATTGAAGAACGGGACTGATAAAGTAGTTTCTCACACTGTTGCCGAGGGTGAATCCCTTTGGACTATTGCCAGAAACAATGATACCCGTGTAGCTGATATCCTGAAAGCTAATCCCGGACTGACGGAAGACAGTATCTTGCCCATTGGCCATCAAATTAAGCTTACCAAGTCTGAACCTCTGGTTCATGTCCAAGCTGTGTATAAGAAGACTGTGAAGGGGGTTGTCCCCTTTAAGGTTGAATATGTCAAAGACTCCAAGCTTGCCAGCGGACAGATGAAGGTGAAGCAGGCAGGCCGGAACGGGGAAAAGGAAGTTGTCTACCGGTTCAGGACAAGGGACGGAGTAAAAATCGGCCAGGAAAAACTGGGTGGAAAAGTGACTAAGGAACCTGTCACCAAAATCGTGGCTGCAGGCAGCCGGGTAATGCTTGCTTCCAGAGGCGGCAGCAGTGACGGAGGAGGCGGCGGTGGCACCGGCAGTCTCAGGTGGCCAACAAGTGCCAGCAGGATTTCCCAGGGATATCGGGGTGGACACCGGGCTATCGATATTGACGGAAACTCCGGCGACCCTGTCGTGGCAGCCGACGGTGGAACAGTAACCTTTGCCGGTTGGTCCGGGGGATATGGATACTGCGTTCTCATCAACCATGGGAATGGGATGACGACCCGGTACGCACACTGTTCTAAACTTTCTGTAAGCAAGGGGGATAAAGTTTCCAAGGGAGAAGTAATAGGCAGGGTAGGGTCTACAGGGCGATCTACGGGCTCCCACCTGCATTTCGAAGTAATTGTAAATGGAACACCCAGGAACCCCCTGAACTATCTGAAATAGGTATTGTGACTAAACTACGAAGAACAACCGGAGATGAAGAACCTGTTTTGTCACAAGCAGGTTCTTTCTTTTATCTTTGTAAAAAAATACATGTTTTTTTCACTTAATTTTGTCCTTATTTTATTGACTGCTGTAATCGAAAACCTGTAGGATAAATAGGGATTATGGAGAAGCGAGGAGAACTATTCAGCACCGGAGGCAAATCCAGTCAATAGCCATCACCTCTAAATTCCAAAGTAAGGATTTGCAGAAAAAAAGGAGTGCACCCCCTATCTTGTAGAAATATAAACCTTTGGAAGCCAGCCGGCTTTCATGGGGGTGGAGTTGTTTTATCTAAAAAAATAAATAAATAAGGGGCTATAACAATAGAAAAAACGGGGGTTTTCAGTATGGGCAATCGTGCTGGAGGTTTGGATCTAAATTGGGATATTGCTATAGATGCGCTGCCGACTTTGATATCCGGGATCAAATGGACCATTGTTATTGCCGTGGTGGGTTTGATATTTGGATTTTTTATTGGGGCAGTAGCCGGTTTGGCCAGGACTTCCAAAAATAAGATTATTTATGCATTGGGGACAATTTACGTTGAAGCAATTCGTGGTACCCCTATTCTTGTCCAGGCAGTATACCTGTACTTTGGTATCAACCAGATTCTGCTGCAGACCGTAGGAATAAAAATTGAACCTATTCCTGCGGGGATTATTGCTATCAGCGTGAATTCAGGTGCCTATATCGCTGAAATAGTCCGAGGTGCTGTTCAGTCCATCCATAAGGGACAGATTGAAGCAGGACGTTCCCTGGGCTTAAGCCACTTCAAAACCTTCTATTATATTGTCTGGCCCCAGGCGTTTAGGAGAATGATCCCACCTTTGTGCAACCAGTTTATCATCAGTTTAAAGGATACTTCCCTGTTCTCGGTTATNNTATACTGCTGTTGCAGTCTTATACCTGGTTATGACCCTTTCTATTTCCGCACTGCTCAGGCGGGTTGAAAGGAGGATGGATGTGGGATGATTATTACTGTAGAGAACTTGCACAAATATTTTGGAACCCTGGAAGTACTTAAAGGCATCGATATGGAAGTTTCTGAAAAGGAGGTTGTCTGTGTTATTGGCCCTTCCGGCTCAGGAAAGAGTACCTTTCTGCGCTGTCTCAACCTGCTTGAGGAGATTACCAGCGGCAGGGTGAGAATTAACGGCCATGACCTGACAGATCCCGCCACGGATATCAATAAAGTAAGAACCGAGGTGGGAATGGTTTTTCAGCGGTTCAACCTCTTTCCCCATTTAACGGTGATGGAAAACGTTACTTTGGCACCAACCAAGGGGCTGGGCATTCCCAAAAAGGAAGCTCAGGAGAAAGCTATGGAACTGCTGAAGAAGGTCGGATTGCTGGATAAAATTGATGTCTATCCCGATAACCTTTCCGGAGGCCAGATGCAGCGGGTTGCTATTGCCAGGGCCTTGGCTATGAGCCCCAAGGTAATGCTCTTTGACGAACCCACCTCCGCCCTTGACCCTGAGCTTGTGGGTGAGGTGCTTGAGGTTATGAAAGATCTTGCCAGGGAAGGAATGACTATGGTAGTTGTAACCCATGAAATGGGCTTTGCCCGGGAAGTTGGTGACCGGGTTGTGTTTATGGATGAAGGGATAATTTTGGAAGAAGGCACTCCTGAGGAAATATTTACTCATCCGCAGCATGAACGGACACGCTCTTTCCTGCGAAAGATAATTTCCCATAATCAATGATTGTTATCCGCTTATTAATAAGGCAGCCCCATAAACTGGGACTGCCTTACTTTTATGTCCATTTCGTTTTTCTTTTTATGTTGGCTTTTTATTCAGCCTTGGGAAGGCTTTCCGGTTCTGTACCGAACCACTTCTTATAGATCTCTACATATGTGCCGTCTTCAAACATTTTGTTCAGTGCTTCGTCTACCTTGGGTGTTAACTCGCTGCCTTTGGGGAAGGCGATCCCGAATTGTTCGCCAGCTTCCAGGACGTCACCTACAACTTTTACCTTATCTTTCCCCTTTGTCATGGTATAGTATAATACGTTAGGTTTATCAAA
>LFTO01000107.1 GCA_001513335.1 Clostridiales bacterium DTU086 | reverse complement strand
TAGAAAAATCTATGGCCAACCCGCTCTGATGTTCTGACGTTCCCGGCCTTGCCACTATTTGAGCCGCTTTTTCCTCACTGCCAACCAGCTTTATTTTATTGTTAAATAACATACTCTGATAAGAATAGGGTCGGTATGTACTTGTGAGAATAAAACCGCCCACGCCATCTCTTTTGGCCTGCTCCATCATTTTGGCCAAACCGTTCACTGCTTCTCCCACCAACTGCATATTAGCCTTGCTCTGATTTGCTTGCACTTCACGAGGTATAGGTATAAGGTTTTCAGGTATGTAATTCTCACCCAACCTGTTTTGTTCGTTGACTAAGAAAACAAACTCAGCGGTCTTGCCGGGAAAAGAAACCCTGCGCATATTCCCAATTGCAATTTTCCCGTTCTGGTCTTTTAAATCCATAATAAAACATACTTGCTTTTCCCCTGGTCCCTCTGTAATTAAATCCACCTGCGAATTGGCAATTACATCAACTTGGGGAGCTGTAATTACCAGGGCAGCCTGTGCCAAATTTGAAGGTCTCAGGCGAAAAGAAGACTCTGTCTTATCCACAGCAGTATTCATAAATTGCATACTTATCGCGGAATCGTTAAGGATAATGTGCAGTCTCTTCTCCTGTGAATTTATTTCCACGGTACTGCCTTGTAAAACACCTGAAGCCTGTCCATTATGCAACGGGATTTCGGAGTTTAAGAGGCTGCCCAAATCAATAGTTTCTCCGTCAATTATTAATTTGGGATTATTACTGTCGGCCTGTTCATTACCGGCAACTGTCGGCTCCTGCCACTGATTTACAATGTCCGGCGCATAAGCATTGGCACTTCCCAACAAAATAAAAAGCAGGGCTGCCGCAAAAGCAAACAGTGTGTTTCGTCTCCTAACCTCCATAGTTCCCCCCCATTTGTCTCCAAAAAAAGAAAACTTACGAAAATTTATGTTATTTGATTGACTAAATCTTTTTCGACATAGTAGGTTTCGACAAAATAAACCACCTTTTCCTGCAAAGAGTCACCAAATTTGCGCGTTGAAAAATTTCCATTTTATCCCGCCAACCAGGAGTTCTATTGGGGAACAGGAAAATTCCGGTTGCCTAAAAAATAGATCGTCCTTTTGGGCGACTGTAAAAAGCATAGTTTTCTGGTAACAAAAAACACCCCTCAAGTAAGAACCTGAAGGGCGTTATATACTAAAATATCCTAAGCCGTTTTACAGTTCCACCTCTACCTTAGGCAGCGTTGCAAAACCTCTCTCCAAATCTTCATCGGT
>LFTO01000088.1 GCA_001513335.1 Clostridiales bacterium DTU086 | reverse complement strand
GCTTGTACGTGGGAAGGCAGATTGATGACAGGACCGAGGTACCGGGCACCTTCCCGGATGATCCGGACCAATCTCCTGCAATCGGGGGGAAAAGAACGTTTTCTACCAATAAAAAGGCAGTGGTAACGGGTATCGTTTTTGCCTGTTATATTCTTCCGTTATTGATACAAAAGGTTATTGTCTTGTTAGACAAGTAACGAATCATGTTTTATAGGTGTTGATTCCAAGGAATTGTTTCAGACTGGCATATATTGTTATCGCTGATTGTAGGTTCTTTTTATGACTGGAATAAAAGGCGTTTCCGGAGGGAGGAATGGCAGTGGAAAAACGAAGGGTAAGTAGAATTAAGCTGGAAAACACAAGGGTACCTTTAGAAAATCTTACTGTCAGCAGTGACTTGGGAAGCTTGAATTTTAAAGACACTTCTGAACTGCAGCCTTTGAAAAAGGGCATTATCGGGCAGGAACGTGCTGTTAAGGCCATGGACTTTGGGCTGCGAATAAAGCAGGCAGGCTATAATCTGTTCCTTACAGGACCTGCAGGTACCGGAAAATCAACGTATGCCCAGTCGAAAGTGCGGGAGATTGCCAAAAATGACCCCACCCCCGGGGACATCTGTTATGTCTACAACTTTGAACAGCCAGACTTCCCCATGGTTTTGGAGTTCAATGCCGGGGAAGCTGCAATTTTCAAAAGAGACATGGAAGAACTGGTTAAGGAACTAAGGACGGAATTGAAAAAAATTTTTGACAGTGAGGACTATGCAGGAAGGCAGACTCAAATTAAACGGAAATATGAGATGCAGATTAACTCCTTGTGGTATGGCATGGAACATGCAGCAGTGAGGAAAGGGTTTTCTGTTCAAAAGACCTCAACGGGAATTTTTACGGTACCTTTAGATGCAGAGGGGAAGCCTATGCCACGGGAGGAGTTTCTTAAACTTCCCGAAGAAAAACAGGCGGAAATTAATTTACAGGCCCAGGAGGTACAGGGGGAAGTCAATGATGCTTTAAGGAAAATCCGTGCCCTGGAAAAAGAAATGCGTTTGGAAGTAAATAATTTGGAACGTGAAACAGGCTTGTATGCAGCCGGTTACTTGATCAACCTGATGAAAGAAGATTATAAAGAATATCCTAAGGTTGGTGAATACCTGGATAATGTTTTAGAGGATGTTATCAATAACCTGGATGATTTCAGGCTTGAAGGGGACGAGGAGGAGTCTCAAAATCTCCTGCTGTCCCAAAAGCCGGATCAATCCCATAAGTACGAAAAGTACAAGGTAAATGTATTTGTTGACAACGGAAAGACAGACGGGGCACCGGTTGTAATTGAGGACAATCCTACATATTATAACCTTTTTGGCAGAGTTGACTATAAAAGCAGCTACGGGACAATGGTAACTGATTTTACCATGGTGAAGCCGGGTGCTATTCACCTCGCCAACGGTGGCTACCTGATCATCCAGGCAAACGAACTTTTTACTAATCCTGTGATCTGGCCGGCTTTGAAGAGGACTTTAAAAACAGGCCAGGCACGGATAGAGAACCTGGGTGACCAGGTGAGTATGGTATCTCTAGTTACCCTAAGACCCGAGCCCATAAAAATAAACGTTAAGGTTGTTCTAATCGGTAGCGCTTATCTTTATCACCAGCTCTATGCCTTAGATGAGGATTTTAAGAAACTCTTTAAAGTAAAAGTTGATTTTAACTTTGAAATGCCCCGGAAGGACAAAGAACTATCAGATTATTCCGCTTTTGTATGTACTTTTTGTTCCCGTCCGGGCAGGAGGCATTTAGACAGGGCTGCTGTGGCTAAACTTCTTGAATACAGTTCCAGGCTGGTTTCCGACCAGGAAAGGCTGTCAACGCGTTTTAATGAAATAACAAATCTCCTGGCAGAAGCGAATTATTGGGCTGAAAAAAACGGGCACCAATTGGTAACTGAAGCGGATATGGTCAAGGCATTTGAGGAAAAAGTATACCGTTCTAATATGATTGAAGAGAGGATTCAGGAGAGTATTGAAAGGGACTACATTGTTCTTAACCTGGATGGATACGCTGTGGGACAGGTAAACGGCCTGGCGGTTTTGCAGATAGGGGATTATTCCTTTGGTAAACCCAGCCGGATTACTGCCAGGACATCACTGGGACAGCGGGGGATTATTAATATTGAACGGGAAGTGAAAATTAGCGGTCCTTCACATTCCAAGGGCATTTTGATATTGAGCGGTTTCCTGACAGGAAGGTATGCCCAGGATAAGCCCTTGTCCCTGACTGCAAGCATTACATTTGAACAGCTTTATGACGGTGTGGACGGGGACAGTGCTTCCTCCGCAGAACTGTATGCCTTGCTGTCCGATTTATCGGGAGTGCCTATTAATCAAGGGATAGCCGTTACAGGTTCTGTTAACCAGTATGGGGAAATCCAACCTATTGGCGGGATAAATGAAAAAATTGAAGGTTTCTATTATGCCTGTAAGGGGAGAGGGTTGACAGGAAATCAGGGTGTTCTTATTCCCCGGCGCAATATCAAGAACCTTGTGCTTAAGGACGAGGTTATCAGGGCTGTTGAAGAGGGCAGTTTTCATATTTGGGCCGTTAGTACTATTGATGAGGGGATTGAAGTTCTGACAGGTATTGAAGCGGGCAGCCTTTCTCCTGAAGGTACTTATCCGGAAGGAACCATAAATTATCTGGTCGATGCCCGGTTGCGTGAAATGGCAGAGATGATACGCAGTTTTGGCAGGCAGGACTCAGACAGTGAAAAAGAAGCTGCAGCTGCAAAAGAGGAATAAGACCTGACGATTAAGGGGCGGCCCAGGTGGTCAGTCCCTTCTTTTTTTAATTAAGGTATTGCTGTAAGGTGTCTCCATTTTTTCTTGAGATTCACTGGCGGTCATTTCTTCAGGCATTAAATGGTCAAATGTCAGGGGATTTTTCAAAATTACGTCCATGAGATATGTCCAAATCCCTGTGAAAACAAACAGGCTTAAGCTAATGGCAAGAATAGGGTATAAACCTGTTTCTGACAATAGAATAATTCCCAGTATCCAAAGGGTAGATGCCAATATCCAAAAAGTCAACCAAAACCGGACTGCTGCCCTGGAGTTCCTTTTTTTGTTCCCCATGAATAAACCATAAAGGATACCCCCGGGGATACCAGCTGCCACAGGACCGATTATCATTACTGTAAGGAATTGCAAAGGAGTATTTCCTGCAGGCGGGTATCCTGTTACAATCCGGAACAGAATGGGATAAACCATCAGGAAAGCTAAATCTGCAGTTATTGCCGAGAGTACGCCCCGAAGAGCATTTGCTGCATTAATTTGAATAATTTTTTTCACCCCATTTAGGAAACTGTGGAAAGTATTAACAACGTTGTATTTTCCTGTCTTTAGGGTAAAAGCCGTTATTTTAGTTGGACGGTATGGTTTTTTCTATGTTAATATATACAAAACGCTCAACTAATAACCAAGTTGCTCTTACAAACTTTTTACAACAGGGAGGTTTTGAAAATGCCGCAGCGGGTATACAATTTTAATCCTGGACCGGCAACTCTTCCTCTGGAGGTTTTGGAAGAAGCCCAAAAAGAACTGCTGGATTATGCAGGAACCGGAATGTCAGTAATGGAAATTAGCCACCGCTCTAAAGAGTTTGATGCAATTATTACCGAGGCCCAAACCCTCGTTAAAGAGCTTTTGGGATTGGGTGATTCTCATAAGGTCCTTTTTCTTCAAGGGGGAGCCAGTACTCAATTTTTTATGGTCCCTATGAATTTCCTTCCTGCGGGGGCGACTGCCGACTACATTATCACAGGGAGCTTTGCACAAAAAGCCTACAAAGAAGCCGTAAAAATTGGGGATGTTCATATTGCAGCTTCTTCAAAGGAGACCAATTACGACAGGATAGTGGACCCTGATGAAATTAAGCTAAGCGATTCTCCTGCCTATGTGCATATTACTTCGAATAATACGATATATGGTACCCAGTGGAAGGCTTTCCCGGATTTTGGGGATGTGCCCTTGGTTGCAGACATGTCCAGTGATATAATGTCTTACCCATTTGACGCCGACAAGTTTGCTCTTATCTATGCCGGTGCTCAAAAGAACCTTGGTCCTGCCGGGGTTACCCTGGTAATTGTGCGCAATGACATGTTGGAAAAAGTACCTGAAAGCCTTCCGTCCATGCTGAGATATGACATATTGGCAGAAAAAAATTCTCTTTACAATACTCCACCCACATTCAGCATCTATATGACTAGCCTGGTATTGAAATGGATTAAGAAAAACGGTGGTTTAGCTGCCATGCAGAAGCGCAACGAAGAGAAAGCAGCTTTATTATACGAAGCTGTTGACAGAAGTGAAGGTTTTTATAAGGGGCATGCACAGAAGGAAAGCCGCTCTTTGATGAATGTAACTTTCCGTCTTTCCAGTGAGGAACTGGAGAAGAAATTCATTCAGGAAGCAGCTGCAAAGGGCTTGGTAGGTGTAAAAGGTCACCGTTCCGTCGGCGGTATACGAGCTTCAATTTATAATGCCATGAGTAAAGAGGGCTGTGCAGCACTGGCCCAGTTCATGGATGATTTCCGGAAAGCTAACGGCTGATTAAATTCGCCAGCTTTGCATGAAATTGCTCCCAACAACTTAAGGCAAAGCTTTGAATAAATTTTGACGGCTGCCTCTTTGGTTAAGGAGAGGTAAGCCGTCATAATTTTTTTTACTTGGCAGTGGCTATCTGTTCCTGGCTAAGTATTCGCATCTCCCGGAGCAGCCATATTACCGTAAAAATAGCGGCAATCAGGTCTGAAACCGGGCCGGCAGCCAGGACACCGGTAATTCCAAGGAACCTGGGCAGAATCAGCAGAGTGGGAATTAGGACCAGCACCTGTCTGGACAGGCCGAGGAAAGCGGCCTGAATTGGTTTACCGACAGCTTGAAAGTAGTTTGCTCCCACTACCTGAAAACCGATAATGGGCAGCAGGACCAGGTTGATTTTCATTGCTTTGACCCCAAAGGCAATTAAAGCTGTGTCGTTTTCCGTAAAAAGGCTGACCAGCTGAACGGGAAAAACTCTTGTTACAATGAACCCCAGGGAAGCAATGGCAACACCGGCAAATATACCTTCTTTCAGTGCCTGTTTGACACGGTTATATTTGCGGGCTCCAAAATTATATCCAATTATGGGCTGAAGTCCCTGGTTAATTCCAAAGAGGGGCATGAGGAATAGGGTCATAATGCTGGATACAATTCCCATACCGGAAATGGCAATATCCCCGCCGTAAATTTTAAGGCCTGTGTTTAAAATTACGTTTACCAGGCTGGCAGCCAGCTGCATTGCAAAAGGTGCCAGGCCAATTGAGATAATACTGGTGGCGATATCAAGCCTTATTCTGAAATTTTCTACGCGTATTTTAAGGGTGCTTCTCCCTCCGATAAAATGCCACATTACCCAGGACGCCGAAACAAGAGTTGATACTACCGTAGCCAGAGCAGAGCCCCTTATTCCCAAGCCGAGGCCAAAAATAAATATTGGGTTCAAAACACAGTTAAGGAGGGCCCCAATTAACATAGTGTACATAGCAATTTTAGGGTTTCCTTCGGCGCGAATAAAGTTGTTCATTCCCATCGATACAATCTGGAATACGGATCCTAAAAGAATAATGGTGGTAAAGTCCCTGGCGTAGGGTAAGACTGCATCACTGGCCCCGCAAAGGCGCAGCAGGGGTTCAAGAAAAATTAGACTTGCAGCGGAAATTACAATGGCTATGCTTACGGAAAGAACCAGGGCATTTCCTATTATCTGCTCGGCTTCTTCTTTCTTCTGCTGTCCCAGCCTGATAGAAACCAGGGTGCTGGCGCCAACCCCGATTAGCATGGAGAATGCCATCAGGAGGAGCATTACCGGAAATGCAACGGTAATTGCAGCGATTCCCAGTGAACCAACGCCGTTTCCCACAAAGATCCTATCCACAACATTATAAAAGGCATTTACAAGCATGCCGATAATTCCGGGAATTGAAAATTTAATTAACAGCTTGGTAATTCTTTCTTCACCTAATTGTTTTGAGGTGTCTTTGGTAGCTTCCATTGCGGTAATCCCTTCTTATTTAGCTATTTAGTATTTTTCAATTATTAAAGACCCGGCATTAAGGAACTATTTGTTGGCGGGTCTTTGATCAAATCTGTTTTAAGGTTGACTAACCCCCTATTTAATGAAATAATCAAACCTCCAAAGCATTTGGAGGGTGTTCCTTATTGGCAGTGGTGATTGGTATTTGAAAATGAACTGCCGTGCCCTGTCCAACTTTGCTGACTATTTTCAGACCGCAATTGTCGCCGTAAAGGTTTTGCAGCCTCAGATGTACATTGCTTAGTCCGACCCCTGTGCCGGAACCATAACCGGGTTGTAAAACATTTTCCAATTTCTCAGGGGGAATTCCCACACCGTCATCTATTACACTGAAATGTAGTTTATTATCCTTGAGTTTAGCTTTTATGGTAACATTGCCACTGCCGTTTTTAGCAGTGATCCCATGTTTAATGGCGTTTTCAACAAGTGGCTGCAGGCTGAATACCGGAATGAGATAATCAAGAAGTCCTGAATCGATTTCCTCTTGAAGACGGATTTTATCACCGAAGCGAGCCTGCTCCAAAGCAAAATATGTCCTGACACAGTCCAATTCTTCGGACAGAGGAATATAATGACCCGGTCTTTTCAGGGTTTTTCGGAAGAATTCCGCCAAATGAATGAGCAGCTGTCGTGTTTTGTCCGGGTCACGTCGGCTGTACATAATGATAGTATTTAATGTGTTGAAAAGAAAATGAGGATTGATTTGAGCGTTTAGCGCTTCTAATTTAGCTTCAGTTACAAGTTGGCTCTGGTGCTCAAGTTCCGACAACTCCATCTGCATACTGAGAAGCTGTGCCAGTCCGATTGTCAGTCTTACAATATGGGGAGGAAGCTGCCCCCGCTCTGTCTGATACAGCTTTAGAGAGCCAACAACCTCGTCCCCACATTTGAGAGGAGCAATAACTCCTGCTGATAAGGGGCATTCGCAGTCTGTTTTTGTACAGTTTAGTTCTTCGGAAGAGTGGACTATTTTATGCTCTCCGGTTTCAATAACATATTGGGTAGCCTTTGTAAGAATCCGCTCACCGGGACGGTGGTTTTCACAGCCTGCACCTAAATATGCCAGGACTTTTTCCCGGTCAGTTATGGCAACGGCAGGAATCTCACAGATTTTTTGAATTATTTCTGCTGTCTTCCGAGCGCTTACCTCTGTCAGACCCCGCCGCATGAACTGCAATGTTTCATAGGCTACCTGGACTGTGGGGTCTGTGGGAAGATAATCATCAAAGTCTTCTTCCTGAAAATCCTCTTTCCTCCTGGAGGCAATATCCTCCCATGCCCAGTCTGTAAAAATCAATACAAGAATGAGGTTAACAATGAAGAGACCTATGAGAAATTGTATACTGAAGAAACCTGAAAACTTTCTCGCCAAAAGCATCTGGACAACAGAAAGCAAGGCAGTGAAGAAAAGAGTCTTAAGCAACCGGATTACCTCTCTTCGTATGGTTTACTTTCAAGGATATAGGTTCAAGGCTTTTATACTAATATAATACAGTTGTTAGCTGTTGGAAACACCTTTTTTGTCTGGATAAATGTGGGGCGGGTTAGGCAGAATGTATATTCTTGTATGCGATTAAACAAAGGATTTATTTTCTGCTATACTAAAGGTTAGATTTTTCTTTTTACTAAAATACCAAGGCAGGGAAAATATGTTTATTCAAGGTGTGGGCACGGACATTATTGAAATCCAGCGTATTGCCAAAATAATTGATAAGTTTGGGAATAGATTTCTTAACCGGGTTTATAGTGAGGATGAAATCTTATACGCTGAAAACAAAAAAGGCTTTTTTGCGGCAAGTTTAGCAGCCCGCTTTGCTGCTAAAGAGGCGGTCATGAAAGCTTTAGGCACAGGAGTTTCCGGGGCCAAATTCAAGGAAATAGAAATAACATCCCAAAAGGGGCGACCGGAGGTATTATTAAAGGGGATGACCAAAAAACGTGCGGATTCGCTGCTGGTAAAATGTATTCACTTGAGCTTGTCTCACTGCGGGGAATATGCCATTGCTTTTGCGGTTGCTGAAAGGGAGGTTAGTAATGAAGCTGGTGACTGTTGAAGAAATGCGGAGCCTGGATACTGCGGCATCCTCTGAATATGGGATTCCCAGCCTAATTTTAATGGAGAACGCTGGACGGGCTGTTGCTGAAAAAGCTGTGGAATACTTTGGCGGTTGTGTGGATTCCCGGAGGATTTTAATTTTTTCCGGTAAGGGAAACAACGGCGGAGATGGTTTCGTTGCTGCAAGACACCTGGCTAACAAGGGTGCCGACGTAAAAGTATTCCTTCCTTATCCCCGTGAGGAGATT
>LFTO01000083.1:13457-24116 GCA_001513335.1 Clostridiales bacterium DTU086 | reverse complement strand
TTGGAATACTTAAATTGATTCCTGATGTAAGCTGCCGGGAGGTGCCCACAGTATTCCTTATAAGTATTCCAATTAGAATACCAAAAACTGCTCCTCCAACGACCGGATACAGAAGCCCGAGGTAATAAGAAAGGGTGCCTATAAGAAAGCACAATAGAAGTCCGGGGACCAGTTCCCAATGACGTTTTAGGGTACTGGAACAGACAATTTTGCTGTGAATTACTCTTCCCATTGAAACCAGCTCCTAACTCGATTTTTCTAGTACCATTATACTCACTTTTATCTAATTGAAAAAATCCAAGTTTTTTAACCCGCTATAAAGAATATTTATAGCTGAACAATATGAACGGTTTTTTGTAAATTGGAGATAATAATATTCTACAGGAGGTGCTGTTAATGTCCAGAGACGAAGATAGAATTCCAGGTTCCGAAGAACAGCTTGACGAACTGAAACAAGAAGTAGCCGAAGAACTGGGTTTGGACGACGACATTAAAAAGCGCGGGTGGGAAAATATGACCACCCGGGAAACAGGAAAAATTGGTGGGAACATGGTCAAGAAAATGGTTGAGGAACAAAAAAGGGATATGACAAGGGGTAAACAACGTAAGAAATAATTTTAATAAGTTAGGTTGACCAATGCCCGGCATCCAATGTGCCGGGTAATTTAATTTTGACCGGCTTTTGTCCAAAGGTTATTGTCTTGATTTTAGATAATTAGCAGGAATAATCCATGAGTTTGGACAATTAATATTGTAAAAATCAATGTTTGGGGAGAAAGCTTCATGGCCAAAAAGTACAATTTCATGGATTGTACGAAAAGATTTTTGAGAGAATATTCTCTTGTTGTCAAAGAGAATACCCTTAAGAGGTATGAAAATGACTTGACTCTTTTCTACCTCTACCTTGAGAGGTTTGGTCCCCAGGATGTCTGTGGCCTGGCCTGGGAGCATATAGAGGAGTTCTTCAGTTGGTGGTACCTGCGGCAGTATATGGGATGTTCTCTAACCGGCGCACGCGGTCTTTTTGCCACGCTGAAAAAGTTTTGCGTCTGGTTAGATATGAATAAAATTGTAAGTCTGGGGCAAACCTGGGACTTTGAAGATAGTAAAGTCCTAAAGGAAAATGTAGAGCGGATACTAATGTGGGAGAGAGATGTCGCTGAAAGGCGCTCATTCCATATGGAGTACTGGATTGAGGACGAGATCGAGGAGGCCGAGGTTACAGAGGGCTGGTTTAAGGTTATCCATACCCTGGGAGTAAAGGGTGCAATTCGGGATATGGACGATGACTCTGCCTATATTGTACGTTTTGAAGGTCTGATTGCTGACTACATTAAACCTGGTGACATTATTTCCGCAGCCTTGTGCAGGGATGAAAAAGGGTTTTATGTAAACGACAGTATAGTGTGGTTCTTTTATCCGCCTATGGCCTATTCATATATTCGTTAAACTGAAGCATTGGAGTTCGGACTTGGACGCCACACGGCGTTTTTCTATTTCTAGAGGTTTTGCCTTGGCTTTGTTAACTAGGTTGCCATCTTGGCATGAAACAAAATTGGAGGCAGGTATATTATGGGATAAAGAGAACTCTGTATTTCAGATACTTGATGAGACAAATCCAATAAGCGAAGCATCAAATAGTGCAGCATAATTAGGGCCATGAATGGCCTGTTTTTTTGTGAGGATAGAAATTTTACCGAAATAGGGGATATTAGTAGTAATTCTTATTTAAGGGGTTTAAGAAAAGTGCTGCCAGCCACCATAAAACCTATGGAACCTGTTTTGAAGGAAAAACCCCCAGGTGAAAAAAAATACCTGCACAGTGTTAAGTGGGATGGGGTTAGACAGATAGTATTTCTTGAACAGGATGGAATTCGTATACATAACAGGAAATTGAGGGACAGGACTAGGATTTACCCGGAGCTTCAGGTGCTTAAGGAGATGGCATCTGAAAGTGGGGTTGTTTTTGATGGAGAGGTAATTGCCTTAAATGGAAAAGGGCAGCCTGACTTTGCACGGGTAATGCGGAGGGACAACTGCATGTCCCAACAGGCAATAAAAACAGTCCAAAGGGAAGTACCTGTCTTTTATATGATTTTTGACCTTCTTTACCATAAGGGAGAGAGCATCATGCACCTTCCCCTAAGTCAAAGGCTGGAAATATTGGATACGGTACTTCCCAATCCCGTACCACCTGTCCAAATTGTGGAACATGTGTCCGGGGGAATTCATCTTTTTGAGCGAACCAGGGAATTGGGTTTGGAGGGAGTAGTTTCCAAGGACAGCACCAGCAGGTACCTGCCTGGAACAAAGAACAATATTTGGGTTAAGTCAAAGCATTACAAAGATATCACTGTGGTTGTTGGCGGGTTTACAGTAAAAAATGGTGGGTTAAACTCTTTGAGTGTAGGCGCCTATGGAGACGATAACAGGCTCTATTATCTGGGGAATGTGGCCACCGGACTTTCCCAGGCAGATATTGACTATCTTGACAAAGAACTGCGTAATTTTGTGTGTGACACCAGCCCTTTTACAAACTTTAGAAAGAAAAGTCAAAACCAATTTTGGGTAATGCTGGGACTTACACTGAAAATAAAATACTTGGAAATGACAAGTGATGGTCACCTGCGTCACCCTGTAGTCATGGGTTTTGTTTCAGTGGACCCGTCAGACTGCCGCCTTGGTCAATAAGCAACAATATACAAGATATATTGATAAATATTCCCCAGAAGAAGGATTTACCAATTATTTGTCGAAAACCTCTGTCGAACAAGCTCTATAACTTATAACCTTTCTAAGGGTGTTGTTATGCAGAAGCTACCCATTTCACTTCTAAAACCGGGCATGAAAGTCGCTCGCACAGTTTACAATACTGACGGGCAGGTACTTTTGGCGGCGGGAATGATGCTCAACGTCAAGTTTATTTCTCGACTTCGAATGCTCGGTATAATATCGGTATATGTAGAAGATTCACTAATGGGTGGCGTAGAAGTTTATGATGTAATTGCGGAGGACACAAGGCTGCAGGCAAGAAAGGCTATCAAGCGGCTGCATTCTGAAGCTTCCAGGGCAGTCCAATCAGGCAATGAACCGATAATAGATGATGAACAGGTGTCGGAAACTATCAACAATATAATAGAGGACCTTTTGTCCAGTGACGATTTGATAGTTAATCTCAGCGATATACGGGTTGCTGATGACTATACTTTCGCCCATTCGGTCAATACCTGTGTCCTTGCTCTCCTGACAGGGGTATCCCTGGGATTTAGTAAAAGCCGCCTGCATACTCTCGGACTGGGCACCATTCTCCACGACATTGGAAAAATAAAGGTGCCTTCCGAAATACTGAATAAACCCGGTAATTTCAGCCAGGAAGAATACAAAGAGATTCAAAAACATCCTTTGTATGGTTTTGAGATGCTGAGAAAAAACCAATCTATCAGCCTCACCGCTGCACATGTTGCCTACGAACATCATGAAAGGTATAACGGTGAGGGTTACCCCAGGGGCCTTAAGGGAAACCACATTCATATATTTGCCCGTATTGCCGGCATGGTAGATGTCTTTGACGCTCTGGTATCTGACCGAGTTTACAGAAAAGGGTACCTTCCCCACGATGCTATTGAAATGATAACAGGGAGCGGTAATTATTACTTTGATTATGACATTGTAAAAGCTTTTATTAAAAACGTAGCTGCCTATCCTGTAGGCACAATAGTTGAATTAAGCACCGGCGAGTTAGCAATAGTAATTCGCACCCCCCGAGGCTGTTCCCACCGGCCTGATGTCCGTACTTTTGTACTTAAGGACGGCATACCCAAGATTACCGGAGAGATTTCCCTTTCCTCAGAAACCCGTATTCTTATCAATCGGGTCATTTCCGAAGAAGAGTATCAATCTGCTCAGGGAATGGAGCTTGCCGCAAATACAGCAGGGATATGATATATTAGTATGTGAGGTGAAAAAAATGCCCACATATGATTTTCGCTGCGGTTCCTGTGGCAGCAGATTTTCTGTATTTACTGCCATAAATAGAAAGAATGATGTGGAATGTTCTATCTGCGGCAGCAGTAATGTGGCCCAGGTTTATTCAGGATTAAATTTTCTTTCTAAGGGAAGGTCATCTAATTCCGGTTCCGGTAAAAAAAGCTGTTCCGGACACAGATGCAGTTCCTGTTCCGGGTGTTGAGAAAACATAATATGATAGCCTATGAAATTGGTTCGAGACTCTATCTGAACATTACCAATAAGTGTACCTGCGCATGCAGGTTTTGTGTGCGCAACTTGTCTCCCGGTGTTGCCGGATATGACCTTCGCCTTGAAAAAGACCCCAATTTTTACGAGATAATATCCGCTATCGGAGATCCCCATGGCTATTTGGAGATAGTTTTCTGCGGATATGGGGAACCACTAATACGCCTGGATACTGTAAAAGCAGTTGCCCGCTGGATTAAGGTACAAGGAATCCCTGTAAGAGTGGACACCAACGGTCTGGCAAATCTCTTTCACGGGCGCAATATCCTGCCTGAATTGGAAGGCATGGTGGATGCTGTTTCTATCAGCCTTAACGCGGAAAATGCCGAAAAGTACAATGCCATCTGTCGGCCTGTTTTCGGGCCCCAAAGCTACCCAGCCCTGCTGGAGTTCATTGCAGAGAGCAAAAGGTATGTTCCCAGGGTGCGGGTTTCAGTTGTGGACATACCTGAAGTAGATATTGAAGCCTGCCGGGAAATAGCGGACCGGATGGGTGTCGGCTTTAAAGTACGGCACTACAACCCATACAAGTATTAGATTGTCTATTCCTGCCTATGTATTTTCCTCAAAAATTAAACATTTGGGTTCAAGTAAAGAATCCTTTTTTTCAGGTTCTTTACTGGGTTTCTAGACTACCCGCAAGGAATTGAACGTTTTAAAGGGATTGAATACGGACTGGAACCCGCATTAATCCAGCACTTTTACGGCATTGAAGAAAACAATATAAATGAACACATATAGGAAAGGCAATACTGCAATTCTTGATATACATTTCACCAGAAAAAGGGTTTTCTGTTGTTCCAGGTCACTTGGTTTCAATACCAGGGGCATATATTCCCTGCCTATTAGGACAACAATCAGGGACACAATTATTATCTGGCCAACAAGAGCTATTAGGTTGGAATTTGACATTATGGCTTTAGAAGTCATTGTGGTAATGGTAGAAAACATAGGATACCTCCATTGGTTCCGTAAAACTTTACTTTGGCATAATCCTGCTGGTTGTACTTTAAAATAATCCTGTATGGTTTTTCTTTAAGGAATACTCTATAGATTCTTGCACCAGGGCATTCATGTCCCTTGGGCTTTATTCTTATTTTACAGTCTGAAAAAGGTGATAGCATAACCCTCTGTGCTAGGGAGGCCTTCATGCTCCATTCTTACTTTACAGCCTGAAAAAGCAAGGGGCAGAGCAGAAAAATTGTGATGTTTACAATCCCGTGGAGAAATGATACCCCGATAAGGGATTGCTGCCGGTGATAAATTTTTGTTAATAGAAGGGCCAGCAAAAAAGAGTAGATCACCTGAAAAAAAGAGAGGTTAGGTATATTCGTAACTGCGTTGACGAAGCTGACCAGTAAAGCACTTTTTTCGGTGCTCATTATTTCAAGTGCATTTTTGTAGATAACCCCGCGGAAAACAAATTCTTCAATAAAACCGGTACAAACAATAATTATCACAGGGGCATACCATACTCCGGGTATCTGGAAGGGTAATCCAACTGACTGCTGTAAGGCAAAGTAACCAATGAAGCCTAAAGGAATGCCTAATAAAGCCGTAGCCAGCTGTACAGGCAGGTTGCCTGGAGTCAGCCCTAAATCCTCGGAGTTCAAGCCGCACAGCTTTGCTGCTGAAAGGGCCGAAAAGAACAAAGGGATACTTACTATCAGGTACCAGAAAACTGGGGGCAGTCCTGTCAGGGGAAGTGAGATACTGATTAGTCTCATTAGGGGAACAAGGGCCAGGGACAGGTATAACCGGGATTCCGGGTAGTTGAAATTGAAATAACTAATGATTATTAAAGCCCAAAACATTACGAAGTGGAGTAAGGCCCCAGCGGCAGTGTTCCAAGTGGCAAAGACAAGCTCGTTGATGGTTATCAATAGGGCAATCAGCCAGAACAAGAGGGTTAGGACGGGCCCAGCCGGGCGGGTTGGCCCTTTAGCTGTTATTCCTCGAAGCATACTATTTCACATCCATCCATAGGTGAAGTTTTCTGTAGGGTTCCGGTTTTTCTTCCCCTGCTTTGAACAATAAAAATTCTACTTTTACTTTTTCACCCCATGTATTAGGTTCAAAAGCCACCACATCTTCCCATTTCTCCCCATGTTCCAGTGCTATCAGTGTAGATTCATAGACTTTATCCTCACCTATGACAACCTCAATACGGTAATATGCCTTTTTGTTCTCATTGTTTACTACACATGCCGTGACTTCAGCCTCCTCCCGGCTGTAAAGGCTGAGAGGATAATCCGCTGCTTTTCCCTCTTCCCCCAGAATATAGAATTCGGTAAAGTTCTCCTCTCCTTTTGGGAAATTGGCTGCGCAGCATAAACTAATCAGCAGCAGTACGATAGAGGCCGCCAGGAGGGACTGGAGGATTTTTTTTCTCTTGGACTGCTGTGCCCAATGAAATGTAAGTTCCAGGGATAGCTGCAGGCGCTGGTGCACGGGAAGGGTACTCCTCCTGTACCAGGCTGCAGCGGACATGGCCAGGATAAAAAAGAAGATGGATCCCAGGACCGGGTATAACCTTACCCCCCACGGAGTGTAATTCAATACCAGGCAGAGCATGGGGACAATGGTCATGCTAAAACCAAAACTTAGTACCAGCCGCTCCGGGACGGTTAAATCCTTTGTTTTCGGATAAAGTGCCGCCGTTAAAGTATACCCCGGAACAAGCAGTATAAAGGGAAAGCCTATGATAACCTTGATTAGTTGACTGTCAAGAAAGAGGAGGACCACTGCAACCAGGGACAGTCCAACGATTAACAGCAGTTCGTTTTTAAGGGTTATCTTCATCCGGACTCATCCTTTCAATGCTTTTTGCAGCGCAAACGGTACCGGAGTCGTATATGGAATTGAATTCATCCAAGTTGTCCCAAAGGGGTGAATCTTCCCCGTAATAGTCCTGTGAGGCAGCCAAAGAGGGCTCAACGCGAAATTTTCCATCGGCGGACGTATAAAGTTTTAGTGGTCTTTTACTCAACTCATCCTTTCTGATGAGTATGAGATCATCGCTGCTGTTGGTCAGAATCTTTTGCTCCAGAGCACTGACTTCCAGTATGTGAGCTTTCTGGGGGAAATCGGAGTACTCCATATACCTTGCTGCGGGATAATCTGCTGTAACGTACCCCTTGGCAAGGTAGCCAAGGCGGTTCATAGCTGTTATCTCACTTTCAGTGAAGTAATAGGTATAGAAAGGTCGTTTTACCAGAGGATTGTCTGAGGCGTTGAAGTCGTTGGATACTCCCAAAAACACCATCAGGGCAAACAGGAGTGCCGCACCAATACGCTGGCGATTTTTCAGCTTAATCAGCAGGATATAAAGGCCGGTCGCACCTGCCAGGCAGATAAAGAAAAACGAGTACTCACCAAACCTGATAAAATTAAAATTGCGGGCTATTTTGTTAATCAAAAGGGCCGGACCGGGAAAGGTGACAAAGGCCAGACCAAGGGCTGTAATATAGAATAGTATATTGGTCTTTGCCAGCTTTTGTGAATTCAATACATACAGGACTCCGCAGATGAGAAAAAACAGTAAGGGGCTGTACTGGAGGTAATTAAACAGCTCATTAAAGGGTGTAACCAGGATGGATTTTGTTAAAACCCCGGTGGGCCCTTCTCCTACCAGGTTTTTTACTATGGCCCGAAATACTTCCTGGCCGTAAAAAAGCCAGTATGTCAGGGTCATGACAATAACAAGGAACAAATAGTTTAACGTTACCAGGTAACCGCTTTTTTTAATCTTGTAAAGCCTCTGCAGGAAATATATTATTACCAGGATCAGGAGAACGAAGGGTATGGAAGCCGGGTGGTACATGACAATGGCCAGTGCCGTAAAAATCATTAGAGCCACGGTGATAATATCCCTCTCCTGCAGCATCAGGTATATCAGCAGCATCTCCAGGAAAAAGACGGCGCTTCTGGGGATGGAGTACATTCCGTAAAATAGGACATCCGGGTTCAAACAAAGAAACAAAGCCGACAAAAGAGCTATTTTTTCGTTTTGCACCAGTTTGTTTACAGCCAGATAAACGAGGATGACCAGAAGGGAGTATACAACGCCGTTAATTAAGAACATTACCGTGTACGGGGGATAGGATAAACCACAGATTTGGGTGATAACCGAACATAGAATATGCCACAGGGGGAAGGCTGCATTAGATTTGGAAGAACTCACCGATATGGCCGGTGTTTATCAGGTTCTGGGCCAGCCAGGAATGGTGGATGATATCCGTTCTGCCGATGAAAAAATAGTACTTGAGGTTAACCCCCCAGATGATGTTCAGCACCAGCAGTATCGTTTGAATTAGGATAACGGTACGTGCCTTGTTTCCGGACTCTCCGGAAAAGATTATTTGTCCCAGGATACACAGTCCCATTACTGTGACCAGGAAGTAATACCCGATACTTCTAACTGGCAAAAAGCGCAGCAGCAGTATAGACACCGAGTAACACAAGAAAAAAATTATGCAGAAAACGTAGCCCAGCTCAGGTTTGGGGGCAATAGTTTCCACGGGGTTTTTCTTGATTTTGTGCCAGATAACGGGAGCCAGAATCATGGGTATGCCCAAGTAGCTTCCCAGCAGTGACAGGTGGTAATTGCCCAAAAGAATTGGGACCGTCATTCCTCCAACGGCTAAAATTATCAACAGGTAAAAGACTGCCTTTTCAGTTAGGGCAAACCGGTTGTTATCCTTCAAAAAAGCCTTCATGTTCATTCCTCCAGGTTAATGGTCCTAATCGACTTTTTGAAAATGCTGTGGTGCGCTGTGCCCCGCAGCCTTTGGCGAAAGATTTATGAGTACCGGAAAACAACTATGGACAAAGTGCAGGTACAATCCCCTAGGCCTGCCTCTCAAACTCTTTGCTCGTTACACTGAAAGGTTTCTCCCGCCACGCCTGAGCCATGATAATTATGGTTAAAACAGCATAGGTGGCCAAAAAAGAGTACCCTACACCGTTGATACTGAACTTCTTGATGAATATATAGCTGAGACCAAGTATGAGAACGAAACGCAGCAGGTTGATCTTAACATTGTCCTTTACTCTCATTCGCACGTTCTGTACGGAAACGTAGATCAACAGGAGGACATCGAAGAAGTTTGCCAGAACAACCAGCCTCAACAAACTGAAAGCTTCAACGTATTCCTGGTTTATAAAATCAAGAATGTATTTACCCAGAAAAAAGAGGACAACGGCACACGGCAGCAGGGATAAGTATGCGGCAGAAATTGTCTTGACCAGGTTTTTCCTAAGGGGCTGTTGGTGACTTCCTTCAACAAACAGGGCCATGCTTAAGGCCATGGGTATGATTATTGCTAAATTGCCAAGCATAAAGGCTATATAATATTTTGCAGCAGCACCTTCGCCAAGCATATGCAGTACCATAATTGGGAGTATCAAACCCGGTGCCTCGTATAAATTATTCGACAGACAGCTGCCCAGTGAAAACTTCAAAGATTTTTCAATAAATTCCCTATTTACGGCAAGAAAGTTTAGCTTTAATCCTTTTATTTTTAGCACGAGCATCCCGAATGCTGAGGCCAGGCCATGGCCTATACCCATAGATAAAAAAATCCCGAATGCTTTCAGGTAAACAAGGGGGAACAGCAGTACCAGCCTTGAACACATGATTGCGTTTTGGGTAAAAAAATGTTGTGGGTTTCTGATAGCCAGGAACATATTTCCCGTAAGCAGCGAAACAGAGTTAAAAACTGCTGCAGCGGTAAACATTAAAGCAGAAGTTATATCAGTTACCAGTGGCGACGGCAAAAGGTTGTCAATGGTAATGTAGGAGAGACAGATTATTGTTGTTGATAAGGTGGTAATGGAAAGGCATGTATTCAGTACTTCATTGCGATCATTCCCGGGTACAAACCGGATCAGGGAAAAGTCAAATCCTAACCGGGATATGAGAATAATCAGCCCTAGGGAAGAGAGCAGCGCTGTACCTTTACCTACATCATCGATGGAGTATATCCTGGCTGCAATCACCCAAAAGAGAAACCCCGCCCCCATGTTTAGAATCCTGCTCAGGACAAGAAAAAACGAATTCTTGAAGAGAGAATCGTTAATATAATTTTCCAGTTTACTACTGACTTGCTGTACTAACATTTTTTTGGCCAGTTGTACCACTAAACTGCTTTTATGAATCTCAGGTAGAATTTTTCAGCGATTCTTCCAAGAAAATCTTTCTTGGAAATTTGCATGCAGATCTCTAACTGTGGATTGAATTTTGTCCTGAATTGACACAAATCCGGGTCATTGGCTCCACTGATTTCAAATTTTTTATATCCCTGAAGGTTTGCCTGTTGAATAAAACTCCATAACATTAAGTCATTAACATATTTGTATTTTCTGTCCTTGGCTTTTGTTAATCCAATCCACCCTAAATACCAG
>LFTO01000083.1:0-13403 GCA_001513335.1 Clostridiales bacterium DTU086 | reverse complement strand
GCTTTTTTCCAATTTACAGTTTAGGTCCCTGCATTTGCGGATTTTCTGCCTGCAGTGACCGGTTACTCCGTTCCAAATTTCATCCAGGGACTGATTAAGGTCGAGGATATAGGTATAATCGGTAGTTATTCCGTACCTGCGCCACTTAAACTGCCGGATATCTACAAAACCTGGAACCAGTGAAGCTGAGAAATAGTTTGGTGAGATTCTTTTGATTTCCCTGTCTACATCCTCCGCTACTATTTTTAAGTAGGACTCTTTTTTGCTTTGCTTTAGAATATGGTAAGTCTCGTTCATAATAAAGCCCAGATAGGGAACTCCCGATTGGGGCGGAGGAGAAAATAAACAGTTAATTCCCTTTATTCTCTTTTGGAACATTGGAAAAACACAAATCAATTCTTCTCCTTTGTAAATCCCGTAGGGCAGCAGGTTATATTTATAATGCTTTTCAATCAGTTTAAGAAAGTCCCATTTGTGGTAGAGCAGTCCCTGGGGAGTGCTCTCCACAAGCTGGTCCCACAGCTGTTTTTCATTGATTAGCTTAATAGCCATGTTCTTTCCACCATCCCCAGATCTCAGTACTGGAAGTCATCCATGCATTTTTTTTCTGTCCGTACTCCAGAATTTTTTCATAAATTTTTTTCCATTTAGCCCTGAAAGGGCAGTTAAAAACACTGTTGTGCCATAAAACTGTGAGGATACCGCTACAATTGGCTGCCCGGTCAATCATATTCTCGGTAATCTGCCAGGCCTGTTGGTAATTTCCTGTCAGGTCAAAGAGGGCCCCATCCATGATATGCAGTGGGATCTCAAAAATTTTCATCTGGTTTCCTGTTTTTGGATTAAAGGGACGAAAAGGATGGCACAACCCGTTCCTGAAGCCCACTGTGTTGGTGTACCCGTAAGTTGTGTCAAACAAAAAACCGCACTTTTCCAGGTGAGCCCAGGTATCCGGGACCTTAAACCGCAGGTAATGGTTCCTGTAGCCAATGACCTCTTTCCCCAAAGCTTTTTCCAGCCTGTCTTTTTCCGCCTGGATGGCCTGAGGGTCATCGTAGGAGTAGTAACCACCGTGGAGTCCCACATCCCAGCCGCTTTTTACAATTTCCCGTAATTCATCTTTAATTTCTCCTATGTTGTATCTAAACCTTACCGGATCCCGGAGGGCAGTCATAAAATAGAAGGTTGATTTGGCCCCATACTTTCTTTCTAAATCCATAATCTCTCTGAAATTGAGGTAAGGGCTTGATTTACGGCCTTTCCTTTCCCAGAAAAGGTCCTGTTTAAGCCGGGGGATGTCAAGACTAATTAGACTGTACAGGCAGGACAGAGCCTTATGAGACAAAGGGGGGTAAATATCGTCAACATCATGGGTCAAACAAATGGCAAACCTTTTTCCATCAGGGTAGCTGACCTGGTACCCGTGATGGGTAAGATATTCCGATACTGCGGGCACCATGATTTTCTGTCTGTCGTTGCCCTCGTACTTGGAAGATACCAGATTGGGGTTCTCGTTTTTGCCTGTAAAGGCATCCCACATTTCCGTGTCTTTTCTTAGAGCTTCTAAAAAGATTTCATTTCCTTTCAAAACTACCCCTCCTCGTGTGCTTTGATTGGAAATACTTCTTGCCCAAAGGACATACCCTTTGAGAAATCAACTTAGATTGGGTGCCGGGACTATCCACTCCCCGAAATGACGTTCCCTTCTGATTTCATTTACACTGTCCGGGTAGTTTTCTACCAGCCAGACCATAAAGGCGGTAACGTCAATTTTTCCCCTCAGCAGGCGTCTGCGTTTGTCCTCCCAGGCTGCCTTTAATCCGGGGGTTTTAATCAATTCAACAGACTTGGCCACAGCGGCCTCAGGGGTGCTGTAATTAAAAATCAACTTGTACCTTTCCTCCAGTTCACGGAAGTTGCCCATGTCATTTTTCCCTACAAAGGAGTTGCACCTGACAGCAGGAACACCTAAAACTGCAGCTTCTGTAGCCATAGTTTGGGAATCGCAAACCAGCAGGTTGACCCTGGACAGGAAACGGTGCATATCTTCCGGATGAATCCTTACTCTGTATTTTTCCAGTCTGTGGGGGAGAGGGGATTCTGAGGAAATGTATACCCTGGCGTGTTTCTCAAGTTCCTTAACCAATTTCTCTTTTAAGTTAAGGCTGAAACCTTGTTTCCCGAGATCATGAAAGGCCGTCCAGGATACGAAACGCAGCAGTACTCCAGGGTCCTCCGGGTTTGAATTGGATGCTGTTTGGAAACGGTGGGGATGTAAATAGGCAAGTTCTTTATATCCCGGAACTTTAATTATTTTCTCTCCGGATAACTTAAAACCGGAAAAGGCGCAGACGGTGCCGGTGAACCAGCGGTAGAAGGGGTACGTATACTCGTCATCGTCGAATATAATGCTGGGTTTCCCCATCAACCAGGAGACGTGTGCGGCACGGATAGAGCCCAAACCCAGAAATATGTCAGGGGCAAGGGGTCTAAGGAACTGGTATGCTTTGAGATTTTTTTCCGGCACACCAGCCAATTTTTTTAATAAAGAAGTGCCGTACGGCCCCAGGTCCAGGTGAGGGAATCCGTAAGCACTTAAGAGGGATAAACATACATCTTTGGCTGAAACTAAGATGATTGTTTCATGCCCTTTTTTCTCCATTTCCCAAATAAAGTTTTTGAAAAAGTGGACGTGGGAAGGGTGGTTTATGTCAACAACTATCTTCAATACGCTCACCCTCAAAAAGTTGTTCTGTAGTCAATCAAGTAAGGTTGCAGTTCGGGCCTGAATAAAGAAGCTTACAGGAAATTCCCTTTACAACTCACTGCTTGTGTGAATGAGATTTAGGGCGTTTTTGTGGAAGGGTTCTAAAGCAGGAACTTCCTGATAAACCGGGCAGGGATCCCTCCCCCGGACCAGGCTTTCTTTGCCCACCGGAATGCCAGGTTCAAAAAGGGACTGCCTTTTGTAATTTCCATATAAGGCTTTTGCACCGCTCCAAAGCCCCTGAAAACCGGCTCAATATTCTTATGCATCGACCCTTCAAAATCAAAACTCCTGGAAACTGTGGAAGCAAATTTTATTGCTTCCCATAAAACCAGGGCATGCCCGTTGCTGTGTCTTAAATTGGGGTCTCCTCCGCCAAAGAGGTAAAATGCCGCTTTTTGATCGTAAACTATGTAAATGGCAGCATGCAGTTGGCCCCCGGAATCTACGGCAAAAAACATTTTTCTTGCTCCTTGTTTCTGACAGGCTCTATCTATTCTTTTTACATATTCCCGGGAGTAAGGGAGGGGCAAGCCCTGTCTCCGGAAAGTAAGCTCATTCAGGTCAAGGAGTCTGTCTAATCCCAAGTCTGTTACAACCTGGATATCCAGTTTAACAGCCTTTTTAATCTTTCTCTTGGTGTTGTACCGGATGTTTTCCCAAACCCGGTCGAGGTTTGATAGGTCTTCGATTACGTATGTGTAGCGGGTTGTCTGTTGGAACCCTGCCCAGTACAGGGGCAGCCAGTTGGAAAATTCATGGTGGAAATGCTGGCAGAAAAAGGACATCTTTGGCATAAGCTCAATAAGTTCGTTCGTTAGCTGCATTTCTTCCGACAGCTGCTCGGCATATTTCAGCTTGCGTTTAGGGCCAAACATTATTCCCAGTGTTGGGGTAAGCTGGGGCTGCATACTCAACCTCAAGCCCATTACCTGCTGGAAAACCATGGGCCATGCCGCTACAATTTCGCTACCCTCCTTGAGGGTGAAAACCTTGTACTTTTCCGGGGCAGCTGCGCTCAGCCACCATGACTTGTGAAAAAGACAGCCTTGGGGGCTTGCATCTACGAAGGCATCATATAATTGTTGTTCTTTTTCTAATAGTTTGTTTTCTTTCGATTTTTCTTCTTTCATGAAGGACTCCTTGTTGCCTTTTAGTAATTCCTCAGTAACTGCACAATTCGCTGGGCGGCACTTCCGTCCCCGAACCATTGGGGTCGCTTATCCTGTAAAAGCCGGAAGGGGAAAGACTGCAGCAGTTCTGCCCCACCAAGGCCGATAAGCCTGTTCCACCCGGAATCCACTGTTTCCGGCCATTCAGTTTCATTCCGGCAGGTAAGGCAGGGCACCCCCAGCAGATATGCCTCTTTCTGTATCCCCCCGGAGTCGGTAACCACACACCGGGCATTTTTTAACAGGGAAAGCAGCTCCACATACCCTAACGGCTCAGTGAGAACAATGTTTTTTGCCTGGTTTATTCTGGGGAACAGAGCATAGTCTGAGAGATATTTCTTGGTGCGGGGGTGGAGGGGTAAAATTACGGTAACCCCTAAACGGGACAAACCTTCGATTACCCCTTCCAGGCGGGCTTTATGGTCGGTGTTTTCAGGACGGTGAACGGTAGCCAGGACATATTTGTCTTTGGAAACATGGTACCTGCTTAATATTTCCGGGGACATACTTTCCAGCGTGCGGCCCGTTTTAAGCACCATGTCGTACATTACGTCCCCTACATTTACTACCAGTGGGGTTGTACCTGTTTCTAACCGTGCAGGGGGGGTAATGTCCGTTAACTTTCCTCCGTTTAATATATTGTTGAAGCCTTCCTGTTCAAGATTGCGAACTGCCTGCTCCGTTGGGCACAGGAGGGCAGTTGAAACATGGTCGGTAAGCCGGCGGTTTATTTCCTCAGGCATTACAGGGTTATAGCTGCGTATGCCGGCTTCAACGTGGGCTATAGGGATGTGCAGTTTTGCCGCTGCCAGGGCTCCGGCAAGTGTTGAGTTGGTGTCTCCATATACTAAGACCCAATCAGGTTCTTCCCGGAGCATAATTGCCTCCAGGGCTTCAAGCATTCTCCCTGTCTGCTTACCATGAGTGGCTGAACCAACCCCAAGGTTATAATCCGGGAGAGGGAGGTTCAGCTCCCTGAAAAAGTTTCCGGACATCCGGGGGTTATAATGCTGGCCGGTGTGGACAAATATTTCAGTGATTCCTGACTCCTTTAATTTGAGAGATACCGGCGCTGCCTTAATAAATTGGGGTCTGGCGCCAACAACTGTAACTATTTTCATTGGAGACTCCTTTCCCTATCCATCCTTATTTTGAAGCGGCGTCAATGGCAGTGGACAATAAGAAAAGTAGTTTTCCTGCGGCAAAGGTCACAGCTCCCGGGAAAAAGGAGATATTGCCGAAAAGAGCGACAAAAAGAGAAATTAGTCCAAAAAGCAGGAGAACAAAGGCAGCCGCGTAGGTTATACCGGGTAATTTTAGTTTTGGGTACTGGTACTGTTTGAATATCCGCCAGAGGAAGTTTCTAAGCAGCAGCAGTGAGACGCTGCAGATGTATTTCCCATACCTGATTTTTGATTTCTCTTCACCATACCGGGCTGGGATGGGAACATCTACTACAGAGAACCCCAGGACGTTCAGCTTTACTAACAGGTCGTTGCAGTAGCCGTACCTGGGATATAACCTGCTCAAGTCGACTCTTGCCAGTGCCTTAGCGGAAATTACCGTATACCCGTTTTGGGGGTCCTGAAGGTTCCAGTAGCCTGAAGAAACCCGTGTAAGGAAGGTGAGCAGGTTATTGCCGAATTTCCTCCAGTTGCTCATCCCCCGGGTCAACTCCCGCCTTGACAGCCGGTCACCTTTGCTGTAATCAGCAATCCCGTCAGCTACAGGATCTAACAGTTTAGGAAGCTCCAGGGGGTCCATCTGGTCATCACCGGCCATTACGGCAATTAGGTCCATGTTTTCTTCTAGAGCCAGCCTGTAACCGGTTGCTATAGCCGGAACAACCCCTTTATTTTCTGAGTGGCATTTGATTAAGGTGCGAGGGTCATTACATTTCAGGACAGTTGTAACTGTTCGGTCTGTTGAACAATCATCCACTACAAATATCCTGTCAACATAGCCGGGCATATTTTTTATTACTTTGCAAATTAGTGCTTCTTCATTATAGGCCGGCACTACAACACCGACCTTTTTTTCACGGTACATTTGCTGAACCTCACTTTTGATTCACTGCAGGTCAATCAATTTTTTGGGCAGGGTGTTTGCTGTCACTATTTGTCTTAACTGTGGGAAAAGAGGGTGTAGTAGTTTGACCTGCATTTCTAAAAAATACCCTGGCAAGGGGATTCAGAAGACACATTTTCAACGCCAGGCGGGAGGGATAGTCAATATCACCATAATGCAAAATGGTATTCAGCCACATTGGCTTGTTAAGGAATCTTATCAACAGGTCGATATTTTTGTCGCTTAAATTTAGAAAGCTTTTCCTGTAACCCATGGCCCGGTTTAGTTCACCACCCATTTCCTTGTTCCACTGTTCCTGGTAATGGTAAAGCCGGTTTTCTGTTAGATCTTCCTCCATTAAAGCTCCTACAGCTGTTTCTGCGCAGATTTGGGCAGCCCGTAAACCTGTATAAATACCTCCGCCGGAAATGGGTTTTGTCTGGGAAGCGGCATCCCCTACCAGCATAGCGTGAGAGGTGAATATCTTGGGCATAGGGCCTAAAGGCACGGATCCTCCCGTGTAGCGTAGCACCTTTAGCCCGTTGAAAATTTCAGGAAACACACCGGCCATTTTTTCAAAATAGTACCGGGGAGGAGGGTGGTTTTCCATAAATGCGCAGCCTGTGCCTACCCGGCAGGTGTTTTCGTCCAGGGGAATAAGCCAGCCAAACCAACCTGGTGCGAATTCATGCCCGAGAAAGACATCTACGCTGGCTGTATTGTTACGAGGCAGTTTTATTTCGGCAGAGTACATGACTGCCCTCGGGTTTTTATGCCCCAGTCCCAGCCATTGGGCTGTTTTGGAAGCGATGCCGTCCGCACCTATTACCAGCCTGGCTTTTATGTTGATAGTCCGACCATCCCTTACTGCTGTGGCGTGGTAACCCTCTTTAACAGGTTCCAGCCCTGTGACACGTGTTTTTGTAAGGAGCAGCGCTCCCGCATTCTCTGCTCTTTCGGCAAGTTTTTGATCCAGTAATGCCCGGTCAACAGCCAGGGAGAAAACCTGGTTGCTTTCGGCATGCAGGCTTCCCCCCAGGGGAGAAAAAACACGCAGGCCGCGAATTTCGTTAATTACGATGTCTCTCCCTACTCCTGCCAGTTCTACTGCCCGGGGAGATATTAAACCGGCACACTGTAACGGTTCGCCGATTGTTTTGTGTTCTTCCAGTATGACTACCTTAAATCCGGAAGCGGCTATAGTTTCTGCTGCAAAGCTTCCCACGGGGCCGGCACCAACTATAAGCACATCACAATCCATCTCGATTCACCCTTAATTTTTTCGCCGGGTATCCCCACCCGGAAAGGACGGGGGTTTTGGGCGGTGACATTGGTTAATAAGAAACTTACCCAGGTTCAAGGTTTTATCTCTAAGGAGCGACTTTACCCACCCCCACAGCCCGGGTGCCCACCTTTCCGGGTGGCAGTTGAGGTATATTCTATCAGCACCCATGTTTTGTAAAAATGCGATGAGTTCCGGGGTCTTCTTTATGCTCACACTGCTGCCGGAACCCAGGAAGTCCTTGATGTTGCGGCTTCCGCACCAGTTTCTCCCCGTATCGGTAAGGTAGACAGAGACGTCGGCAAGGGAGAGGTAGGCTTCGCCCTCCAGGTCAAAATCTTTGAAGTCACAGTGTTCCCATATTTCTTTGCCGTCCCATTTAGTTAAGGGGTTCCCGTGCCTGCATACCGTGGATACTGGGAAATACCTGCGGAAAATATCCAGTTCCTGCCGGAATATATCCAAGGCCTTTTGGATGTTTCCGCCGGCTTTGTCCATGACTTCATAATGATAGCCGATCTCATGGCCCCAACGAGATATCTTTGACATGGTAACAAGGTCAAAGGTGCGGGGGTATCTGAAATAATAAGTGGAATTGATACCCATCCGGTATTCCAGTTCTGCTACTGCCAGGGCACAGTCAAGATCCTTATCAACGTCATGTCTCATAATTACAAGGGGCGGTTCAATATCCTGGCTCAGGTACTGTTTTACCGTGACAACCCTGTACGGCTCCAGGGCCCTGCAAATTTCAGAGTACATCTTCAGGGAAAAATCCATGGTTCATGCCTGCCTTTCGGAATATGACACAATATGCTTCATGCAAGAAAATTGTTCCTCTAGTTTTCCAGATCCTGGAGGATGCCCGCCAGCTGTTCCGCAATATAGTCTTGCTGGCTGTCAGTCATTTCCGGAAACAGGGGAATGGCAAAGGTCTCCTGGGAGGCTTGTTCCACTACAGGCAGGGGGCCTTGGACCAGTCCTTTATAAACATCCAGTTTGTGCAAGGGGACGGGGTAGTATATACCGGTGCCTATACCCAGCTGGTTGAGGGAATTGATTATTTCATTCCGTGCAGGGTGGGCTACTATATAGAGATGATATACAGGCACTGCTTTCGGAATAGTATAAGGAAGCTTCAGGTCCAACCCTACCAGGAGGCTGTTATACCGATCTGCTTTTTCTCTCCTGGCTTCGTTCCATGTCTCAAGATATCGCAGTTTTACCCGCAGGAGGGCTGCCTGGAGTTCATCCAGCCGGCTGTTGTAGCCAATTGCTTCGTTGTAATACTTTTTGCGGCTTCCGTGAGCCCGCAGCATCCTCAGCCGGTCTGCCAGGGCGGCATCGTTTGTGGTAATCATTCCCCCGTCCCCGCAGCCGCCCAGATTCTTACTGGGAAAGAAGCTGAAGCACCCCGCATCTCCCCAGGAACCTGCCCTGCGCCCTTCATAGGAGGCACCTATTGCCTGGCAGGCATCTTCAATCACGATTAAACTGTGCTTATGGGCAATCTGCATAATTTGATCCATTAAAGCCATCTGTCCAAAGAGGTGGACCGGCAGTATAGCCCGTGTACGCTCAGAGATTTTATCTTCAATCTGGGTGACATCCATGTTGTACGTGTTCCTGTCGATATCAACAAATACAGGGTTGGCACCAACACGGGAAATTGCTTCCGCAGTGGCAAAAAAGCTGTAGGGGGTGGTAATTACCTCATCACCGGGGCCAATTCCACACGCGTCCAGGGAGAGCACCAGGGCATCCGTCCCGTTGCCAACCCCTACGGCATATTTTGTCCCGCAGAATTCCGCCATTTCTTGTTCAAAAGCGGATACGTTGGGGCCCAGGATATACCGTCCGCTTTCAAATACACCGCCGACTGCTTCCATAATCTCCTCCCGCAGGGACAAATACTGGGCTTTTAGATCAAGTAAGGGTATTTTCATGAGTCCTCCTCCTTGAGCAGTTCCTTTTCGGGCACGATCCGGAATTCTTTTGCCGGAACCCCTTTATAAACCCTGGCAGGAAGGGTATCCCTGGTGACAACTGCCCCCGCGGCAATGAAGCTCTCTTCGGCAACTTTTATTCCCGGGAGAAGAATGGAACCGCCGCCTACCCGGGCACCTTTTTTTATGTCAGCTCCTTTAATGTGCTTAAACCTTTCTTCAGTGCGTCCCATAAAGTTGTCGTTTAATGTGGTGACCATAGGCGCAATGAAGCAATTTTCTCCGATGGTTGTGTAAGTGGTAATATAGGCTCCGCTCTGAATTTTTGTATTTTTAGCGATGGTTACGCAGTTTTCAACTATGGAACCTGAACCGATTACCACATTGTCACCTATTAAACAGTACTCCCGTACCAGTGTCCTGTCCCCAATAAGGCAGGAACTGCCGACTTCTGTACCTGCATAGAGAACGGCACCGCATCCAATGATGCTGCCTGCCCCTACTTTTACGGGAGGGAGGTCGCCGGTGATTTTAACGGTACTCGTCTTTGCAGGGCGGGGCAGGCGCCCTATAACAGCGTTTGATTCAATGTAAACGTTGTCACCGATAATACTGCCCGGATAAATAGTAACGTTGTTTCCGATGGTGACGTTGTTGCCGATGCAGGCACCATCGCCAATCACTGTAAAGTAACCGATATTTGCATCCGCGGCAATTTTTGCTGTTGGGCTTACATATCTCATGGCCTATCACACCCTTCAATATAATGGACTTCTGCCGGGCGGCCCGTTTCCATGGACCGGTAAATTGCTTTAATCAGGCAAAGTGTCTTTAATGCTTCTTCCCCGGATACCATTGGCGGGCGATTATCATTAATAGCGGATATGAAGTCCCTGAGCACCACCATGTGTCCCGGCGTATTGGGGGTGCCGTTAATTATCTCTGCCTGCTGTCGGGATTCATCTTCAGTCATATCAGCGAATTTCCATTCCTTCACCCCGGAAAGGACAGTTCCCCCCAGGACGGCTGTCCCCCGGCTGCCAAATACAGCCAGGCTTTCTTCCAGGTTCCGGGGATAGATTGTAACTGCCGCCTCGATTAGCCCCAAGGCTCCGCCCCGGAATTTCAGGGCGCAGGCACAGACATCCTCGCATTCAATGCTGTGGATTCGTGTAGCCCCGTAGGCGAAAACTTCTTCCACCGGGCCGGCCAGCCAGTTGAGCAGGTCGATATTGTGAATTGCCTGGTTAAACAGGATTCCCCCGTCAAGGAGTTTGGTCCCCCTCCATGCCGCAGCACTGAAATATTCGGCGTTCCTGTTCCACCTGAGGACGGCACTTACATGGGTTATCCTGCCAAAGAGCTCCTGCCGGAGAGCATTTTTTAGTGCTGTTACAGCCGGTTTAGTCCTGTTGGGGTGTACAACTCCAAGGAGTAACCCTTTTTCCCTGCAGGTATCAACAAGCTTCTTTCCGTCTGCAACATTGAGTACAAAGGGTTTTTCTACTAAAAGGTGTTTGCCTGCAAGGGCTGCTTTTTCCCCCAATTGAAAGTGCAGCCCGCTGGGTGCACAGATAATGACTGCATCAAGGGGGTTGTGCTTAAGGAAATCTTCGTATGCGATGTAAGGGGTGGCATTGTACCGCTGTACAAAAGGAAGCGTGCGCTTTTGGTCCAAGTCACAAACTGCAGCAAGTCTTGCATTTTCCATATCTGCCAGGGCAGAGGCATGTTTAGCGGCAATGTGTCCGCAGCCGGCAATGCCAAAATTTATGGTCACGGAAATCACTCCTATACGGAATCAATCTTGTTTCACCTTTGCCGGGTGAGTTTTTCATAAAGCATTTTTCCGGAAATGAACCTGCCGCGATAACGGGTACAGAGTTTAATCAACATCTTTCTATAGGGCTCACCCAGGTTGCGCAGAAATACTTTTGTATTGACTTTCTTAAAGGGAAGAGATGGCTTCGGGCCGATTTCATAAGGATGAAAGTAATAGACCGTATCACCTTCCCGGAGAGTGTATTCCATGGAGATGACTGTGTAGGTATAGCCTGCAATTCGGGACATGATGCCTGACCCTGAAGGCAGTCTAAATATTGGGAAAACAGGCCAGGGAAATTCCCACAAACCCGAATTTCCTTCCCGGGCAAAGTCGTGAATATCAAGGATATAGGGATGTTTGGGTGCATCTTTGAAATTGCCGAATTTTCCCCGGAATGACCTGGTAGGGGTTACTGATGAATCATATAAAAAGCCTTCGGCAAGGAGACTTTCTATCATATATGGGCTTACTGTTGAATTTGGGGCCCGGTATCCGATAACCTCGGAGGAAGTCAGGTCTTCCAGGAGAGCTTTTGACTTATGAAGATTGGCACGAAACTCTTCGGGATTTCCCTCGTTGTAGTCTTTATGCACATAGTTGTGGCAGCCAATTTCGTGCCCGCACGCAGCAACTTTTTTTACCAGGTGGGGGTAGTAGCCTGCAACCTCACCTGTAAAGAAAAAAGTTGCAGGGATGTCGAACCGGTCAAAAAGCTCCAGTATAACCTCTGTCAGGGGGATGATTTCACCTGCCGGTTTGTTAGATTTATAGTAATCTTTGAAAAAGGACGCCGTATCTTGCCAGTAGGCACTTTGTGATCCCGTAGCCCACCTGCACTGGTACCATTCATCCATATCCACAGACATCATGATGTTAGATACCAATGATCCACCTCCTCAATAGTACCAGGCGATAACGGAGAGCGTCTTTTAGACCGGGGGAGGAAAAGTATGAGGCCTTTGAGTCATCATTTTCAATCAAGTGATCCTCATAGCGGCCCGAACGAATTAATTCAAGGGCTTCAAGCATGGCATCAGGGGCGACTCTTTGAAAAATCCTGTCCAACAGAGTATCTACAGTGTCCAGCCGCTTAATGGGAACCGGTTTTTGGACAAGGATTGGACCGTTATCCAGCTTTTCATCAATAAAATGAATGCTTAAGCCGCTTTCCTTTTCCCCGTTCAAATAGGCCCAAAAGGGTGCCAGCCTTCCCCGATACTTGGGGAGCAGGGCGGCGTGGCGGTTCAGGCATCCCACCCGCGGGACCTCAATAAAATCTTTACTGAGGATTACCTGGGCCTGGTTGATGATTACATCCAAATTTTGATCTTCTAAAAACCTGATAAAATCCTTGGAGTTTATGTTTTCACAGAATATGACCGGGATATCGTACTGCCTTGCTGCAGCGGTTACGGAGAAGGGGTTTTGGATGCCGGTAAAACCAATTCTTTCGAAAAAAAGAAAACAGCCAAAAATAACTGCCCTTTTTAGGAGGTTCCAAGGATCTGAGATTATTGCGAGGGAAGAAAGGTATTTTATCTTTCTTCCTAAGGTTTTTCCGGCAACAGCAGATTTCCCCTTTTGGATGCCGATGCCCACTATCTCATGGTGGAGAGAATGGATAAGCTTTTTAATAAACGGGTTGATATAAACAGGTTCTTCTGAAACAGTGATGAAAATCCTCAACTGCCCAGGTTTAGATAAGGATGATCTTTTCACGGCCTGCTTTCACATCCCTTGTTGCGTTTCTGGTATCCACCACTATACGGGCTGCGGACACCACTTTTTCATAATCAATCTGGGAATGGTCAGTAATGATAAGGACACAGTCGCTGCCGGCTAATTCCTGTTCTGTCAGTTCAACCCGTTCAATGGGCAGACCCAATTCACTTTCTCCGAAAGCTGTCACATAGGGGTCAAAAAACACTACTTCTGCTCCCTTATCTGTCAGCTGTTTGATTATCTTAATCGCAGGGGACTCTCTTAAGTCACTGATGTCCTTTTTGTAAGTAACTCCTAAAACAAATATTCTGGCTCCTTTGACCGGATTTCCCATTGCATTCAGGGCTCCCACAACTTTATTGACCACATGATAGGAAACCAGAATATTGATTTCCCCGGCAAGCTCAATAAAACGGGTGGGGAAATCATACCGTCTTGCCTTCCAGCTTAGGTAGAAAGGGTCAACGGGTATACAGTGGCCGCCGACACCGGGCCCGGGGTAAAAAACCTGTATCCCGAAAGGTTTGGTGGCTGCCGCGTCAATAACCTCCCACACATTGATGCCCATCTTGTCGCAGAGCAGCATCAATTCATTTACCAGGGCAATGTTTACAGCCCGGTA